>JACAAW010000003.1 GCA_013377115.1 Bacteroidota bacterium | reverse complement strand
ATGTTATAATTAGAGCATCTGCGTTTTGGATTGAATTTAATAGGTCAGCTTTATTAGTTGCATCACCAAGTATCATATTTAACGATTTTTTCTCTTCTATATCAATTTCAGATCGAGAAAGTGTCGTTATCGAATGATTTCTATTTAATCCTCTTTTTACTGTTTCTAATCCTATTCCAGCCGAGGCTCCTATGATAGTTATATTCATTTTGGTTTTTTTATTGATTTCGGTTTTGAGCAATCCGCTAACTTGTTAATTGCACTGCCTAAGTCCTAAATTTACGACCATATTTTCCTGCCAAACCTCAATCTTTATTTTGTAAATTATTAATTTTAGAAACCATGAATTTTCCGGTAATAAAACCAAGCAAAGGTCCACCGGTTAAAAGAAAGATGAATGCAATGGCAACTATTAGTGCTAACAACACTCCTTGTTGCGTGGGTATTTTTATAAAAAACATCCCCATGGTCAAAACATGGGCAAGTAGCCAGGCAATAGCATTATTTAATATCCACCCTTTAGAGTTTGCCACATTTTTCTTTAATACAAATGCATATTGAAGCCAACCACTTATTAATGCGCCGATCATCGTTACAAGAGGCAAAACCATTCCTACATCAAATTTCACATTAATTAAAGATCCAGCCACATCAAATACCACATAAGCAAATGTAAATCCTATGATTGAAAACCAAAGCCAGTTTAATGCGCCGGGTAAATATTTACGCAACAAAATCCATTGCATTAATCCTACACCAATTCCCATTCCAATGCCAATTATGGCTTGTCCGCCTAAATCTTTATTTCCTTTAAAAATAATACCTCCTAAAATACCAATTCCTATTACTAATAAAACTCCGATAAACCATCCTGCTATTGTTAACCATATCCATCGTTTAAGCGTAAGGGGGGTATGAATTTGTTGTTCCATGTTTAATTGTTTTTAAGTTAATAAATTAATTTTAGCTGTAAATAAGTTTTTAGTTTACTGAGGTTCAATACTTCGCACTTTAATTTAATTGTTTTCAACCTCATTATATTCAAAATTACATTTTTTTTCTGTTTGCTCCAAACAAACTTTAATATTTTACGATTTTTTTTGGCTTATTCCATAAAAAAAAGCTCATTCAAATTATTTATGAATGAGCTTTTTTTGAGATTAGAATTCCTAAAAATTCATCGGTCTTATTTTATTTTTCTTATCGCCCAATCCATTGAATACAATAGAAAACTCGAGTCCTCCCCTTTTTTCGCTGTACGTTTTCAGACTGGAAGTATTGATATCGTAGCTCATTTTATAAACCAAATTTCTATAATTTACGCCTATTTGGATTATGGCTGCATCTTTTACTCTATAAAATCCCCCAGCCATCAGTATAATTTGAGATTCTTTGAAATTGTAATTCAAATTCATACCTGCTTCAATTTCCTGAACATTCAATTGTCGCATATAAACGCCTTTTGGTTCAATAATAAAATCATCGGTAATATTCACATTACAGCCTCCATGCAAAACCCATTTTCTGGGTAATCTCGATTTCACAGAATTTGTAAATGATTCGTTTGGCGTTGTGATGTGAAACAATGAAAATCCCAGATATGGGTGAATCTTTTTGTCTGGGTCAGTAAAACCATAAAAAAGACCATAATTTAACTCTGGTAATAATACCGAACTTCGAGAAAAACTCTCACCAGAAGGTAAATCTGGATCAAAGTTTCCATTCGAATATTGATTGTCGAAAACTAATTTATTGTCTTTAACGTCCTTATAAATAAGGCCACCTTGCAAACCAACCGTTAACAAATGTTTCTTTTGGTCGGTTTTGGTAATTTTGTATGCGCCCGACAAAACGAAATTAAAAACATTAAAATATTTCGACATTTGATTATTCAGCAAATAGCCACCAACGCCCCAGCGTTCTTTTAGTGGCGCATCCACAACTAAAGCTGTTGATGTAATATTGCTGGCCAATGCTCCCCACTGGCTTCGAAACTGAGCTCCTGCCCTGATGCTGTTCTGGGTTAAAACTCCAGTCATAGCCGGATTTAGCAATACCGGCATGGCATCGTATTGCGACATGTGAGAATCCTGTGCTTTTAGAATTTTATTGCTCATTAAGAAAACAATAAATCCAAAGATTGCTATTTTTACAATTTGAGTTTTCATGTGTTTTATTTTTTATTGTTATCTTAATAAAGTTACATCACCAGATTTCTTATACGACTGACCGTCAATTGTAACCGCTTCAACCGTCCAAACATAAACCCCAATGGGCTGATCAACGTTTTTGTATTTTCCATCCCAACCAATAATAGGATCATTTGTTTCGAAAATCATCAAACCCCATTGATCAAAAACTCTGAAATGAAGACTCGTAAATGGTCCTCCTCGAACAAAAAGAATATCATTGCTTCCATCAGCATTTGGAGTAAATCCAGTTGGAACTTTTGGTGGGAAAATATCATTATTTAAAATAACAATATCAGTCCTAGCTGTATCTGTGCAATTGTATTGGTTTGAAACCACTTGAATTACGGTATAGGTTCCTTCCGAATTGAAAGTAAATTCTGGATTTTGAAGAGTTGAATTTCCAGCTCCACCAAAATCCCATTGCCAGTTTTGAGCCCCAGTTGAAGCATCAACAAACTCCATTGGTAATCCCGTTTGGAATAAAGTATTATTGATGGTAAACCCAGCAATTGGACGTGGATAAATTGAAATTGCTTGTGTAGCTGTATCGGTGCATCCTTGTGCTGTGGAAATTATCAAGCTTACCTGATAAATACCTTCAGTAGAATAAAAACTATTTGGATTTGAAAGATTTGAATTATCGCCATTTCCAAAAGTCCAATTCCACGAATTGTTTGTTGAACCATTGAAATTAGAATTGTCAGTAAAATGAACAGAATCTCTCATACATGCATTTGAAACGGAAAAACTTGCTGTAATTTGATTCAAATTAATTGTTTGAACTAAAGTATCCGAACAATTTATTGAATATCCTGCAATCAACTGCACATTATAACTTCCCTGAACTGGATAAATATGACTCGGATTTTGACTTCCGGAGTTATTTCCATCTCCAAAATTCCAATTCCATGAATTGATTGGTAATACCTGAGAAGTTGAACTATCAGAGAATAATACCGTCATATTTGCACAATTATAAGTATATCCAAAATTTGCAACTGGAATGGCATAAACATCAACCTGATGTGTTGAAATAGCGGAACATCCATTGTTACTAACAACAGTCAAACTCACATTATAAGTTCCTGAAGATGGATACAAATTTTGAGGATTTTGAACATTACTTGTATTTCCGTTTCCGAAACTCCAATCCCAAGTTGAAATACTTCCAGAGCTTATGGTTGTTGAATCTGTAAATGAAATCAAATCTTTGTAACAACTTGAAGTATTTCCAAAATTAACCACCGGAACAGGATTAATTACCACATTTTTGGTAATTACAAATGAACAGCCTAAACTTGAAGTCGCCGTTAATGTTACTGGGAAAGTTCCTGAATTTAGAAATGTAAATGAAGTATCTTGTGCATTATAGATATTTCCTCCACCAAAATCCCATTGCCAGCTTGTAATAGAACCTTGATTGACAGTTGAATTATCATTGAAATTTATTGAAACGCCCTCACATGCCTGTGAATATGTAAAATCAACAATTACGGGTACAAACATTTGGATATTTACGGTATCTCTTGTTTGTGAACACAATGTAGTTCCTGTAGATGTTAAGTATAAATCCACATTTCCAGCAATTGAATCAGCTACACTGAATACATAAGAAACGTTTGCAGAAGAATCATTAGGAAGGAAAGTTCCTGTTCCTGAACTGGTCCATTGTATTGAAGATGTGTTAGAGAAAGTTCCAGTTAAATTTACTGAAGGAACGCCTAAACAAATTTGAATATCTGCACCAGCATTTACAATTGGCTTTCTTTGAATACTTATTAAAACAGTGTCAGTACCGGCATTACAACTTCCGTTATTGGTTGATGTGAGCACAATTTGCGCATAACCAAGAATCGAATCAATAGAGCTAAACTGGTAAACCGCATTTAATGTTTGATTATCAGGAATAAATGTTCCTGTTCCCAAACTTGACCAATCTCCGGTTGATGAGCCACCAGTGACGATTCCATTTAAAGTAACTGTTGGAACTCCTTCACAAACCGTTTGATCCATTCCTGCATAGGCAAAAACTGAATTTCCAAAAGTAATTCTCACAGTATCGGCATTACCAATACAAGTTCCATTGTTTGTTGACGTCAGCACCAAATCAACAAATCCATTGGCGGTATCTGCTGAACTAAAAATGTATTCGTTTGTAAAATTGGAAATTGGAAGAACGAATGTTCCTGTTCCCAGAGTACTCCATTCACCAGTATTTCCGCCACCATTTACAAACCCAAAAATATTAGTTGATGATGCCATAGAACAAACTGTTTCATCGATACCAGCATTTACAACAGGTGAAGGATTAATTGTGATGATCATTGAGTCTGTTGAGGCATTGCAACTTCCATTATTTGTGGAAAGAAGGTATATTACAACTGATCCATTCGCAACATCTGCCGCGCTTGGAGTATAATTTGTAACCAATGAAGTATTGTTTGGTAAGAAAGTTCCAGTTCCTGAAGAAGACCAAATTCCACCAGTTGCAATTGTTACAAGTCCTGACAAAGCCACATCAGCATTATTTCCACAAACCGTAACATTTGGTCCCGCATCAACATAAGGTGCTGTGGTTAGCGTTAATTGCATTACATCGAATGCAACATTGCAACTATTGGTGGCACTTAGAACAAAATTAACAATACCGATTGCTGTGTCTGCAGCACTTGGAATATAAGTCGCATTTAAAGTGGTATTATTTGGATTAAAAATTCCAGTTCCAGAACTAGACCAAATTCCTGTTGTTGCACCGCCACTGATATTACCTGCCAAATTTACAATTGCATTATTTGAGCAATGAATTTGATCTGGGCCAGCATTTACCAATCCTGCTTGAAGAATATGAATAAGCATTGTATCCGAAACTCCAAAACAGGTTCCATTATTTGTAGAATTTAAAATAAGCATGACATTTCCAGAAATTGAATCTGCCGGACTTGCATGATAAATGGCATTAAAACTTGTATTGCTAGGAGTAAAAATTCCTGTTCCCGATGATGACCAAATCCCTGTTGAAGTTCCACCATGAACAATTCCATTTAATTGAATATTCAAATTGCTTACACAAGTAGTTTGATCAGGTCCGGCATCTACAATAGGAGCCGGAGTTATTGTTAATATTAAATTATCGGTAGCGTTATTGCAACTTATTGCTTGCAATGTTAATGTAACAGTTCCTATAGATGTATCTAACTGACTTGGAACATACATTGGATTTAATACATTCGCACTTGGAACAAATGTTCCGGAACCTGAAGTTGACCATAAGCCATTTAATGCACCACCACTGACAGCGCCATTAAGAAAAACATTGGCATTATTTGCACAAACGATTTGATCAGCACCAGCATTTGCAATTCCAGCAGGCAAAATTGTAATCAAAATACTGTCTTTTACAGCTATACAAGTTCCATTTCCAGTTGAAGTAAGTTTAATAATTACACTTCCGTTGAGTGAATCCAATGAACTTGCATGATAAGTGGCATTTAATGTTGTATTATTTGGAATAAATGTACCAGTTCCACTACTCGTCCATACTCCAGTCGTTGTTGGACCAAAAACATTACCTGATAGTAAAATATTTAATTGGTCGACGCAAGTGGTTTGATCCAAACCAGCATTAACTGTTGGTGATTGAGTATATGTGATAGTCATTGGATCGCTAACAGCTAAACAGGTCCCATTTCCAGTTGTTGTAAGTGTAAGAACAACACTTCCATTTAAAATCTCAGCAGCTGTGGGTGAATAAGTTGGATTTACACTCAAGTTATTTGGGGTAAATGTGCCTAATCCACCAGACCAAACTATTCCAGAACTAACAGAATAAGAACCAGCTAATGTAACAACCGGATTATTTGAACAAATTGATTGATTAACTCCAGCATTTGCAACCGGACTTGGTGTATAGGTAATAACCATTTGATCTGAAACTGCATTACAAGTTCCATTTCCTGTAGAAGTAAGAATCAAAGCAACACTACCAGCTGAAATTTCGGCTGCCGTTGGAGTATATGTGGCATTCAATACAGAGTTATTTGGTAAAAACGAACCTAATCCACCTGACCAAGCTGCTCCTGCCGCTCCAACTATAGAACCATTTAATGTTAATGTTGGGTTATTACCACAAGCAATTAGATCAATTCCAGCATTTACAATAGGTGCAGGATTTATTGTAATCGTAATAATGTCTGATGAAGGATTACAACTTCCATTTCCTGTGGTTGTTAATGTTAATGAAACTGTTCCTGCAGCCACTTCAGCAGCAGAAGGAGTATAATTTGCATTTAAAGTTGTATTATTTGGATTATAGGTTCCTGTTCCTCCCGACCAGATTGCACCACCAGCATAAATATAGTTCCCATTGAGAGTAACCGTAGGATTATTCGCGCAAGATGTAAGGTCAGGACCAGCATTTACAATAGGTGCATTACTTATTATGAGTGTCATTTGGTCACTAACTGGAATACAATTTCCATTACCTGTTGAAGTCAGGGTTAAAGTTACTGTTCCTAATGCAATTTCGGTTGCTGAAGGAGTATAAGTAGCATTTAAAGAAAGATTGTTTGGAATAAATGTTCCATTTCCTCCTGTCCAAGCTCCTCCTGTGGCAATTGTAATTGCTCCATTTAGCGAAATTGTAGGAATATTAGCACATGTAATTTGATCAGGACCTGCACTAACTGTTGGCGCAGGAGTAAAACTAATTAGCATATTGTCTGAAACAGAATTACAAGTACCATTTCCAGTAGAGGTTAAAACTAAAGTCAATGTTCCTGAAGCTATTTCCCCCATGGTTGGAGTATAAACGGCATTTAAGGCATTGTTATTTGGTGTAAACAATCCAAGTCCACCAGTCCATTGACCTCCTGTTGCGCTCACAACAGAGCCATTAAGCTGAATATTAAAATTATTTGCACACATTGTTTGGTCAGGACCAGCATTAACAATTGGAGCAGGACCAATATTTATTGTCATTTGATCCGTGACTGCCAGACAACTTCCATTTCCAGTGGACGTTAGAGTAATTGTCACAGACCCTGCTGCAATTTCTGCAGGAGAAGGTGTATAAATGGAATTCATTGTCGTATTTCCTGGATTATAAGTACCAGTGGTCCCTGACCATTGACCTCCACCAGCATTTAGCACTGAACCATTTAAAGTGACACTTGGATTATTTACACAACTATTCTGATTTGATCCAGCATTTACAATAGGTGCAGGATTTATTGTAATAATCATATTGTCGCCAACAGCATTACAAGAGCCATTTCCAGTTGTTGTAAGTGTTAAAGTTACTAAGCCAGTTGCAATTTCACCAGCAGTTGGTGTATAAACAGCATTTAAAGCATTTGAATTGGGCGCAAATGTTCCAGATCCACCAGACCAATGCCCACCAGTAGCCACTGAAATCGAACCATTTAAGGAAACTGAAGAATTGTTACCACAAACAGATTGATCGGAATTGGCATTTGAAGTTGGAGATGGTGTAAAAGTAATGGTCATTTGATCAGTAACAGCCGCACAAGAACCATTCCCAGTAGTTGTTAGAGTAAGTGTTAAGCTACCAGCGGAAATTTCACTTAAGGTTGGAGTATAACTTGCATTTAAGGTTAAGCCGTTTGGATTATAAAAACCAAGTCCACCTGTCCATTGTCCACCTGTAGCACCAATAACAGAGCCAGCCAATAGAATTGTAGCATTATTGCTACAAACAGTTCTGTCTATTCCTGCATTTGCAATCGGAGATGAAGTAATTGTAATTATCATTTGGTCAATAACAGGAATACAAGGTCCGTTTCCAGTTGAAGTTAATGTAAGAGTTACCGTCCCTGCCGCAATTTCAGCTGCAGAAGGCGAATAAACGGCATTCAATGTCGTATTATTTGGAACGAAAACGCCTGTTCCTCCGGACCAAATTCCTCCTGTAGCCCCAGAAACGGTACCATTTAGAGTTACAGAAGTATTATTTGCACATGATGTTTGATTGATCCCGGCATTAACTACTGGGGCGGCTGTAATAGTAATATGAACAATATCACTCACAGGACTGCAACTTCCATTTCCAGTGGAAGTTAATGTTAAATCCAATCCTCCAAGGGTTATTTCAGCTGCGGATGGAGTATATATTGCATTAAGTGTATTTGCATTTGGCATATAGGTTCCTGTCCCACCTGACCAAGTTCCACCTGAAGAAATTGCGATTGTACCATTTAATGAAGCATTTGGATTATTGGCTCCAACAGTAATGTCTGTCCCAGCATTTGCTGTTGGACCAGGAGTAATTGTAATCGTCATTTGATCAGAGACTGGATTACAAGTACCATTGCCAGTCGATGATAGCGTTAATGTTACAAAACCTGCTGCAATTTCACCTGCACTTGGAGTATATGTAGCATTTAAATTTGTAGCATCCGGACTAAAAGTTCCTAATCCACCAGACCACAATCCTCCCGTTGCACCACTGACAGTTCCAGCTAAAACAACTGATGCGTTGTTAGCACATACAACTCTATCAAGACCGGCATTAACAATTGGAGAAGGTGTGATAGTAATTACAACAGCATCTGAAACAGCAGCACAATTTCCATTCCCTGTGGTTGTTAGGGTTAACGTTACTGTGCCAGCTGAAATTTCGCCAGCTGATGGTGTATAAATAATACTTAGAGCAGTATTTGCAGGATTATAAGACCCAGTTCCTCCAGTCCACTGACCTCCAGTTGCAGTACTAACATTTCCATTAATGGTAACCGCTGGGTTATTTGCACAAACCAATTTATCAATTCCAGCACTAGCTGTTGGAGCTGGAGTAATTGTGATGGTCATTTGGTCAGAAACAGAATTACAATTACCGTTTCCAGTTGAGGATAAAGTAAGCGTCACAGAACCAGCTGTTCTTTCAGCAACTGTGGGTGTATAAATTGCATTTAAAGTATTCGCATTAGGGCTATAACTGCCGCTTCCTCCAGACCATGTTCCACCTGTTGCTCCAGAAATGGTTCCATTTAAAGTTACTGCAGGATTATTATAACATACAGTTTGATTTACTCCTGCATTTACAATTGGTGCCGGAGTTATAGAAATTATCATTTGATCTGAAACAGAATTACAATTGCCATTTCCTGTGGAAGTCAATGTTAAAGTTAAAGTTCCAGCAGTTATTTCGGAAGCACTTGGTGTATAAGTTGCATTTAGCGTATTTGCATTTGGTGAAAAGGTTCCAAATCCACCCGACCAAGTTCCTCCTGTGGCTCCTGTGACAGAACCAGCGAGTAAAACGGAATTATTATTAGCACAAACTGATCGGTCAGTTCCAGCATTTACAATTGGAGATGGAGTAATTGTTATTACCATTTGGTCTGAAATAGAATTACAATTCCCATTGCCAGTTGAAGATAAAGTTAGAGTGACTGATCCAGCCGAAATTTCTGCTGCCGAAGGAGTATAAATAATACTTAAAGCAGTATTACTAGGATTAAATGCCCCTGTCCCTCCAGTCCATATTCCACCTGTTGCCCCAGTGATGCTTGCATTGATTGTAGTTGCTGGATTATTTGCACAAACTGTTTTATCAGCACCTGCATTTACAATTGGTGCTGGTGTAATTGTAATTGTCATTTGATCTGTAACTGGATTGCAAGTAGCATTTCCTGTGGTTGTTAAAATAAGCGTAGCTGTTCCTGCAGTTCTCTCAGCAAGTGATGGGGTATAAATTGCGTTTAAGGCAGTGTTACTGGGATTAAAAACACCAGTACCACCCGACCATTGTCCTCCAGTAGCACCAACCACAGATCCTGCCAAAGTTGTTGCAGAATTATTAAAGCAAACTGACTGATCAAGTCCAGCATTTGCTGTTGGAGCAGGTGTTATTGTAATTACCATTTGATCAGTAACAGCATTACAAGTTCCATTTCCAGTTGATGTTAAAGTCAAAGTAACAGTTCCCGCAATAACCTCTCCTCCACTTGGAGTGTAAGTTGCATTTAGAGTACTGGAATTAGGACTAAAAGTACCCAAACCTCCAGACCACACACCGCCGGTTGCTCCAACAATATTTCCAGCAAGAATAACTGCAGAATTATTAGCACAAACGCTTTTATCAATTCCAGCATTTACTGTTGGAGCTGAAGTTATTGTAATTGACATTGCATCTGAAACGGCATTACAATTGCCATTTCCTGTTGATGTAAGAGTTAAATTAACAGTACCAGCAGCAATTTCTCCTGCGGTTGGAGTATAAATAACATTCAAAGCGGTATTACTTGGATTGTATGCTCCAGCCCCACCAGACCAAATCCCACCACTAGCGCCAGTGATTGTGCCTGTAATTGATGTTGCGGAATTATTTGCACAAACTGTTTTATCAACACCAGCATTTACAACTGGTGATGGAGTAATTGTAATTGTCATTTGGTCAGTTACGGCATTGCAACTTCCATTTCCAGTTGTTGTTAAAATTAAAGTTGCTATTCCTGCTGTTCTTTCAGCTGCTGAGGGATTATAAACTGCATTTAAAGCAGAATTATTTGGATTATAAGTTCCTGTTCCACCCGACCATTGGCCACCTGTTGCTCCTACAACTGAACCAGCTAAAGTAACATTTGAATTGTTTGCACAAACAGATTGGTCAATTCCAGCGTTGGCTATTGGTGCTGGTCCAATGGTAATTGTCATTACATCATTAACTGCTGTACAAGTGCCATTTCCAGATGTTGTTAAGGTTAAATTTAATGTTCCATTAAGTATTTCAAGTGCTGTTGGTGTGTAGGTCGCATTTAATGTAGTATTATTGGGGGCATACAAGCCAAGTCCGCCCGACCATACTCCTCCTGTTGCAATAGTCACTCCACCAGCAAGATTAAGACTTGCATTATTTGCACATACAATTCGGTCCAATCCAGCATTTGCGGTTGGCGCAGGTGTAATTGTAATAACAACTTGATCTGTTGCAGCAATACAAGTTCCATTGCCTGTTGTTGTGAGTGTTAATGTCACAGTACCTGCTGCTATTTCTGCTGCAGATGGAGTATAAATAGCATTTAATGTTGAATTATTAGGATTATATGTTCCAGAACCACCTGACCAAATACCACCAGTGGCAATTGCCACCGAACCACTCAATGTGGCAGCAGGATTGTTTGCACAAACACTAAAATCAGGTCCCGCATTTGATGTCGGAGAATTAGTATAGGTTAAAACCACAATATCACTTACCGCATTACACGTTCCATTTAAAATTGTAGTTAACGTTAATGTTACAGATCCTGCAGTTAATTCAGCCACCGTAGGTATATAAACAGCATTTAATGTTGTATTGCTTGGTGAAAAAGTTCCGCCTCCACCAGACCATTGCCCACCTAGTGCAACTAGAACATGACCATTGAGTGTATAATTTGGATTATTTATACACACAGAGGCATCTGTTCCTGCATTTGCTCTTGGCGCATCGGTAATTGTAAGAACAATCTGATCACTTACAGGAAAGCAAGTACTCGTAGATGTTAGCGTTAGAGTAACAGTTCCAGCTAATGTGTCTAAATTACTCGGAGTATAAACTGCATTTAATGCTGTTGCATTTGGAGAAAAAGTTCCTGATCCAGAACTTGTCCATATTCCAGTTGTTGCCCCGCCCGTAACTGAACCATTTAAAGTTGCAGTTGTATTTCCACAAATAGTTTGATTTGGGCCAGCATCAACGATAATTTGCGCTGCAAATTCAGAAAAGAAGCCATATCTGCATCCACTTGCAGCCGCACCATTAATTAATCCCATTCCAAACACATCCGTAGAATTTGTCAATTTCATGGCAACTCCTTGCGGAACTTCAGCTAATGAAAA
This sequence comes from Bacteroidota bacterium, assembly GCA_013377115.1. GTDB lineage: Bacteria > Bacteroidota > Bacteroidia > Bacteroidales > CG2-30-32-10 > Cfx2-01. Next base: position 59,846 of record JACAAW010000003.1, on the reverse strand, counting down.
CGTTTTCCCATAAGTAGAAACCCATTGTCCTCCTGTACCTGGGACTACGGCAAAATCCGCCGCAGTAATACACAAAGGATTACTCCCACCGGTTAAAGTAAAATTTCCTTGATTTCCTGCCTTAACCATAATATTTAAATAAAAAGCTTCCGTGGTTGATCTAACAAAGCTTACAGAATGTGATCCCGCACAATTTAATGGAGGAAGAAGAGCTGATCCAAGTTCGCAGCCAAAACCTGTTACTTGTGTGCAATAAACTGGCTTGTCTGTATGAATATAATATCTTGGCAATGTAATATTATCCTGAAAATATGTTTGTCCTGCAAATAAAGTTGTAACAGGAGCAGCTACTCCATTTACATAAACATTTGTATTATTTTGAGTAGCTAATACAAAAAAACTTTCCCCAGCAGTGGCATTTAATTGGCCTTTAATTACAATATAATCAGTACCAACAATGTTAACAGGAACTATTTGATCTCCAATAAGATCATAGCAACCTTGCCCATTATACTGTTTTGAATCTTCTTTTACTGTAATCGCGATTGGTTTATCTGATAATACAACAGCCCCAGCAGGTTGGTTTGATGGATTTTGAAAATTTGTTCCTGAAAATCCGCAAGAATATGTTTGCCCCCTATTTAATGTTTTTGTGAAAGGTACATTTGCTGCATAACCATCAACCGCAACATGCGAAAATATTTGGATTGTTGTTCCATTTTGAGTGGCAACAATATCAAAAGTGGAAAGGGCATTAGGTGTTAAAGGAGTATGATTAAACATGGTATTGGTTGTTGGACTATTTAATGACATTGGTATATAAAATTCAGTCCCTAATCCATTGGCTCCTTTTAATGCAAATATTTCATTATTATTGCTATTATCGACTTCGTAATATGCAGTGATTGCAACAGTAGATGTAATTAACAAACCTTTATCTAATACCGTATTTGTGGGGGTATTTTCAATCAAAGTTTTAAAATTATTTGAACCAGCATCCAAAACCAAACTTACAGTCCCATTTGCTGGAATTGGAATTGGATTCGGAGTTGTAATAAACGCAGCATTTGCTGGCTGAGTAACAGTTACAGTTCCTGCCACAGCGGTTGTATTTGTAAACCTAAGAGTTGGGCCACCATCATTGTGACCTGAAGTAACTTCTGGTGCTGCAAACCAAAATTCTGTTCCTGTTTGAGCCAGCGCTCCATTTATTAAGAAAGTTACAAACAAAATAGCTGTGTAAATTTTTTTCATAGTATAGGAATTTCAGTTAACAATAATTGGCTGCTTACATAACAATTCAACAACCCAAATCTTGGGTAAACGATACAAAAAAAAGCACTTAACTCTCGAAATATAATAAATAAAATAGAAAAAAGCAATAAAAATCAATACAATCTATCTTAATAAATGATTTTTTTAATTTCCACCTAAATATAAACCTCTAATTAAGTTAAAATTACAAATTATCAAAATAACACAATAGCGTACAAATGCTTAAAAAAACAGGTAAAATTACCTGGCAGGGGCTTGCAATAGAATTTATTAATCTTAACGTACTTTTAAAAAAAAAGTTCGATAATAATTAAACTATTTCATTAGAAATTAGAGTGTTGAAATCTTAATTTCAGTAAACTAAAAAAAAAATGAAATATTTGTTTGCAATATTAATCTTATTAGTACTTTTGCAGTGGGTAAGTCTTATACGACCAGCTCCCATTGAACTCCCCCAGGTTCGGAAGGAAGCAAGGGTAAATGGTTGAGCGGTGCGATATAAGGGGCTTACCCTTTTTTATTTTCCATTTTTTCAAACCAAATATATTTTCTGATGAAATTCTTTATTGATACTGCTAATTTAAATCAAATTAAAGAAGCAAATGACCTTGGTATTTTAGATGGTGTTACTACCAATCCAAGTTTAATGGCAAAAGAAGGAATTAAAGGCACTGATAATATTCTTCAGCATTATGTAAACATTTGTAATATCGTCGATGGTGATGTTAGCGCAGAGGTAATTTCAACTGATTTTGATGGAATGATTAGAGAAGGTGAACTTCTTGCATCCTTGCACCCAAATATTGTTGTAAAAGTTCCTATGATAAAAGAAGGAATTAAAGCAATAAAGTATTTTTCTAGTAAAGGAATCAGAACCAATTGTACATTAGTTTTTTCAGCAGGACAAGCAATTTTGGCTGCGAAGGCTGGTGCCACTTATGTTTCTCCTTTTATTGGAAGACTTGATGATGCCGGAACAGATGGTTTAGATTTAATTGACCAAATTGTAAATATTTATCAAATCCATGGCTTCGAAACGCAAGTTCTTGCCGCTTCTATTCGTCATACAATGCATATAATTAAATGTGCAGAAATTGGTGCTGATGTGGTAACCTGCCCCTTAAGCGTAATTATGGGTTTATTATACCATCCATTAACTGATATTGGCCTTGCAACATTTCTTGAAGATTTCAAGAAAACGAACAATTAATTTTTCATTATAACCTTATTGGAAAAGTATACATTAAATTCATTTTAATCGGGAATCCATTCTGAATTGAAGGCACGAATTTTAATGTCTTTAAAACTTTGACAATTTCTTCATCTACTCCATAGCCTATCCCTGAAACAACTTTAAAACCTGTTAATGTGCTGTCTGATTCAACATCAAAGGAAATCATTACATCTCCAGCCGGTTTGTTTGCTATGGCCTCTTTAGAGAATTTTATTTTTTCATATACATAATTATACAAAGCAACATCACCTTTTTCATAATGTGCATCTTTTGCTGAAACTTGCATATTGCCAGGATCTTTATAATCTTGAGAAAACAAACTAAAAGGAAGGACGAATGCAATTAAAAAAACAATATTTTTCATGTTAATACTTTTTTATTTAATTTTTTGAGATGAACGAAACATCATTTATCACTGACCGAAATATTTTGGTAAAGGATATTTCAACATTTAAATGAATTTTCACCAAAATTAAAAAAATAATAGTAATAAACCTTCTAATATTTAGGCTTTGTGGAAATTGCTTTGTGGAAAGGATTTGGATAAACATATCTCAATGAAAACTCGATTCCTCCTTTATTGGAACTTGCAGTTTTTAGGTTAGAGGTATTAATATCATAACTAACTCCTATAGCAAAATTGCTTACCTCTAATTGCAAAATAGCTATCGCTGCGTCTTTCCATCGATAGAAAATCCCCAACGATACAGCTGCGTCTTTAATTGCCCCTGAGCCATCTTCAATAACTTTATAGCGTCCCATCGTTCCAAAATTAAATTCTTGACTTGGACCTTGTTTATAGTAAACTAAACTAGGTATTAATGTGAAATTTTTGTTAGATAATACACCTAATTCCATCATTCCTGACAAAACAAATTTCCTATTTAACTTCTCAATATTTGTTTCATAGAAGGAGTATTTAGGTTTGTTTATATGGAAAAGTGAAATCCCTGCGTTGGCTCTTTTTATAACACGGTTTCTAAAACCAGCATCTGATGAAAAATAATTCCACAATACTCCAGCTCCAAAATCACCATAACCATAATTATTGAAACTATTTTGCTCACCAGAAGGCAAATCAGCGTTATAACCAGTTCCATCATATTGGTTATCCCATTGACAATTAGCTGAACTCATTGACCTTTGCCCATAACCTCCTTGAATCGCAGCAGCTAAATTGCTATAATCATTTAAATAAATATGATAGGAAATTGCAAGATTAATATTGGTTGTGCTAAGTTTGGTATCTCCAGCTTTATCATTATATATGAAAGCTCCAATCCCTAAATATCCACTTTTAAATTTATCTCTTAAAATACCCGCATCAAAAGAAACTGCAGCTGTTTTATAAGGTTTTGTCACACTTCTCCATTGATCCTTATAATTAATAATGGCCCTTTGATCTCCATTAAAAGAACCAACTAATGCTGGATTTTGAAGCAAGGGAGATTCATTAAATTGAGAGAAGTGAATATCTTGTGCAAATGATTCTAATCCACTTAGAATTATGACCATCAAAATAAGTATATTTTTTTTCATAATTTGGTTTTTTAAATTAGTAAAACCTCAATCCTTTTCTTGATTTAGCGCACTAAAGTGACATTTCCTTTGATATCAATTTTTTCGCCATTATCCAAATCAGCTTTCAAATAATAAACAAATACTGAAGGATCAACTAATTTCCCCTTATATATTCCATCCCAACCATTATTCATGTCAGTGGTTTCAAATACCTTTTCACCCCATCTATCATAAATAACAAACATTAATTTTACAACTCCTTTACCTCTAACAAATAATACATCATTAACATTATCACCATTTGGTGAAAAAATATTTGGCACATAAACATGAGGAATATAATAATCACAATTTATCAATGAACCTTGAATAATTAAACTATCTGTTGCTTGACAACCATTGGTATCAGAAACTGATACTCCATAAGTACCAGGTTGCAGATTATCCAAATTATTCAATGAACTTCCATTATTCCAACTAATACTGTAAGGTGGTTGGCCTCCATTAATAATTAAAGTAATTGTACCATCATCAGCACCATTACATGATTCATCTGTGGATGTGAACAAAACATTTGGTGCAGCATTAACTTCAATAAAAGCAGTGTCAGAAGCTCCACAACTTCCAAGAATTGTATAAGTAATTTGGTGAATTCCTAGTCCAGCTATTGAAGGATTAAAAAGACCTGTTAGAGAATCAATAATTCCAATTCCCGACCAGATTCCTCCTGGAGTCATTGAGGAAAACAAAAATGGTGGTCGATTAATACAAATCAGACTAACACTTTCTATTGTTGCATTTAAAACATTGGAAACAAAAACATTCAAAGTGTCAGAATCTCCACAAGGGCCAGAAATTGTATAAACAATTGGATGGTTTCCTCCTCCTGCTATTGATGGATCAAATAATCCGGTAAGACTATCAATAATACCATTACCTGACCAAATACCTCCAATTTGCGTGGCAGTAAAATTAAATATTGAATCTTTAATACAAACCGTGTCAACCATATTAATTTGAGCGTTTGAAGAAAGATTTACCAGAATATTTACTGTATCTGAATTACCGCAAGGATTTGCAGTAAAAACTATTTGATGAAATCCCGGACCAGCTATATTTGGATCGAAAGCACCTGTTATTGAATCAATAATTCCATTTCCTGACCAAATACCACTTAAACTTGCTGATGTAAGATTAGTGACTCCTGAATTTGTACATAATAACCCAACTGGATTTATAGTTGGATCAGTTGGTAAAACAACATCTATTTGAATTGTATCGGATCCACCGCATAAACCCAACAGAGTATAAATTATTTGATGTGTTCCAAGTCCAGCAATTGAAGGATCAAAAATACCATTAAGAGAATCAGTGATTCCATTACCTGACCAGATTCCACCGTTTAAATTAGCATTTAAACCAATAGGAACCCCTGAATTACACAAAAGAGAAACTGGTGTTATAGAAACTGGAATTAAAGGATTTACAGTAATATTTACAGTATCTGCATTTCCACAAATTCCAGAAATTGTATAAATAATTTGAAAAGTACCAGCTCCAGATACACTTGGACTAAAAATCCCCAAATTAGAATCAATGATGCCAATACCAGACCATACTCCCCCATTTTGAACCGAAATTAAATTAATATTGGAATCATTTATACAAAGCGATCCAACAGGTAAAATTGTAGCGTTAAAACCAGTATTAACAGTTATCATTATGGTGTCATTTCCAGAACATGGACCAATTAAAGCGTAAATAATCTGATGAATACCAACTCCAGCAACTGCAGGATCAAAAATCCCCAGGGAATTATCAACAATTCCAGTTCCACTCCAAGTTCCACCAATTTCAGACGCTGTAAGCGTAACTGCTGAATCAAAAGTGCAAAGTGCAGGTTGAGGCGAAATAATTCCAACTAATAATGAATCCACAACAACATTTATCGTATCTGAAGAACTGCACGATCCTGAAATTGTGTAAATAATTTGATGAATTCCTACGCCAGCAATCAAAGGATTAAACGTTCCATTCAAAGCATCTGTTATTCCATTTCCACTCCAAATACCTCCATTTTGCAATGAGGTTAAGTTACTAGCAGGATCATTTATACAAAAATTACCTACTGGGTTAATGGTTGCAACACTATTGGCATTAACAATAATGGATATCGTATCTGAACTTTGGCAAACTCCTGCAATGGTGTATATTATTTGATGTATCCCAACTCCTGCAACAGTAGGATCAAAAACACCATTTATTGCATCAGTAATACCATTTCCAGACCAAACACCTCCTGGTTGGTTTGCAATTAAATTCATTGCAGTGTCAAGTAAACACAATGGTGATACTGGGGAAATAGAAATAAGTATTACAGGATTTACTGTAATATTAATTGTATCCGAATCACCACAAGGATTGGCAATAGTATAAATAATTTGATGAACCCCTGATCCAGCGATGGAAGGATTAAAAGTTCCTAGAGCAGAGTTTGTAATTCCACTTCCAGTCCATAAACCACCAGGATTAACTGAAGAAAGATTAAAAGCCAATTGATTTTGACAAATTATTCCTAAAACAGGATTAATTGTTGCATTAGCAACAGGCAGAACACTAATGTTAACTGGAGTACAAACTGTAGTATTGCATAACCCAGAATAATTTACCCAATAAGTTGTATTCACATTAGGTGCTGGTATTGAAATTGGATTAGTATTTCCAATCAAACCGTTTCCACAAGCATTGCTGTACCAATTTATAGTGGCACCTGTTCCTAAAACACCACCATTAGCAGTTAAAGTAATATTTGCTGGAATATTGTTGTTACAATAATTATTAACACTTGGTATAACAGATACAGGAGCTATTGAAGCTTGATTAACATTTACTGTAACAGAAACACAATTTGTAGTATTACAGAATCCTGAATAATTAGCATAATAAGTAGTTGTGACTAATGGTGCTGGAATTATTATTGAACTTCCAGTTCCAACAAAACCTACTCCGCAGCCACCAGAAAACCAATTTACAATGGCACCACTACCCAAGGATCCTCCAGATGCAGTTAATGTGATATTTGCTGGTGCCGAATTTGAGCAATAGTTATTTGTATTTACAATGGCATTATTTGGAGCAATTGAAGGTATTCTTACTGTAATTGTGATTGAAACAGAATTTGTTATATTGCAAAATCCCTCAGCACGAACAAAATAGATGGTAGTTGCTACTGGAGCAACGTTTATTGAGGGACCACTTCCAATTGATATTGGATTTCCTGCCATATACCATTTCCATGAAGCTCCAATTCCTAAACTGCCTCCAACAACACTTAAAGTAACTGAATTGGGAATACAAACTGGATTTTGACTTGCTATTATAGAAGTTGGCGCTATAGAAGGGGATTCAACAGTAACTTGAGTACTTGCACAAGCTGTTGAATTACAAATTCCAATATAACTTACGAAATAAGCTGTTGTTGTATCAGGAGCTGGGATAATTAATGGATTTCCAGCACCTATGAAAGTTCCATTGCAGCCTCCTGTATACCAATTCACTGCGGCTCCTGAACCAACAGAAATAGCAGTTGCTGTTAAAGTTATTGCAGCAGGAGCTGTATTTTGACAAAAAATAGCAGGACTAACGATTGCAGAAACCGGTGGAATTGTCAAAGTATTCACATTTACAGGAACAGAAACACAAGAAGTGCTATTACATAATCCTGAATAATTAGCAAAAAATACTGTTGAATCTGTGGGTGCTGTTATTGTTAAAGGACTTCCAGTTCCAACAAATGTTCCTCCACAACTTCCTGAAAACCAATTTACAGTTGCACCTGAACCCAACAATCCACCATTAGCCGTTAATGTAATTGTTAAAGGAGATGTATTTAAACAATATTCACCATTATCAACAGTTACCATTGTTGGTGCAATAGATTCAACACTAACATTTACCGTTACAGAAATTGCATTTGTAATATTACACATTCCTTCTGCCCTAACTTCATATGTTGTAATTGAATTTGGAGAAACTGTAATTGATGCCCCACTATCAATTGGAATTATATTACCAGAAATATACCAATACCAAGAAGCGGCAGTACCCAATAGACCTCCGTTTACAGTTAATATCACAGAATCTCCGGGACAAATTGGATTTTGAGAAACCAAAATTGAAGTTGGATCAACAGAAAAAACATTCATATCTGAAAACATCACAATAAAATCGGCATTGGATGTTGGTTTTGAACTTTCATATAAGGCCCCATTCCCTGGATCAAATGTGGGAATATCATCACTTGTTGTTCCTCCCATAGCATATATTTCAGAACCACAAGGATAATTTATCAATCCTAATTTTTCACCATAAAACGATTCATTATTAGAACCACCATAATAAGTAGACCATTGACGAACGCCAGAATTTGTGAATTTCATAAAAACGCCATCATTACCCCCAGCATTATTCATTTGATTATAAGAACCTAGTTTGCTTTGTACTGGAAACAAAGTACTATTTGTATATCCTGAGACATAAATATTCCCTGTAACATCTGTGGCAATGCCAGATAAATGATTAAATGCATTAAAACCACCTCCACCATAATAAGTAGACCATTTTAAATTACTTGAGCTACTGAATTTTAAAATAAATCCATCAAAACCTAATGGTCCAGAAGATGCCAAATTGGGCTGATAATAAGCTCCACCACCAGCATCTAAAGTAGGAAAGTTTGTACTATTTGTGTAACGACCAATAATAAACAAATTATCTAATGCATCAACGGTAACTTTTGAAGGAATATCGGTATTGTTTCCTCCAAAATATGTTGACCAAACAGGAACTAAACTTGAATTAAATTTAAGAATTTGAAAATTCTGACTACTTTGTGGTAATGCCTGAATATATGCTCCTCCACCAGGATTTATTATTGGATGGTGGTCATTTAAGGTGGCATTCCCAGATTCAATACCAACTAAATAAATATTACCAGCCTTATCAACACATAAATCGAGACCAGAAGCATCAGCTTGTTTCGTTGGATTGGCCGAATTTATATATGTATTCCAATCTAAATTTAGTGTAGGAGAAAATCTTCCAATAAAAGCATCTTTTTGACCAATAAAGTTTGGCTCATAATATGCTCCTGCACCCGGATTTCTTAAAGGTATATTATTATTATTTAATTTCTGAGCTTGACCTGTGATAAACAAATTGTTTGAATTTGAAACTATCCCAGTTATTCTATTTCCAGAAGGATTATTATTTGCATTTTCATGTTCAAATATTGTTGCCCATAATCTTACACCAGAATTACTGAACTTTAATAAAAATGAACTTTCTCCTTTTATTTTTGTTTGATTCTGATACCATGCTCCACCTCCTGGATCAAAAGTTGGAAATATGGTAGTACCCATACCCAAATTACCTGCAATAAAAATATTCCCGCTATTATCAATTGCCATTGATTTTCCATAATCAGTATAACCAGCTAAAAAATCTCCATTATTTCCGCCATAATAGGTTGCCCAAAGCTTAGAATGAAATTGATCAAATTTTACAACAATTAAATCAGAAATATCAGGAAAAGTTGCAGGGAAGGTACCATCAAACCAAGCACCAGAACCAGGATCTAAAACCGGGAAAGTGGTTGAAAAGGTATATCCTGACCAAAATATATTTCCTGAATTATCAACAGTAGCATTACTCCATGAATCACTTCCAGTTGAACTATTAAAATATGTGGCCCAACCTATAACTGGATCAATAATAATTGTTTTTCCTTTATCATAATCCTCAACTTGAAAACTAATAATATCTTTTTCAATCTGAAGTTTTGACTCTAATATATTATTAGTACCTAATAAATAAGAAAATGGTGAATTCTCAGTGAAAAGGCCCATTGGAGTTTTAATTGTAATTGAACCATTTTCATTAAGTTTCACACTTTCACTACCATTGTATGACATTTTAATATCATTGATATTGCCACCTGGTCTTACAATAAAATCATATTTCAAATTTCCATCTTTAAAATAGAAAGTCAAATCAATGTTTTGAAAAATATTCTTATATGTAATTTTTTTGTATTGAGGAACATCAATAACACCATTTGGACAAGATGCTAAATAATAATTGGTTTTTACCTTAGATTCCTGTTCACCATTAATTTCAGCGTTGGAATTTGGATTAATAAAATTCATATCAATCCTAAAAAAATAGGTTTTACTATCATTATGAATTACTTCACCCCTATTTCTTTTTTCAATTTGCTCCTTGCTTAGTTCTTTATCAGATTTTTTCTCTGTTTTATAAAGATGATAAATAATCCCAGTATTTGTAAAATAGGCATTTGCATTTTTCAATCTTAAAACAAATTTAACATCATTAAGGAGATTTCCTTTCATGTCATAAATTTGTCCATTATTTTTTACAAATTCATTGGTTTCAAAATTAGAATTTAAAGAATTTTGAGATGCTAAATTTTGAGAAATTAGAGTGAAATATAAGCATATTATTAAATAGCCCAATAGGTTTAAACTCAATTTCGAAATTTCTTTGAACATTTGTATATTTCTTATCATAACATGCACATTTAAATTACTGATAAACACTTCATTAACAATTGTATGCTATTGAATTATACGCTTTCTCCAGAATCAAACATCTAAAAAAAAGAAAACAACTATAATTGTTTTACTAAATGTAACTATAATTTATCTTTTTGTCAAGTGATTTTTTGATGTATTTTAATACAATTCTTTCATTTATTTTAACATCAATAATTTCAACTTTGTCGAAATACAATGATTTTACCAATAAATTCCGTCTTCGCTATTTCAAATCATTCTAAATACCATTTCAATTTTTAGGCTTAAATTTCAAACATTTAAATTTTCGATTAAAAATATCAAATTTAATTTTCAATCTTTCCAAGAATAGAAAAGATTCCACAAACGTAATATCCTATAACTATTATAAGATATTAATAATCATCAATAATTTATTCCAAATTTATCACCATTCGTAATTATCAAATTTTAGAAACCATTGATATTTTTCTTTGTTCTTTTCGAATAATTTTAAATTATCCGAAATAAATATTATTGAAATCCTTCAAATTGATTAATTTTACAAAAAAAATCATACAATGTTACTTCAGATTTACCCTGAAAATCCAAATCCAAAATACATTCAAACAATTATTGAATGTTTAAATGATGGAGGTATTGTTATATTTCCAACCGATACAGTTTACGGAATGGGATGTGACATTTTTAAGCATAAAGCGGTTGAAAAAATTGCTTCAATTAAAGGTATCAAACTCGAAAAAGCGAATTTTTCATTTATTTGTTACGACTTAAGTCATATTTCTGATTACACAAAACAAATCAGCAACAATGCTTACAAACTTATGAAAAAGGCTTTACCTGGTCCTTTCACATTTATTTTAGAATCAAATAATAATGTCCCAAAATTATTTCAGAGCAAGAAAAAAACTGTAGGGATAAGAATTCCCGATAACGAAATAATAAGATTAATTGTAAAAGAATTAGGCCATCCAATTATGTCTACTTCTGTTCATGACGAAGATGAAGTTATTGAATACACCACAGACCCTGAATTAATTCATGAAAAATATGCTGATTTAGTTGACATTGTTGTTGATGGTGGTTATGGCGATAACGAGGCTTCAACCGTTGTTGATTGTACCAATGACGAATTCGAAATTATCCGCCAAGGAAAAGGAATTCTTGAAGATTACCTATAATAATATGACAGTCATAAAAAATAATATTTTCGATTTAACCCCTTTTGATAGTAATTCCAGTTCATCTGAAATAATTAGTAAAATACTTGTTAGGGAAAACCTTTCAATTGAGAAAATAATCAGTTTCGGAAGTCCAAAAATCGATAATTGGTATGATCAAATATTTGATGAATGGGTAATCCTTTTAAAAGGTGCTTCAAGTCTTGAATTTGAGAATAACGAAATTATCGATTTAATAGAAGGTGATTATCTATTTATTCCTGCCCATAAAAAACATAGAGTAATTAAAATTTCTGAAGATCAACCTTGCTTTTGGTTGGCAATCCATGGAGAATTAACGGATTAAATTTTCAATTATGATTAGCCAAAGATCTTTATTCCTAAATCATTTAGCTCAAACCAGCGATGCTCCTTTAGCACTTGAAATTGTGAAGGCAAAAGGTTCTTATATGTTTGATAAGGATGGCCAAAAATATCTCGATTTAATTTCTGGAATTTCAGTAAGTAATATTGGCCATTGCCATCCTAAAGTTGTTAAAGCTGCTCAAGAACAATTAAAAAAATACATGCACCTTATGGTGTATGGTGAATATATCCAATCTCCTCAAGTTATACTTGCAAAAACATTATCAGACCTTTTACCTGACAACCTAAATTCAACTTATTTTGTTAATTCAGGAAGTGAAGCAATTGAAGGTGCAATGAAATTAGCCAAACGTTATACTGGCCGTCATGAAATAATTGCATTTAAAAATGCTTATCATGGAAGTAGCAACGGCTCATTGAGCATTATGGGAAATGAAAGTTTCAAACAATCATTCAGACCCTTACTTCCAGGAATTAAATTTTTGGACTACAATAATGAAACCCAACTTTCTGAAATCACAAAAAAAACTGCTGCTGTATTCGCCGAGACAATTCAAGGAGAAGCTGGAGTTGTTTTACCAGAGAATAATTTTCTGCAAAAACTTCAGAAAAGATGCAATGAAACTGGCACTTTATTAATTTTGGATGAAATCCAAACTGGATTTGGCAGAACGGGTAAAATGTTTGGTTTCGAAAATTTTGATGTAATACCCGATATTATTACCATTGCAAAAGGAATGGGTGGAGGAATGCCAATTGGGGCTTTTATTTCTTCTAAAGAAATCATGAGCTCATTTACAAATAATCCAATTCTTGGACATATCACAACCTTTGGCGGACATCCTGTTTCTTGTGCGGCTGCTATGGCAAATATTGATGTAATTATCAATGAAAATTTACTTGATGCTGTTGCTGAAAAAGAAAAACTATTCAAAAACCTTCTAGTTCATAAAAAAATTAAAGAAGTAAAAGGAAGAGGTTTACTCCTTTCTGTTGAATTTGAAAATTTTGAAACCTTAAAACCTATTATTGACAGATGTGTAAATGATGGTGTAATTGTTGACTGGTTTTTATTTGCTGATAATTGTATGCGAATAGCACCTCCTCTTAACATAACAAATAGACAAATAATTAACGCTTGTAAAATAATCAAATCAAATATTATTTGATTCCTATATAATATTGTATCATTATGAATCAAAACACAAAAGAATTTTTCATGTCGGAGGCAATTAGATTGGCCAAAGAAAACGTTATTACTGGAAACGGCGGACCTTTTGGTGCTGTTATTGTTAAAAATGGTGAGATAATTGCCACAGGAGTAAATTCTGTCACTTCATCCAATGATCCAACAGCACATGCCGAAGTCTCAGCTATTAGAAATGCTTGTAAAAAATTAAATAGCTTCCAGTTAGATTCATGTGAAATTTATTCAAGTTGTGAGCCATGCCCTATGTGTTTGGGTGCAATTTATTGGGCTCGACCACAAAAGCTATATTTTGCATGCACCAAAACCGATGCGGCCAATATTGGGTTCGATGATTCGTTTATTTATGAAGAAATCAATACCGGTTTCGATAAAAGAAAAATCCAATCCGAAAATATTTTCAGAGAAGAAGGTTTAGAAGCATTCCAAGAATGGAAAGCAAAGGATGATAAAATTGAATATTAAGACTTAAGGTAATATAAAAGATACTTCATCAATCCAAAGTGTACTTCCAACTTGTCCAACACAATTTTGCAAGCTATTTAGATTAATTCCGGCACTCGAAACCATTAAAATTGAAACAGAATCTGGTGTTAAGCTAGCATACGCTGGATTATAATTAAGAGCCAAATTAAATGCTGTATAATTAGAAACGGTGGTATTGTATGTCTTCCTTACATAACCAATAGTATCTCTTTTATGCAATGCAACATTGTATTTATGAATATAAACCTCAATTAATGCAGAATCTCCATTAACTGGAGCATATTTAAAATATCCTTGAAAACTCGTGGGCTTTTGAGTATAAGGTTTTCCAATATGTATGGTTTGATTTGCAATATCCAAGTTAGCCGCACCCAATAAACCAGGTATTAAAATATTATTTGTTCCAGTTGGAGAAAACATCTTAGTTGTCAATTTTGCTGCATATATGCCTGAATATTTATCAATTGTTGAATCAACAGTTAAAGGTCCTGGACCGCCGAGAGATGCTGGTAAAGAGTACAACTGATTTAAGGTTCCAAGGAAGCCACCTACTGGTTCCATCCAAACATTTCCATAACCATCATCAACATTAGCCCATTGATCAAGACAACCTCCGGTAATATTCAAATTACAGGTTAAAACTGGTGGTGGTTCTGGAATTGGTTCTGGTTCTGGATCTTTCTTACAAGAGGAGATTAATATTATTCCTGCGAAAAATATTAACTGAAAAAAACGATAGTAAATTTTAGAATTCATTATTTATACTTTATAAATTAATTGAATTGAAGTAACTCTGGGCGACTCAATAGAAATTGGTCTAAGTGAATATTGCGAATTAAAGAAATTATTAATCAATAATGCAAATTTAAAATGACTACTTAAATTATAGCTAATCCTAGCATCAAAAACAAAACTTCCATTATTATTTACTTTCCTATAATCTTTTATACCAGTTTGAAAAAATCCAGGTCTATCTGTATCATAAAAAAACTTGTCAATATTTTTCATAAAACCATAATACTTGGCCCCTAATCCTAGGGCAAAAGACTTGTACTTAACTTCTATATCAAGCTTTCCCAAATGCTCGAACCTATATTTTAAAATATTTCCAGTTGTATCAGAAGATGTTGAAGCATAACTAAAAACCGTATTCACCGAATTTGGATTTACATAATAAACTTTGTCAGGATCTAAAGAAATAGGATGAGTATAGGTATATCCACCAAACAATCCAAATGAAAAATCGTCTGAAACTTTACATTCTCCAATAAGTGAAATATCAATGCCAGTAACTCTGGCATCAGCAGTATTCAAAAATTTATAACCCAAATTCTTTTTAATATCAGCGTCGGTACCCCAATAACCAGCATTAAATTCAATATAATTTTGATATTCTTGCCAAAATCCGCAAACATCCAAAAATCCCATAAACTTGCCAATTTTAAATAATTGTTTTATGCCAATTTCAGCATTCCAGCTATTTTCTGCTTTTAGCTCAGGATTTGGGTAAATTCCGAAATTTCCTGAGAAAGTGGAAATATATCTTTCACCAATACTTGGGAAACGGAATCCTTGTCCCCAAGACGCCCTCACATATGTAGCCTTGGTAACTTTTGCATTTGCACCTGCCCTAAAAACCGGTTTATTGGTTTTGTAATTTTCTATTGCAAAATACTCCCATCTTGCCCCACCAGATATTGTAAGGAATTTAAAAAACTTCTTTTCTAACTGAATAAAAGTTGAAGCATTTTCTGACGTTTTGGAACCGTTAGTATTAAATGTTCCCGAAAAAACTTCGCCAAAAGAATAGGCGTATATATTTGATAATCCAAAAATAAAAAACAAATTATCAAGTTTTTTAAAGGTTTTAGAAAAAGTGTATTCATCATATAAAGAATACGACATGGTTGATTGATTATTGCTAGCACCATTGTTACTGTAATAAAACCTGTTCTTCAATGAATGGGTTCCGCCTTTAGAATTAAAATACTTAATATATGGATCTAGATAGAATTGGAATTCATTAAAATTTGTAATTGCCCCTGGATATGATCTATAAATATTGGTATCCGAATCCATCCAAAAATAAGACTGTGTATTTTTAGAATACATGAAATTCCCATTTAAACCATATGTCAAACCTTCAACATGATTTGAACGAACTCTAGTTCCAAAATTAAACCTGAAATTTTTCTGAAATTCTCCATTTTTATATTCTCCAGTTGAATCATTTGGTGGGCCAGCAATATATCCAGGGTCCGATAAAAAATTTCCGCCAAAAGTAAGATCAACGTTGTTAATTCTTTTTGTTTTAATCAAACTCGCGCCTAGGATAATTGGATTAAAACCATCCCAAGTTTTCGAATAAGTTTGTTCTGGAACACTATATAAACCACTATGTATTGTAACTTTAGTTGAAGAATTCTCTTTTGGAAATGCTGTTCGGATATTTATTGCACCGTTTAATGCTGATGAGCCATAAATAACTGATGAAGCACCTTTCACAACTTCAATTTGCTCAACATCTTCGACTGGTAGGAATGACCAGACTGGACGACCAGCATCAGGACGAAGCATTGGAATTTCATCAATCAAAATCATAACTCTGCTCCCCAATCCAGAACTAAAACCACTGCCACCCCTAATCTGAGGCTCGTTATCAATAATTGCAACTCCAGGGACTTGTTCTATTGCTTTATCAATAGAAATAATATTCTTCGATTCAATTATAGAAGGCTTAATAATTTCAATTGTTGAAGTAGATTCTTCTAATTTTTGATTGTATTTGGAAGCAGCAACAATAATTTCATCAAGTTGATGAGTGGCGGCTTTTAATTCGAATATTAACTGATTTTGAATTTCATTCTTCACAGAAATATCAACTGACAGCTTATCATATTCTAATGACGAAAATACCAATGTGTAGGTTCCTGGCTGAAGTTCAAGTTTGAACTCACCATTAACATCAGTAGCAGTTCCAATGTTTATTGATTTTACTCCAACTTTTGCAAATGCAATCGTTTTTTTCGTTCCTTTTTCAATCAAAGTCCCTTTAATGGTTTGAACTTGTGAAAAACTTTGATTAAGAAATATGAATTGAAAAATAAAAAATAGAAAAGCTGTAAAAAATAAATGTTTTTTTTTCTTCATTAATTAGATTGAAATTACTTAAAAATTGAGAACTTTTGCGATTTAAGAATTCCGTTACTTGTGGATAATGTCAAAATATAATTGCCATTCTTTAAATCTGAAATATTTATTTTCTGAATCTCATTATTAAATAATCTATCAGTTTTTGAAATTAGTTTACCATCAATAGAATAAATAACAATACTGGTATTTACATCCTTTTCTGTTTTATAATTCACCAACAGTTCACTTGAATATACATTGTAGGAAACCCAGAAATTATCATTAAATTCAATTTCATTTATAGAAACGGTACCATAAACCAACGAAATATCATCAACCCAAAGTGTCGAAAGACTTGCAATAACATTAGCATTGTATAAATGTGACGCACTTAAAACAATATTTAAACTATCTGGGTTCAACGCTGAATGATATCCTAAAGGTATTTTTAATTCGGTCCAACTTGGAGCATTAGCAGTAATATAAGTTGTATCTCCAGCAACCAAAGTTGTGTGAACGCCTTTCCATGATTCAAAAACAACAGCACCTGTATCATTTGCAACTTTCGAGTATTTATAAAATAGTTTTAATGAGTCTGGACGGGTAGTAAAAACAATTCCTTCAGAATAACCTCCTGCTTGAGGAATGGTTGTAAACCAAAATTTCCCTAGTGTAATAAATGAAGGAACGATTCGGGTAATACCAAAAGCTGTATATTCTTTTGATTCCATTTTTACGCAATTACTTCCAGAATGAGAACCAGTGGTTTCCTGATAAACAACTTTATAATCGACGAAAGGCGGAACCGAAATATTAGATGCATCCCAAGATGCAGGTTTATTTGCATTTGTCCATGTTTCAAAGCCGTTGTTTGGTAATTGCTGAGCTTTTAAAACTGGAACTAATAAAAAACAAATTGTGATAAATGTTAGTAATGATTTCTTCATAAGGTTTATTTAAAATTATAATGTTTTTTTACTTTTTCTTTGATATCCCAAACACAAACAAGTCCTGATTTAAATGTTACAAAATCTCCAGCAACTATTTTAAAATCACCTTCGGTTGTTTCAATTATTACTTCTCCTTCGAGAAACAAACATTCTTCATCAGTTTCATAATCGGCAGTAAATTTAGAAATTTCTTTTGTCCAAATAGGCCAATTCTTAACATCTCTCTTTTCAATCTCAGAAGAATTCAACCTTTCTATAATTACTTTATTCATTCTCTATAATTTTATTATCACAAAAATAACAAAATATTTTAAGTTTTGTTAGAAATTTAATAGTCAACAATTCAGTTTTCAAATTGCGATTATAAATCCATTTCCATTATTGTCTTTTATAAGTAATGATAAATATCAGGTTGTGTGGATTCTATATTATCAAAGATCTTAATCTAAAAGGGACCAAAAAACTGATTGTATAAATTTAGAAGAGCTTTTCAATTAATAAATATTTAGTGTAAAAATTCTATTATTAAAATTTGTTTATGAAACCTTTTTTTTAAAATCAGGTATAAACCCAGACAAAACAATTCAATACTATGAATAACAAATATTTATCGCAATTGGACAGATAATTTCAATTCCCGTTATTAACAAAAACCTGTTAATAACTTTAAAATTGTTAATAACTGTGACTCATTTATTGCAATTAATTTTGTTAGGTTTTTAAAAAATAAACAAAAAGAGTATTAACCAAAAAAATAAACTATGAAAAAAACAGTAATTTTATTAGCGTTAGCATTTAGTTTTTCTGGCATTTTTGCTCAGGAATTAGTATCAAAAAAAGGTGAAGAATTTTTACCAAAAAAAGATGATTGGGCTATTAGTATGTGTGCTGATCCAATTTTTAGTTTTGTTGGAAATATGTTTAACGGTAACACAGGAAACGGAACACCATCTGCAAGTTGGATGAATGGCAACCAAACTATTGTTGCTAAAAAATTCATGGAAGACAATCAAGCTTACAGAGTAATTGTTAGATTAGGTTTTTTAAATCAAACTTACAAAAACTTAGTTGATGATTATGCAACTACTTCTATCCCAACTTACACTAATCCTTTCCCAGATCCAACTCCTCAAGTTGAAGACAAATACAAATTGAGCAACACCAATATTGGTATTGGAGTAGGAAAAGAATTCCGTAAAGGAAAAAATCGTTTACAAGGTTTCTATGGTGCTGATTTCATGGTATGGATTTCAAGTACAAAACAAAGCTACACATATGGAAACGTAATGTCTGACACAACTATTGGTGCAACTGGTGTTACTATTGCTCCTCCTTCAACAATTTGGAGTGCTGGTGGAACTGCTTTATCAGAAGGTGCTGCTGTTTCTCGTACACTTACAAACAAATCAGGAATGACTTTAGGTGTTGGTGTTCGTGGATTTATTGGTGCTGAATACTTCATTTTCCCTAAAATTGCAATTGGTGCAGAATATGGTTGGGGATTAGGTTTCCAATCTGCAGGAAAAGGTTCACAAACTACTGAAACTACAAGTGTAATTAATGGAAAAACTACTTTAGGTGAAGTTACTACTGAATCAGCTGGTTCTTCTTCTTTCGGTATTGATACTGATTTAAACCAAGGAAATGTTTTTGGATTCAAAGGTTCTAACACTGGAACTGCTTCTTTGAAAGTTACTTTACATTTCTAAGATTTTTTATATTTAAAAAAAAAGGTTCGCAAGTTTGCGAACCTTTTTTTTTAAATTTTTGTTTCTTTCCAATTCCCATATTTCAAATAGAAAAAAGACAAGCCTCCAAGCATAATAAAATAAAAACTTTCAACAAGCCATACCTTTTCTACTCCTAAATTAAACACCACTGCTAATAAGTAAGTCATAACAACATAAGAGGCAATCGTAATGACTTCAATTGAAAAGGACACTCTTGTGTTTCCAGAGCCAGAAACGCCATTAAACATGATCATTGTTAATGAAAACATGATCAATGCAAATGAAATCACATATAAAGTTGGTATCGAGTCATTAATTAAAATAGGATCGTTTGTATAAAACGACAATAAAAATTTAGGAAAGAAAAAAATCAATTGCAATAAAGTAATTGTACACAAAAAACTCATCAACGTAATTTTCCTAATTAATGGAATTACTTTATACGGTCTTTTTTGCCCAATCAAATTACTTACTAGCGTGTTGGTTGCAGAACTCAGTCCCCAAATTGGGATCATTAAAACCATATAAATACTTCTGGCAATATTTGAAATAGCCAAAGCATGTTCTCCAATTTTTTCTATTATCATGAAAAATAAAAACCATGCAGAAAATGAAATGAAATTTTGCAGCATCATTGGAAAAGCTAACTTTAGCATTCTCATTAGCAATTTATAATCGAATCTGATAAAGCCGAATAATTTATATTTTTTTAAATCAACATATTTATAGGTTCTAGCAATTAAAAAAACTGCTGCTGAAAATTCAGCAATTGTAGATGCCAATGCTGCCCCACCAATTCCCATTTGAGGGAAACCCCAGTTTCCAAAAATCAAACAATAATCTAGAACAATATTTATTGCAGACATTAATGAAGTACTGTATGTCAATACTTTTGTTTGAGCCGTTCCGATGTAGAATGAATTTAAACTGATATTGATAAAGGCAAAGAAAATTCCAAAACTTCTGTAATGGATAAATTCTGTGGCGCCCTGAAAAACAGCTTCTGAATGTAAAAAACTCTTTAAAATTATTGGTGATATAAACTTAATGAGTATGAAAAGAAATATTGCAATAACCATTAAAAAATAAAAGCTATGGTCAAGAATATGTCCTATTCGGGCATAGTTTTTTTCGCCATTTCTTCTCCCAATTAATATTTGAGTCCCAGTTCCAAAACCGATACCCAACATTACAACGGCTAAATAAAACAAGCCTCCAATGGCACCAGCGCCTAAAGACACTTCACCTACTCTTCCCAGAAAAATAGTATCAATAACATTAAGCAAATTTTGAGCAATAAGCGCTAAAATTATTGGACCAGAAATTTTCCAGATATTCTTATAGGTTATCTTAATATTGTTGGTCATGATTTAAACCTATTTATTGAAAAATTATTCAACAAATAAAACCAAACCTTTCAAATATTCACCTTCTGGATGGAAAGCACTAACAGGATGATCTGGTGGTTGAGACAAACGATGAAGAATTTTAACATTTCTTCCAACCTGAATTGCTGCTGAAACAACTGTTGAGCTAAATAAATTTTTATCAACTACTTGTGAGCAAGAGAATGTAAACAAAATTCCTCCTGGCTTAATCTGTTTTATTGCCTGAGCATTTAAACGTTTATAACCCTGAACTGCATGATGTTTTGCATCTTGATGCTTCGCAAAAGCCGGAGGATCAAGGATAATCACTTCATATTTATTGTCGATATCTTTTAAATAATCGATTACATCTGCTGCAATAGACTGGTGTTGTTTTTCTGTAAAATTGTTTAATTCAATATTTCTGTCAGTTAAATCAATTGCTTTCTTTGAGCTATCAACAGAATGTACCAATTTTGCACCAGCTTTTAATGCGGTAACTGAAAAACCTCCTGTATAGCAAAATGTATTCAAAACAGTTTTTCCCTTTGAGTACTTTTTAAGTAAATCACGGTTTTCTCTTTGGTCAATAAAAAAACCTGTTTTTTGTCCTCCCTCCCATTCAACATGGAATTTCGAATCATTTTCTAAAACAACAGTTTCTGATGAGCCGCCAAAAATATAAGAATCAGGAGGTTTTATTGAAGACTGTTTTGGCATTGTTTCTGAACTTTTATCAAAAACTGCTTTCAGTTTGTCACCATAAACTTCTGTTAATGCTTTTATTAGCTGATCTTTTATCATGTGCATTCCTATAGAATGAGTTTGAATTACGGCAGTTCCATTATAGAAATCAATAATTAAACCTGGGAGTCCATCACCTTCAGCATGAACCAAACGATAAACATTTGTATTTTCATTATCAACTAAACCAACTAATTTCCTTAAATCATAAGCTTTTTGGATTTTAGATTTCCAAAAGTCGTTGTCAGGTATTATTTGTTTAAAAGAAAACAACCGAACCATGATGGTGCCATTTTGATAGTGACCTGTTGCCAAATATTCATCATGATTTGAATAAACCTCTACAATATCTCCATCATCAACATTTCCCTCAATTTTTTTAATTGCACCTGAAAAAACCCATGGATGAAATCTTCTGACAGCATCGTCTTTTCCTGATTTAAGAATAATTTTCGCCAAATTCATTTTTATAATTTTTAGTCGGCAAAGGTAGTGTTTTTTAGTTGATTTTTAGGAGTTCTTTGTGCTGTTTCTCAATTTCATTCAAAAACAGTTTATTTTAAAACAAAACGATAAGGCAGCAAGGCATCTTCGCCAGCATATGCAACTCCAATTCTTGGAGTGGAAACAATTTGATTCGAAGTAATTTTTAGGCCTCTATCCTCAATCCAAATTAAATCAGAATTTAAATCCAATCCAGAGTGTTGGCATGAAATACCAAGTATTTTTGATACTTTCCCTGGACCAATAGCAAAATTCTTTTCGATATTTTTTTTTCCAGCCCGTTGCTTCATTAATTCAATTCCATCTATTGGTTTGATGGCCCGAACTAGTATTGCATGTGGAATATCTGCTCTATTCGACACTATATTGAATAGTGAATGAATTCCATAACATAAATAAACATAAGCAATGCCGCCCTCATGATACATTATCTCCGTTCTTTTTGTCCTTTTACCTTTATATGCATGCGATGCTTTATCAGTAACTCCAGCATAAGCTTCAGTTTCCCTAATCATTCCTGAAGTTATTTCACCATTAAAATTCGTAACAAGAAATTTCCCTATTAAATTCTTTGCCAAGTCAACAACATTTTCTTGGAAATAAAATGATGAAGTTAATTTCTGATTCATTTTAAAAAATCTTTTTACAAAATTAATATTTTAATAGAAAAATTCCTTAATGATTGTTATTGAATTTTCTTACTTTTATGCAAAAGAAAAGAATAAATCTATTTTACAGAAATGAAGATTTTTAAACTAATTCATAACGGACTATCTGAAATTTCTAAAATTTAAATTTGCTGAATTTATGAACCAATTTATTAAAAAAACGCTTTTCATTGTTTTAATCTCCGTTGGATTTGTAGCTTGTTTCTCCAAAACCAGTAAAAACAATAAAATTGAAACTCCAATTGAAAAAGGAAAAATTCTGGAAAAAGTAGTTTGCAAAAAAGATTTAACTACAAACTATGCACTCTATTTGCCATCAACTTATGATTCAACAAAAAAATATCCAATTATTTTTGCTTTTGATTCTCATGCAAATGGACTAACACCAGTAGAACTATTTAAAGCAGAAGCAGAAAAATATGGATATATCGTAATCGGTTCAAATAATTCAAAAAATGGAACACCTTGGCCTACTACAAATGCTTATTATAATTCAATGTTTACTGATGCTTGTGAAAGATTTTCTGTTGACCTAAATCGAGTTTATACGGCTGGTTTTTCTGGAGGATCAAGGGTTGCAAGTACAATTGCAATTCAAAACGGAGGAATCGCTGGAGTTGTTGGATTTTCAGCGGGATTCCCAAATTTAAATCAGCCAATAACCAACAAATTTGATTTCATGGGTGTTTGTGGCACTGCAGATTTTAATTATAATGAAATGAGCCAACTTGATAAAAATTTGGAAAACATTCAATTCAATCATTTCCTTTTAACATTTAATGGGAAACATGAATGGCCACCTCAAGAAATTATTCCAGATATTTTTTATTGGTTAGAATTTTCATCTATCCGAAATAAAACCTCGGTTTCCAACAATAAAATTATCAATGAATTTATTGGTAAATGCGAATCCGAAATTAATAAATACCAAGAAAAAAGCAATATTTTTGGCGAATATAAAATATATTTGAAACTCATCCGTTTCCTCAGTGGTGTTAGTAATGTGGACATTTATAAAACAAAATTTGCTGAATTGGGAAAAACCAATGCTGTTCAAAATGAACTCAAATCAATTGAAGCGGATAATCTAAAAGAGCAAACCCTTCAAGGGAAATATATGAATGCCATGAATTCCAATGACACTAAATGGTGGAACGCTGAAGTTGCAAGAATTAACTCACTGATTAAACAAAATATTAATGAACGAGAATGTTTGATTTATAAACGTGTATTAAGTTTCTTGAGTATTAGCGCTTATTCCTATTCAAATAGTGCTTTAAAATCAGGTCAGATGGGGCAAGCCCAGCACTTTGTAACAATTTATGCTCTTGTTGATCCTGAAAATTCAGAATCTGCCTATTTCCAAGCTATAATTTATGCCAATAAAAGTGAAAATAAAAATTCAATTAAATCGCTCGAAGATGCATTAAAATTAGGTTTTAATGATGTAAACAGATTACAATCTGACTCAAATTTTTCAAAATTATCATCAATGCCAGAATTTAATCATCTTATAGAAAAAATGAAAATTAAAAAATAATGTCAACTACATGGAAATGAAAAGAATTCTCGTTTTATTTTTTCTATTGTCTTCTGCAATTTCAAATATTTTTTCCCAAAAATTAAATGCTGAGGATTTATATAATGCAGGAAATTTAAAATTGGATAATAAACAATTGGATTCGGCAATAATTCTTTATTCGGAAGCCATTAAACTAAAACCAGATTTTGCAGAAGCTTTTAACAATCGAGGATTCGCCAAATCGGGTACTTCTGATAAAAAAGGCGCTTTGTTAGACTACACAAAAGCTATTGAAATAAATAAGAACTATGCCTCAGCTTACAATAACAGAGGCAGTATTAAAAATGATATCAATGATTTACTGGGTGCGATCGACGATTACACAAAAGCCATTGAATTAAATCCATTATTTGATAAAGCATATAACAATCGTGGAATTTCAAGATACGCAACAGGAGATAAGAAAAATGCCATTGAAGACTATACAAAAGCAATCAAAATCAATCCTGATTATTTGATGGCTTATTATAATCGTGGCGTTGCTCGTTTCGAATTAAAAGACAATGCTGGCGCTTATGAAGATTATTCAAAAGTAATTCTTTTAAATCCTGAATTTGCTGGTGCTTATAATAATAGAGGTCTTGTAAAACACGCCACATCTGAATTCAGATTGGCACTCAGCGATTTTGGAAAAGCCATTGAATTAAATCCAACCTATGCCACAGCTTTTTTTAACAGAGCTTTGGTAAAATATGATATGGGAAAATATGCAGAAGCAATTGAAGATTATTCCAAAGCCATTGATTTAAAGCCTAATTATGCCACAGCATACAATAACAGAGCTCTTTCTTATTACAGTTTAAATAACACCGCAGCAGCTTGTGCAGATTGGAAAAAAGCTTTGAATTTAGGTTTTAAAAAAGCTAGTGAGGCTATTGAAAATTTCTGTAAGTAAAATAATTGCTTTATTATTTGAGGTTATTCCTGATTGAAAATTAGTTCATTTATTTTTAATTCTAGATCTTTAGAATACAACCCATTTTCATCCACTTTAAACCCTAATTTCTTTAAGTATTTTATATATTTTCCATTATTACTTTCTGCTTTTACTTTTGTGAAACCATCCATAATAAAGTTTTTCCTAAGTCTGAAATAAACAAATTTACCATTCTTAAAATCGCGATATTCTGGAACAACAAAATCTAAACCTACTTTTAAAACATTGTCATCTTCACGATGTGCAAGGAACAATCCAACTATCGA
The DNA here is from genome assembly GCA_013377115.1 of Bacteroidota bacterium. Classification (GTDB taxonomy): domain Bacteria; phylum Bacteroidota; class Bacteroidia; order Bacteroidales; family CG2-30-32-10; genus Cfx2-01. The sequence goes on along the minus strand of JACAAW010000003.1, from coordinate 34,103 downwards.
CATATTTCTAAGAATAAAAAAGCTAACGGTATTCAAATCATGATGATATTTAAATCCCGGAAAGAACTTCTGAATTTCAGGATTGTAAAACTCAATAAATCGGATTAAATATTCACTTTCGGATTTAATTTCAAGAATTTCAAATATTTCTTTTTTTGAATATACGATAACTAAATAGTAAATATCAACAACGACAATAACTCCATTCAATATCCCAACAGGAATAGCATTAATAAAAAAACCATAAATGGAAAAGGTTAAGGCCCCAGCCATATTTATCCACCGAAACTTCACAATTGAATTCATCATCATCGATAGCGCAATTGTTATCGATGCTGCATATCCTATCCATTGCAATAGGTTAATATTCATAAATTATTATATTTTCATTTAAAAAAAGGAAGGCAATCAATGAATGTTCAACCTCATTGATTGCCTAATAAAATCTATTCTCCTCTGAATATTTTTACAGAAGAAATCTCAATACTTCCGCCAGAAGTTGAAAGGTTGATCCAGTTACTGTTTGATGATACCCATTTTGAGTGAGAACTTACCCTAACTTTATATTCGTGTTCAATCGCATCATCTTGCAAGGCCACAACAAAACCGCCTCCATTCATATTGCCTTCGCCATAGTACATATAGATTGTTGCTTTCTTCCCACTGGTATTCTTAGCTTTAATAATCATATAATTATTATTCCTCTTTGCTAATGGATTGAAGGTAAATTTCTTTTCATCTTGATCTTTAATTGTAAAAATGGTTGATGAAACTTCGACCATTTCTTTATCCTCAACTTTGGTTATAGCTACATTGTTGGCAGCCATTTTCGCATTAATTTCAGCAATTTTATCTTTTGGATATTTTTCGTTTGGCATTATTTTACTAGCATCCTGATATGATTTTATCGCCAAATCTAGCTTCTTATTTAAATACAAATTATCCGCTTTTGAAATCGCAGCATTGTAATTTTCCTTCATATCTTCCTGAGCGCCCAAAAACTTGTCTATTTGAGTAATTTTATCAATAGGATATTGTTCAGCAGGTTTCAATTTGCTAGCATTTAAGTATGATGTTTTAGCATTAGCATATAATTTTGCATTAAAATCAGCATCTCCTTTTGTTATTGCGTCTTGATAATTCTGATTTAATTGGATTTTCTTTTGTTCAGCAATTAAGTTATCAATTTCTGTAATCTTTCCTTTTGGATATTGATCATCAGGTTTAATTTTACTTGCATTTGTATAGCCCTCTTTTGCTTTTTCATAAGTTTTGGATGCTAATAAAGCATCAGCATCAGCTAGCAATTTTTTATAGTTCTGCTCTTTATTTTGAGCATCAGCTAGCAAATTATTTATCTCAGTAATTTTATCATATGGATATTTTTCATCCGATTTAATTTTACTTGCATTTTCATAAGCTGTTTTTGCCTGGGCGTATGACTTTGAATTGAACAAATTATCAGCCTCAGTAATTACTTTATAATATGCCTGACTTAATTCATTTTGTTGTGCGAGTAATCCATTTATCTCAGTAATTTTATCATGAGGATATTTTTCGTCTGGCTTTAAATTACCAGCATTTACATATTGATCTTTTGCTTTTTCATAAGATTTTAATTTAAAAAGAGCATCCCCATCAGCAATTGCTTTATCATATGCAACTTTCTTCGATTGAGCATCAGCCATTATATTAGTGATTTCTGTAATTTTTTCTTTCGGATATTTTTCGTCTGGCCTTAAGAGTGATGCGCTAGTATAGGCTTCTTTTGCTTTATCATAAGTTTTTGAATTAAATAAATTATCGGCATCAGCAATTGTTTTGAAATAGTTTTGGTTAAGTTCATTTTGCTTTCCTAATAGAGTATTTATTTCAGTTATTTTATCTTTTGGATATTTTTCATCTGGTCTGATTACGTTTGCATTTACATAACCATCTTTTGCTTTTTCATAATTTTTGGAATTAAATAAAGCATCGGCATCGGCAATCGCTTTGTCGTAAATTTGCTTTTGCTTTAATTGCTCCGCAAGCAAAGTTCCGATTTCAGCAATTTTATCCTTCGGATATTTTTCATCAGGTTTTAAACCTGAAGCTTTTTGATAGGATGCTTTTGCCAAATCATATGATTTCGTATTAAACAAATTATCAGCTTCGGCAATAGTTTTAAAATAGGCCTGATTTGCATTGTCAAGTTGAGCGAGAATACCATTAATTTCGTTAATTTTATCTTTAGGATATTTTTCATCCGATTTGATGTTGCTTGCAGCCGAATAACCATCTTTGGCTTTATTGTAATCTTTTGCTTTGAACAAAATATCTGCATCAGCAATGGCTTTATCATAGGCTTGTTTAACTTTTAAAAGTTCTGCCTGTAAAGTTGCGATTTCAAGTAATTTGTCTTTTGGATATTTTTCGTCAGATTTTATTGCAATTGCACTATTATATCCATCTTTAGCTTTATCGTAATTCTTGACATTGAATAATGCATCGGCATCAGCAATGGCTTTTTGATAAGATTGATTCAAATTATCTTTTTGCATTGCCAATAATTTATTGATTTCGGTGATTTTATCTTTTGGATATTTTTCGTCCGATTTTATTGCAATTGCTCCATTGTAACCATCTTTCGCTTTATCATAATTCTTAGAATTAAACAAAGCATCAGCATCAGCAATTGCTTTATCATATGCTTGTTTTTGCTTTTGTTGCTCAGCAAGCAAAGTTCCTATTTCAAGAATTTTATCTTTTGGATATTTTTCATCTGGTTTTAATCCTGAAGCTTTTTGGTAGGATGTTTTCGCTAAATCATAAGATTTTGCATTAAACAAATTATCTGCTTCGGCAATGGTCGTGTAATAAACTTTATTTGCATTATCAGCTTGAGCCAGAATTCCATTAATTTCATTGATTTTATCTTTTGGATATTTCTCATCTGATTTGATATTGCTGGCACTCAAATAGGCATCTTTTGCTTTATTGTAATCTTTTGCTTTAAATAAGATATCTGCATCAGCTACAGCCTTGTCATAAGCTTGTTTTGTTTTTAATAATTCAGCCTGAATAGAAGCTATTTCCAATAATTTATCATTTGGATATTTTTCTTCAGGTTTTATTTTGCTGGCGCCAGTATATCCTTCTTTTGCTTTATCATAATTCTTAGCATTGAATAAAACATCAGCATCAGCAATTGCTTTTAAATAATTCTGATTTAAAGTATTTTTTTGCTGAGCAAGTAAATTATTGATTTCAGTTATTTTATCTTTTGGATATTTTTCATCAGATTTTATTACCAAAGCGGCATTGTATCCATCTTTTGCTTTGTCATAATTCTTGGCAAGCATCAAAGCATCAGCATCAGCAATTGCCTTGTCATAATTTTGTTTTAATTTTAATTGACTTGCCTGAATTGAAGCGATTTCAACTAATTTATCTTTTGGATATTTTTCTTCAACTTTTAATTTACTGGCATTGGTATAAGCTTCTTTTGCTTTATCGTAAACTTTAGTATTAAAGAAATTATCAGCATCAGCAATTGCTTTAAAATAAGCTTGGTTTTGACTGTTTTGTTGAGCAAAAATTGCATTGATTTCAGCAATCTTATCCTTTGGATATTTTTCGTCGGGACGAATATTACCTGCATTTACATAGGCATCTTTTGCCTTTTCATAAGTTTTGGAATTGAACAACAAATCAGCATCGGCAATTGCCTTATCATAAGCTTGTTTTTGTTTTAATTGTTCCGCTAGCAAGGTAGAAATTTCGGTAATTTTATCTTTTGGATATTTTTCATTTGGCTTTAAACCTGAAGCCTTTTGATATGAAACTTTCGCTAAATCGTAAGATTTAGTATTAAACAAATTATCTGCTTCGGCTATTGATTTTATATAGGCTTGGTTTTGACTATTTTGTTGAGCAAAAATATTATTTATTTCCGTAATTTTATCTTTTGGATATTTTTCATCTGGCTTCAAATCAGAAGCTTCTGAATATTTTTGTTTCGCAATTTCGTAATTTTTCTGAGAAAATTGCAAATCGGCATCAGCTATAAATTTGGTGTAATTTTGATTTTTGGCCAATAAAGCTGACTGTAAATTGGTTATTTCAGCAATTTTATCTTTTGGATATTTTTCGTCAGGTTTCATTCCTGATGCTTTTTGGTAGGAGGTTTTTGCTAAGTCATAAGATTTGGAATTAAACAAATTATCTGCCTCCGCAATTGCTTTAATATAGCTTTGGTTTTGAGTATTGATATTAGCAAGCAACCCATTTATTTCATTCACTTTATCTTTTGGATATTGCTCGGTTGGCTTGATATTTCCAGCAGATAAATATTGAGTTTTTGCTTTGTCATATTGCTTGGCTAAAAAAAGTGCATCTCCATCAGAAATTGCTTTTTTATAAGAACTATTTTCTTTCTCAATTTCAGCAAGCATATTATCTATTTCAGCTATTTTTTCTTTTGGATAAGCTTCAGTTGGCTTTAGAGTAGTAGCAATTTTATAACTAGCTTTAGCTAAATCATATTTCTTTTGATTAAAATTTAGGTCCCCATCAGCAATTGCCTTTTTATAAGCTTCAGCATTTTTACTTGAAGCCAATATTTGATCAATTTTAATAACCTGAGTTTTTGGATATTCCTCTGCTGGTTTTGATTTCATAGCAACATTGTATGAAACTCGGGCCTTATCATATTCTTCATTATTAAAAAGATTATCGGCTTTGGCAATTTCAGAATCATATTTAGCACTTTGTTTAATCAACTCATTTATTTTCTTTTTCAGTGCATAAACTCGAGAACTTTGTTGTTCCGCAGCATCGACATCAAAAATAAAATCCCTTTCCTCTGAATCAAACTCAACCGCAATCATGGGTTGCTCCAAACATGATGCATCAACACCTGGATATGCCTGAAACAACTCTGTAAATACTTCAAAGAAATAAATTTTATCTGTTGCTTCTTTTGGTGGTAAATTGGTATTGAACCTAAATTTTTGGCTTAGAAGTCCATCCTTTTGAACTTCAACTATGAATTCATTGTTTATTTCAAGTTTTGCCTCAAACTTTCCATCCATCCCTGTTTTCTTTTGGAAAGATTTTGAGCCATTTTTTATTACATCGATGGTCACATCAGAAAGTGGTTTTGAATCTTTTGAAATATAACCATTTACAACCAAAAATCCATTTTGACCAAATACAGAATTTAAACTAATAAATGAAATCGTCAAAAAAACTAACCAACTCAATCTCAATCCAAAAACCTTATTCATATTTATTTTTTTCTTTGTTAAACTTTTTTTATAGGTTGTAAAAGTAAGCATAAATTTACTTTTTTTGGTGAAACTTTTTGAAATTTGGACAAATTATAAATAAATATTTTTGATAGAATTTATTAATAATCTTATAATCATTGTTACCAAATAAATCTAGAAGATAAAAATACAAACGCATTGATAATTATCATTTTTTTATTATGTTTGCTAAAATAAACTTCAATTTTTATGAGAACAAAAATACGTTCCCTTCTTTCTATAATCATTATTTTCTCTTTTTTCACTCCTACATTTGGCCAAAACTATTTTAGTATACATCAATTCAATCCTGAGAAAAACCAGATTGTTTTAATGCATCCAACAGTTGCCAATATTGAAGCAATTGAACTAATGATAGAAAAGAAAATTATCAATCTCCCAAAAATTGAAATTATTGGCGTTTTTCATGCGAAAGAAGAGTATGATTATAATAAAAGCATCAAATATATTAAGTCACATAAACTCACAAATTTTTATTTAAATAAAATTAATTCAAATATTGGGAAAGATTCTATTTTTACCAGAAATTCTTGCACCAAAGATTTTTATAACATTTTCACAAACTCAAAAGGAATCATTTTCACTGGCGGACCAGATATTCCACCATCTATTTACTCTGATAAAACAAGTTTATTAACTGAAATCACTGACCCCTACCGCCATTATTTTGAACTTTCATTTATGTTTCATTTGCTTGGAAATGATGCATATCCAGAGTTTGATGCTTTTTTAAACGAAGTTCCCAAATACAAAGTAATTGCAATCTGTTTGGGAATGCAAACCATGAATATTGCAACTGGTGGAACATTATTTCAAGATATTCCTAGCGAAATCTATAATTTAAAAACTGTTGAGGAAGTATTACAACAAGAATCTGATTTCATGCATAAAAACTACCGGATGAATCTTGATCCCATCAGCGAAAATATTTTTGGAAGCTTACATCGAATTAAATTCAGCACTGATTCAAAAATCTTGACAAAATTAAATATTCTAGACACATTCACGCCTTTGGTTTATAGCGCCCATCATCAATGCATCAAAAAGTTAGGTTCCAATTTAAAAGTTGAAGCAACAAGTATGGACGGAAAAGTAATTGAAATGGTTTCTCATAAGACATTCGAAAATGTTTATGGGGTTCAATTCCATCCCGAGAAATCGGATATTTATGAAAATAAAAATCAATATCAAACCGATAAAAACTCTTTTCAATTTTTAAGTGAAATCCTAAAACAAAAAAACTGCGAAAATTTCCATCCAGAATTATGGAAAATCTTCCTTAATTAACTTTTACAGGAAATATTTGATATTGTTGTTAATGTTTACGAGTTTTGTAGAAACAAATTATTGCATATGAAAAGTTTTTATCAAAAGCTTTCTGAAGTAGAAAAAGAAAATAGAAAAGCTGCACTTTGCATTGTTACTTCTACAAGTGGATCTGCACCAAGAAAAAGTGCCTCAAAAATGATTGTCTTTGAAAATGGTGAAATTTTTGGAACAATTGGTGGCGGTGGCATCGAAAAGAAAATTATCGAAGAAGCCATAAATGCTATAAAAAATGGCATTTCAAAAACGTTTCAGTACAACTTGCTAAAAGATATTGGGATGAAATGTGGTGGAGAAATGGAAGTTTATATTGAACCTATAATTACCCAATGCAAATTATTTATTTTTGGGGCTGGACATATTGGAAAAAGCTTATCAAAATTTGGTTCGGATTTAGGTTTTCAAACAACTGTTATTGATGAAAGACCTGACATTTTTAAAGATTATCAATCGGATGCTATTTGTACTGAAAACGTAAATTTCGCAGAATATATAAAAGATTTATATTTTGATAATAATTCGTATTTTGTTATTGTCACACATAATCATACCAATGATTTTGATATTCTAAAATTACTTTGCAAAAAAACGCGTGCTTTTTTGGGAATGATTGGAAGCAAGAGAAAAATTGAAGATATTAAAAAAATATTAATTTCTGAAAAGTTCCAAACAACTAAAGAAATCGAAGAAATAGATATGCCTATTGGAATTCCAATAGCAGCCGAAACACCTGAAGAAATTGCTATCAGTATTCTTGCAAAACTGATTGATGTAAGAGGAAATTTAAAAAAATAATTACGAATACGCATGAAAATTTTCAACAAAATTTCTTTTATTTTAGGTGATGAACCAATTGAAATCGATTTCTCAAAATCGGAATTAAAACCTACCACAACGGTTCTCAACTTTTTGCGATCTTATCCAAATTTCAAAGGAGTAAAAGAGGGCTGTGGAGAGGGCGATTGCGGTGCCTGCACAATTGTTCTGGCCGAATTAAATGAAAACAACAAATTACATTATTACGCTGTTGATAGCTGCTTGGTGTTTTTGCCAATGATTCATGGAAAACAAGTTTTAACTGTGGAACATTTGGCACAAAAAAATGGAAAGGAAACCATTTTACACCCTGTTCAAAAAGCAATTATCGAAAATGATGCAACTCAATGTGGATATTGCACTCCAGGGTTTGCAATGTCGATGTTTGCCTTGTACAAAAACAAGTTTAACCCAACAAAAGAAATTGTTATTGATTCTTTAGCTGGAAATTTATGCCGATGCACAGGATACAAACCTTTAATAAATGCTGCCATTGAAGCATGCTCGAATAAAACAAGTGATCAATTTCAAATCGCCGAAAATAAAACCGTTCTTCAACTTCAAAAAATTTCAGAAGTTCAACTTCCTATTATTATAGAAAAGAATCAGCAATTTTTTGCTAAGGTTTTTAGTTTATCGGATGCTTTAAAATTAAAAAAACTTAATCCTGAAGCAATTTTTATTGGAGGAGCAACAGATACAGCTTTAAGAGTTACAAAAAAGCATGAAGTTATTCCTTCAATCATTGATATTTCTTCAATTCAGAATATAAAATATTTCCGTGAGGAAGAAAATTATTTTGTCATTGGTTCAGGTATCAGTCTTGAAGATCTAAAGAACAAAACAGAAAATTATTTGCCCGCTGTTCATCATATTTTAAAAGTTTTTGGTTCAAAACAAATTAGGAACCTTGCCACTTTGGGTGGAAATTTAGGTTCTGCCTCTCCAATTGGCGACACGCTGCCTATGCTTATTGCTCATGAAGCCGTGATTATTGTGAAGAGTCTACAAGCAACCAGACGAATTCCTATTAACTCATTTATTAAAAGTTATAGAAAAACAGCCATTCAGAATTCTGAAATTATTACAGAAATTTCGGTTCCTATTCCAGACAAAGAATCGATTATAAAATCTTATAAAGTTTCTAAACGCAAAGATTTAGACATTTCAACTGTTAGCGCTTGTTTCAATTTAAAATTTTCTAAAAACAAAACTGTTGAAAAAATAATTCTAGCATTTGGTGGGATGGCAGCTACTCCAGTAAAAGCAAATTCTGCTGAAGCTTATTTGATTGGAAAAAAATGGGAATTAGAAAATATTAAAATTGCAATGGAATTAATATCAAAAGAATTTGAACCTATTTCAGATGCCAGAGCAAGCAAGGAATTCAGAATAATTTCGTCGAAAAACTTATTGCTTAAATTTTTTAATGACTTAAAAATGGGGGAAATATAATGAGCAAAAGTCAATCCCAGAATATCGCCCACGAAAATGCCATCAACCACGTTACTGGTAATTCAGTTTTTATAAACGACATTCTTTCGAATACACAAACTCTTATCGGAAGAGTTGTTTACAGTAAATATGCTCATGCAAAAATTCTCAGTTATGATATTTCTGAAGCAAAAAAACTAAAAGGAGTTTCTGCAATTCTCACTTATAAAGATATTCCTGGTAAAAACAATTTTGGTCCTATCGTTCACGACGAGCTTTGCTTGGCAGAAGATGAAGTTATTTTTATTGGTCAAGCAATATTTTTAATTGCAGCCGAAACGGAAGAAATTTGTATTGAAGCGGAAAAATTAATTACAATTGAATACGAGAAACTTGATGCTATTGTTGATTTAGAAACAGCTATAAAAAAGAACAATTTAATTGCACCAGAAAGAAAGATTGAAGTTGGACAAGCTGAAGTGACTTTCTCTAAATCAAAAAACAAAATTGAAGGTAGACTTTATGTTGGTGGACAAGAACATTGGTATTTAGAAACTCAAAGCAGTCTGGCAATCACTGGCGAAAACAATGAAATTATTGTTCATAGCTCATCACAAAATCCGACAGAAACTCAAATTTTAGTTGCTGAAGTATTGGGAATTCAAAGTAAAGATGTTGTGGTTGAAGTTAAAAGAATGGGTGGCGCATTTGGAGGCAAGGAAACTCAAGCCAATCATGTTGCATGCTGGAGTGCATTACTTGCAAATCATACAAAAAGGCCTGTAAAAATTCATTTATTTAGAGATGATGATCAGAAAATTACAGGAAAACGTCATCGCTTTATCATCGATTATAAAGCCAGTTATGAGAACAACGGAAAAATAGATTCCGTAATCGTTGAATTGAATAGTGATGCCGGATCAGCAACCGACTTGTCAATGTCCATTTTGGAAAGATCAATGCTTCATGCTGATAATAGCTATTTTGTGCCCAATATGAAAATTATTGGAAAAGCATTCAAAACAAATCTGCCTTCAAATACGGCTTTCAGAGGTTTTGGCGGTCCACAAGGAATGGCAGCAATAGAAACCATTATTGATAGAATTGCCAGAGCATTGAAAAAAGATGCAGCCGAAATTCGTTTCATCAATTATTATGGAATAAATAAAAACAATACGACCCCTTATGGACAATTGATTGAATACAATCAACTTCAAAAAATCCACGAGCAAATTTTAATAAAATCAGAATATTTAAAACGCAGAAAAGAAGTTGATTCATTTAATTCAGAAAATGAGTTTTTCAAAAAGGGTCTTGCAATTACTCCTGTAAAATTTGGCATTTCCTTTACAACCGCGTTTTTAAATCAAGCTGGAGCCTTGGTTCATATTTACAAAGATGGTTCTGTTCAAGTCAACCATGGCGGAACAGAAATGGGACAAGGTTTGCATACAAAAATAAAACAAATTGCTGCGGCAGAATTAGGTATTAATATTGAAAAAATAAGTATTGCATCAACAAATACTTCAAAAGTTCCGAATACTTCGCCCACAGCGGCTTCATCTGGAACTGACATCAATGGAATGGCGGTAAAAAATGCCATGAAAAAATTGAAATTAAGAATCGCCGAAATAGTTTTAGCAGATTTCAATTCACAAAATGCAAAAGTTATTTCAAAAATTGAGGATATTATTTTTGAAAACGACCAAATATTAGATTCTAAAAATCCTGAAAGGAAAATTTCCTTTGAAGATGCTGTAATGAAATCCTATTTTGGACAAGTTAGTTTGAGCGCAACTGGATTTTACAAAACACCAGAAATCTTTTTCGACAGAGCGACTGGAAAAGGGAAACCATTTCACTATTTTGCTTATGGAATGTCAGTTTCAGAAGTAATTATTGATATTTTAACAGGTTACCAAAAAATCATTAGAACAGATATAATTCACGATGCTGGAAAATCCATCAATGAACGCATTGACTTGGGTCAAATTGAAGGTGGATTTGTTCAAGGCTTAGGTTGGTGTACCACTGAAGAATTAAAATATGATAAAGAAGGAAATTTGCTAAACCATTCACCAGACACCTATAAAATTCCTTCAGCAAATGATATTCCCGAAATTTTCAATGTTGAATTATTGAAAGATGCACCAAATCCAAATACGATAAGACAAAGCAAAGCTATTGGCGAACCACCTTTGATGCTGGCCTTTTCTGTTTGGTTGGCAATTAAAGATGCGATCTCAGCAGTTGGAAATCATAAAATTGAACCTGATTTTTCATTACCAGCAACGAACGAGGTGATTTTGCTTTCGATTGAGAATATTTTGAGTGACATGAAGAAATAGTTATCTTTCATGCACTAAAAGCGTCATTGCGAGTGCAACGAAGCAATCTCAAATTGACAAAATCCATTAATAAGATTGCTTCATCAGCCAGATGTCTGATTCGCAATGACGGTTTTGAAAAGCTTAAAAGAAATCAAAAGGATGATTCTTTAAAAAGTCAGGCTGGTACGTTGATGCGCTTTCTAATTCTTGAATCCAGCCACGATAAAAACCTAAATTTTCCATTTCTTTAACAACTGATTGATATTCGGTTTCTGAAATCCGCTGATTTAATATATTATGACTCTTCACATTTTCGGTTGGGAAATATTGTGACATCAATGAAATATGAACGGTGGTTGAAAGATTGTCAGCAATCCAATTTAGAATTTTGATACTGTTTTCTACATTTCCGGGTAAAACTAAATGGCGAATAATTAAACCCGATTCGGCAATTCCATTTTCATCTTTTAAAATGGTAGCTCCTTTTTGACGAAACATTTCTTTTATTGCTGCTTTCGAAATCTCTGGATAATCAATAGCATCAGAATATTCCTTCGCCAATTCATTATAGAAATATTTAAAATCGGGAAGATAAACATCTACCATTCCTTCCAATGCTTTTATGGTTTCAACTTTATCGTAAGCATTAGTATTGTATACAATTATTGGCTTTACTGCGAGTTTATTCAGTTCATCAATAATCGCAACCATTTGTGGAATAAAATGTGATGGCGATACAAAACCAACACTCTTGCAACCATTATCAAGATGAACTTTTATTCTGTTTACAATTTCCTCCAAAGAAATTTGGTGATTAATCACATCTTCATTATTCTTCGAAATCTGGAAATTCTGACAAAAAACACATTGCAAATTGCATCTCGAGAAAAAGACATTACAAATCCCTTCTGAACCGCTTATTATTGGCTCTTCACCTTTATGAATACAAATTGAAGAGATATTAAATGAAGCATCGGAATTGCAATAACCAAGTTTTTTTGAACTTCTATCAGCCCCACAATTCCGCGGACAGATTTTGCAATTGGTTAAACTCGAAATTTCAAAAAAATCTGGTCTCAAAAAATTATTTTTTTACAGAATAATAGGAAATGATAGGAACTCCAAATTCAAATTTCAATTTTAGAAATTCTTTATCAAGTGTCAATATGGTATAGCGAGATTGGTTCCCAAAAGAATAATGAAGTATTAAAGATTTATTGTCTTTTGAAAAAGAATATTTGCCTTCAGATTCACTTGCTCCTTTTATTGATTTAAAAGTACCATTTTTATTAAAAGTTAAAACTTCATTTTTAGATTTTGAAATTGCAAATTTTAAATCTTTGGCAACATCTTCACTGGTTGTGGATGCGGGATCGATTTCGGTTTTATAACATTCCCAAGTATTCACAATCAGATCATTATTATTTTTTGGTTTATTCTGACATGAAGAAAAAAACAGAGCTGAAATAATGAGGTAAAAAAATAAATATTTTTTCATTTAAATGGTGTTAAAGACAAAGCAAAATTAGAAAACAAATTTAGATAATCATTGATTTCAAAAAAATTAACATTTTTTATCAAAGTAATTTTAGATAGCAGAATTATTCCTAAAATAATTTTAGAATTATTGATAACTTTGCAGTTCGTAAAAAAAAAGGAATGCCTGATATAATAAGATTATTGCCCGATTCTGTAGCAAATCAAATTGCCGCTGGTGAAGTAATTCAACGGCCAGCTTCTGCAGTTAAAGAATTGCTCGAAAACGCAATAGATTCAGGTGCATCTTCAATTAAACTTATTATTAAAGAAGCTGGCAAAACTCTGATTCAGGTGATTGACAATGGTTGTGGAATGTCGGAAACTGATGCCAGAATGAGTTTTGAAAGACATGCAACTTCTAAAATTTCAAACGCTGATGATTTATTTTCAATTAGAACCATGGGTTTTAGAGGTGAGGCACTTGCGTCAATAGCTTCTATTGCACAATTAGAACTGAAAACAAAAAGAGTTGAGGATGAAATTGGAACAGAAATCAATATTGAAGGAAGTGTATTAACGAATCAAACCGCCTGTCAAACAAGCAATGGAACTTCAATTTCAATAAAAAATTTATTTTTCAATGTTCCAGCACGACGAAATTTCTTGAAATCAAATAATGTGGAATATAGCCACATCCTTGAAGAATTCAATCGTGTGGCATTGGCTTACCATAATATTTCTTTTTCATTTTATAATAACGACTCTCAAATTTTTCAATTAGAAAGTTCGGGATTCAAGCAAAGAATTGTCGCTCTTTTCGGCAATTTATACAACCAAAGACTATTACCTGTTGAACAGGAAACTGACATTATCAAAATAAATGGTTTTGTTGGAAATCCTGAATTTGCTAAGAAGTCGAGAGGTGAGCAATACTTTTTTGTGAATGGCAGATTTATTAAACACGCCTATTTGAACCACGCTGTTGCCAATGCTTTTGAAGAAACACTTCCTGCTGGAGCCTTTCCCTCCTATTTTATTTTCATGGAAGTTGATCCGAAAAATATTGACATCAATATTCACCCCACTAAAACAGAAGTTAAATTACTCGACGAAAAAATAATTTATTCGATATTACGAGCTTCGGTGCGACAATCTATCGGGAAATTTAATATCGCTCCAACAATTGATTTTACTGAGGAAACCAGCATAAAATTCTCGTCAGTTCCAAAAGGTTATATTCCAAAACAGCCAGAAATTGCCGTTAATAAAAACTTCAATCCGTTTGAAACGAAATCAATTCCTAAAAACGATAATAAATTCCTTCAACAAGCTACTAATAAAGATCATTGGGAGAAATTATTTCCACAGGATGAAGATATTTCGAAAGTAAATTTATCCAAACAATTTGAGCAAAAAGAAGAAAATCAGCCCATTTCACTTTGGAATGAAAAAGCTGAAGAATCTAATAGTAAAGGATTCTTTCAATTGCATGGAAAATATATTATTTCTCAAATCAAATCAGGAATGATGATTATTGATCAGCAAGCCGCTCAAGAAAGAATTTTATTTGAAAAGTATTATGAAATGGGCGGAAATAACCATTCCTATACTCAACAATTACTTTTTCCTCAGCAATTGGAATTTGGCGCAAAGGATAGTGAAATCCTAAAAGAATTATTATACGATTTAAATAAAATTGGATTTGATATCAGTGATTTCGGCAACAATACATTTGTAATTAATGGAACGCCAAGCGATGCGAATGATATTAATTTGCAGAGTTTCATTGAAGAAGTAATTGACGATTATAAAGAGTTTGATCAATTTACCAAAGCAGATAAAAAAAATGCTGTTGCAAAATTAATGGCAAAAAATTTGGCAGTAAAAATTCAAAGGGTTTTGAAAATAGAGGAAATGAATCATTTAATTGATGAACTTTTTGCTTGTAAAATTCCTTATACCACAATCGAAGGAAAGTCGACCCTTTCGGTAATTACATTGGATGAAATTGAAAACAAATTAAAAATGAAAAATCATGAATAACAACCAATATAGACCCACCGGATTTGGAATTTTGCCTGTTGTTGTAAAAAACATTCTCATAATAAATGGCTTGTTTTTCTTAGCTACAATGGGAATTGAATCAGCATTTCAGATTGATATTACACAATATTTTGGATTACATTATTTTCAATCAGAACATTTTAGACCATACCAGTTTGTGACGTACATGTTTATGCATGGCGGTTTTGGACATATTTTTTTCAATATGTTTGCTGTTTGGATGTTTGGGAATGTTCTTGAAAATGTTTGGGGACCAAAGAGATTTTTGATTTATTATTTAATAACTGGAGTTGGTGCGGCATTAATCCAAACATTAGTAGCATATATTGACATTACTCCAATCCAAAATGCGGCTGAAGCTTATATCAATTCACCAAATCCAGCGGCATTTGCTGGCTTTGTCCGTGATCATTTTGAGTCAATTTATCCCCAACTTCAATCTTTTATAACTGAGTATAATTTGCATCCAAAAGATATCGGAATGATTAACCAATCGAATGCATACATCAATGATTTAATAAATTTAAAAGTAAACGTGCCTACTGTTGGAGCATCTGGCGCAGTTTTCGGAATCCTACTTGCATTTGGAATGATGTTCCCAAATTCTTTAATTTACGTTTACTTTGCAATACCAGTAAAAGCAAAATGGTTTGTTATTTTTTATGGTGCGATGGAACTTTACTCTGGCTTTGCAAATAACCCAAACGATAATGTTGCGCATTTTGCTCATTTAGGTGGGATGTTATTTGGGTTTTTCTTGATCATTTATTGGAACAAAAAAATAAAGGGAAAATATTTTTAAATTCGGTCAGCTCAGAGACTACAAAAGTTTTAAAAACTTTTGTAGTCTCGCTATCAAAAATTAACTAACAAAATAAATGTACAATCCTTTTTTGCAAAACTTTTCAGCATTTTTCAAATCACGCTCAGCTTTATCAATACTTATATTGGTAAATTTTGCAGTATTTATTTTATTAACCCTAATAAAACTAGTTGCATATCTTTACCAATCTCCTTTTATTGTTGAATTGTGTGGTTTGAAAGTTTTTGGTGTTACCTATTGGCTTTCCGTTCCCGCAGATTATCTTCATTTAGCAGAAAGACCATGGACGATTATTACTTACATGTTTCTTCATGAAGATTTTTTTCACATATTCTTTAATATGTTTACCCTTTATTTTGCTGGGATTTTATTCACTCAATTTCTGAATTCAAAAAAATTAATCAGCACTTATTTTATTGGGGGAATATTTGGGGCCATTTTTTTTATTCTTGCATTTAATTTTTTCCCAGTTTTTGTTCCAAATGCAAATTGCGCTTTTGCTTTGGGAGCCTCGGCATCTGTTCTGGCGATACTTGTAGCGATTGCAACATACATTCCAAATTACACAATTCAATTTATGTTTGTTGGGAAGTTAAAGTTCAAATACATTGCAATCTTTCTGGTATTGATTGATTTATTGAGTATTGAAAAAAGTAATCCTGGCGGACATTTAGCACATTTAGGTGGTGCATTTTGGGGATATACTTACATTACTTTATTGAAAAATAAAATTGACATGTACAAATGGTTCAATATTATTTTGGTTTTTATCACAAGTATTTTCAAACCAAAATCCAAATTAAAAGTTAAATATACAACCAACAAACGTGCGCAATCTGATGATGAATATAATAAACAAAGAGCAGAGAAGCAAAAAAAGATTGATATCATTTTAGATAAAATTTCGAAATCAGGTTACGAAAGTTTATCAAAAGAAGAAAAAGAGCTGCTCTTTAAAATGAGTGACAAAAAATAATTCACTCCAGCTTCTGTTTTCAACAGCTTTTTATTTTCGCTTCAATTTGAAAATTTAATTAAATTTGCTTTATAATTCTCAGAAATTGACTGAAAAGCAAACAAAACCAATAAAAAAGTCATCGTTTTTTAGCAAAATATTTATTTTTCTAAATATTATTGCTGTTTTAGCTTTACTTCTTTCCTATTTGGCTTCCCATATCAACCCCGCAAGTTCATGGACTTTGGCATTTTTCGGACTAATTTATCCATTATTGCTGGTCGTTAATATTTTCTTCACGATAGTTTGGGCTTTAAATAAAAAAAGGATATTCCTGTTGTCCTTCATTGCAATTTTAATTGGGTTTAATATGATTGGTCGTTTTGTTCAATTTAGAATATTCAAACAGGAAAAACCCAATTCGGAATTCATGAAAGTCCTTTCTTACAATGTCAGGAATTTTGATTTATACAATTACACGAAAACATGGCATTATACTTTCACAAAACGAAACAAAATATTTGATTATTTATGTACGGAAAAACCTAATATTGTTTGTTTTCAGGAATTTTATTGGGATGACAATAATGATTTCAACACTTCTGATACCCTATCAGAAATACTTAATGCAAAGGAATTTCACAGGGAAAGCACTGCAAAGAAAAATGGAAAGTATTGGGGAGTTGCTACTTTTAGTGAATATCCAATTATCAATAGAGGAAAAATTCCATTTGAAACCAGCACTGGAAATGTATGTATTTTCACAGATATCAAATATAAAAACGACACGATTAGAGTTTATAATGTGCATTTAGAATCGATAAGATTAAGTGCCGAAGATTATATTTTTGAAGAAAGTTTGAATAAAAAAAATATTCCAAGTGATAAATTAAAGGCAAGTTCAAAAAGAATTTTAAGTCGATTGAAAGCCGCTTACGTAAAGCGTGGCCCGCAGGCATTGCTTGTTGCCAAACACATAAAAAACTGTCCTTATCCAATTATTCTTTGTGGAGATTTTAATGATTCGCCTTCCTCTTTTGCCTATCAGCAAATTTCAAGTGGACTAACAGATTCCTTTATTGAAAGTGGAAGTGGTTTTGGACAAACCTATTTGGGGAAGTATCCGTCATTCCGAATTGATTACATTTTACATTCCAAGAAATTTAAATCCACAGGATTCGAAACAGATAAAATTGAGCTTTCTGACCATTATCCAGTGAAATGTTTTCTGAAGATTAAAAAATAATTTGTTTAAATTTGCATAATTCCAAATCATCATCCTGTGCTATTTGATCTCACTTCTGAATTTTATCCAACTGGCGATCAGCCAGAAGCAATCCGTCAATTGACGGAAGCCATAAAACGTGGGGACAAATATCAAACCTTGCTGGGAGTCACAGGTTCTGGAAAAACATTCACCATTGCTAATTTAATTCAAGCTGTTCAGAAACCAACTTTAATTTTAAGTCATAACAAGACATTGGCCGCTCAACTTTACGGTGAGTTCAAGCAGTTTTTTCCAAATAATGCGGTAGAATATTTCGTTTCTTATTACGATTATTATCAACCAGAAGCATATCTTCCTTCAACCAATACGTATATTGAAAAAGACCTTTCAATAAATGAAGAAATTGAAAAACTAAGATTAAGTGCGTCTTCATCCTTACTTTCAGGTAGACGTGATGTTGTTGTTGTTTCTTCTGTTTCTTGCATTTATGGAATTGGAAATCCTGAAGATTTTGCCAATAATGTTATTCGCATTAAAGTTGGAGAAGCCTTAAACAGAAATAAATTTTTACATACTTTGGTTGGAAGTTTATATTCAAGAAATGAAATTGATTTCAAACGCGGGAACTTCAGAGTAAAAGGAGATACCGTTGATATTTTCTTAGCATATTCAGATTATGCTTATCGTGTTTGTTTTTTTGGTGATGAAATTGAAACCCTTGAATCTTTTGACCCAGTGAATGGATTTAAAATTGAATCGCATGACAGCATTGCTATTTTTCCCGCAAACATTTTCAATACCACTCAAGACAGCATGAAGAATGCCATCTTCGAAATTCAAGATGATTTGGTAAAACACGTTGATTATTTGAAAGAATGTGGAAAGCATTTGGAAGCAAAGCGATTAGAAGACCGTGTAACTTATGACTTGGAAATGATGCGTGAATTGGGTTATTGTTCGGGAATTGAGAATTACTCAAGATATTTTGATCGCAGAAATCCAGGTAGCCGCCCATTCTGTTTAATTGATTATTTCCCAGATGATTTTTTGGTTGTAATTGATGAAAGCCATGTAACCGTTCCACAAATCAGAGCGATGTATGGTGGTGACCGTTCACGTAAGCAAACCTTGGTCGAATATGGTTTCCGTTTGCCATCGGCAATGGATAATCGACCATTAAAATTTGAAGAATTTGAATTAATGTATAATCAGGTTGTATATGTGAGTGCCACACCAGCAGATTATGAATTACAAAAATGCGAGGGTGTTGTGGTTGAGCAACTCATCAGGCCAACAGGTCTGTTAGATCCAGAAATTGAAATCCGTCCGATTCTAAATCAAATTGACGATTTGCTTGACGAAATCCAGAAAGTTGTTTTAAAAAATGAAAGAGTACTGGTCACAACCTTAACAAAACGGATGGCTGAAGAGCTCACAAAATATTTCATCAGACTTGATGTTCGCTGTCGTTATATCCATTCTGATGTTGATACCTTAGATAGAGTTGAAATTTTGCGAGAATTGAGACTAGGTTCTTTTGATGTTTTGGTTGGTGTTAATTTATTACGTGAAGGTTTGGATTTACCAGAAGTTTCTTTGGTTGCCATTCTTGATGCTGATAAAGAAGGATTTTTACGATCAGAAAGATCATTAACACAAACAGCAGGAAGAGCAGCAAGGAATGTGAACAGTAAGGTAATTATGTATGCTGATAAAATTACCAGATCAATGCAACTCACTATTGACGAGACAAATAGAAAGCGAGAAAAACAAATAAAATACAATTTAGAAAATAACATTACTCCTACTCAAATAACACGGTCGACTGAAAGCATTATGAATCAGACCTCAGTAGCAGACTCCAACAAAAAAGGCGGTCCACGGCCTTATATTGAAAATATTAATACTGATATTGCGGCAGAACCTGTACTAAAATATATGACCAAAGACGAACTAAAAAAAGTCATTGGCACCACAAAAAAATCAATGGAGAAAGCTGCTAAAGAACTTGATTTTAATGAAGCTGCAAAACTCCGTGACGAAATGTTTGCATTGGAAGAGGCATTGAAAAAACTGTAAACTAGCTATCTGCCAATAAAATTGATTTTCAAATTTCATCTCCAACTGTTAAAAATTGTTAAGCATAAATATTGCAATAATCTTTGATTTACTTTTGTACCAAACTTTTTTTTAGTAATATTAAAAAGAATAAAAGATATTGCATTTTAACTAAAAAAAACATAGGTTTGTAAGGTTTAAATTTTAATTAAAAAAAGAAAATTATGGGATTATTTGATAAGCTTAAAGGCGAATTGATTGACATCATTGAATGGTTGGATTCCACAAATGATACAATGGTTTACCGTTTTGTCCGCGGACATAACGATAATGAAATTAAAAATGGTGCAAAATTGGTTTGTCGCGAAACACAAGCGGCTGTTTTTGTAAATGAAGGACAAATTGCGGACGTATTTGCTGCAGGAACACATACTCTTGCAACTTCAAATATGCCTATCCTTTCTACATTAAAAGGATGGAAATATGGTTTCAACAGTCCTTTCAAAGCAGAAGTTTATTTTGTAAACACAAAAAACTTCACCAATAATAAATGGGGCACTAAAAACCCAATTATGATGCGTGATGCCGATTTTGGTATTGTTCGTATTCGTGCTTTTGGAAATTACGTAATGCGCATTAAAGATCCTGCTCAATTCATTAAGGCAGTTGTTGGTACTGATGGTAACTTCAAAACAGAAGATATTACAGAACAATTAAAATCAATGGCGATTACTCGTTTTACTGATTTTCTTGGTGAAAGTAAAATTCCTGCTCTAGATCTTGCTGCAAAATATGATGAGATTTCAAAAGCTGTTATGGATAAACTCCAACCAGAATTTGATGAATACGGTATTGAAATTACAAAATTCTTAGTTGAAAACATTTCTCTTCCACCAGAAGTTGAAGCAGCAATGGACACTCGTGCAAGCATGGGCGCTCTTGGTGATTTAAACAAATTCCAACAATACCAAACTGCAAATGCAACAACAATAATGGCAGGCAATGAAGGTATGGCTGGCGCAGGAATGGGAATGGGAATGGGCATTGGAATGGGTAATATGATGGCCAACCAAATGGGAAATTCAATGGGTCAACAACAACAGCAACAACAACAGCAGCAACAACAAAATACTGGTGGAATGCCACCTCCTCCTCCTCCACAAGTTGCTTTTCATGCTATTATTAATGGTCAGCAAAGCGGTCCATTTAATGAGCAAACTTTAATGCAAATGGTTCAACAAGGTTCATTGACAAAAGAAACCATGGTATGGAAACAAGGAATGGCTGCATGGGCAGCTGCTTCAACGGTTCCTGAATTTAATAATTTGTTTGGCGCTATTCCTCCTCCACCTCCTCCAATGTAGTATTAAAAAATGGAAGAAATAAACGAAAAAGAGACATCAACAAATCAGGAATTAACCTGTAATACATGCGCTGCAATTCTCAAATACAAGCCTGGAACTACCTCGCTTGTATGCGAGTATTGTGGAGCAAATAATGAAATCATCACTGAATCTGATGCACCGATTGAAGAAATCGATTTTGAGGATTTTATTGCGAACAAACTTCAGGACGAAGAAAAAATTGACATTGTTACTGTAAAATGTACAAGTTGTGGGGCTTCTTCAACACTCAAGCCGAACCTCACCTCAGACCAATGTCCATTTTGCGGAGTTAGTATTGTTGTAACAAATGGCAGCACAAGTTCTATCTTGAAACCAAAATCGCTTTTGCCTTTTAAAATTGAACAAAAAGTTGCAGCAGAATCATTCCGAACCTGGATTTCTAAACTATGGTTTGCTCCTTCCAATTTAAAAAAATACGTTACTGGAACAGATACGCTGGTTGGGATGTATATTCCTTATTGGACTTATGATTCCAATACTGATTCAAATTACACTGGTGAACGGGGTACTCATTATTATGTCACGGAAACCTACGAAAAAACCGAGAATGGAAAAACTGTAACTGAAACAAGACAAGTTCAAAAAACCAGTTGGGCTTCAGTTTCCGGAAACGTTGATGTGAACTTTGACGATGTATTAATTATCGCAAGCAATTCATTACCGGTAAAATACACCGAAAAACTAGAACCTTGGGATTTAGAAAACTTGGTACCATTTAATGATATGTACCTTAGTGGATTTAAAACCGAAAGTTACCAAGTTGATATTAAAACTGGTTTTGACAATGCTAAAGTGAAAATTGATTCCAAAATAAAAGAAGTTGTTATTTCGGATATTGGTGGCGATGAACAGAGAGTTCATAGTGTTAATACCAGTTATAATGACATAACTTTTAAACATATTTTGCTTCCCTTGTGGATTAGTGCTTATCGATACAATGACAAAGCGTATAGATTTTTGGTAAATGCAAGAACTGGTGAAGTTCAAGGAGAAAGACCATATAGTTGGATAAAAATTACTTTATTTATTTTAATGATAATTGCAATCATTGCAGGAATCGTTTATTTCGCAAAATATAGATAGAATAATTTAAATAATTAATAACAAACTTAAATTCAAATTTTTATGAAGAAAATTGCTGTAATTTTTATGGTAATGTTTTGCGCTATACAAATGAACGCACAAACTCAAACTACACTTCGAATTTATAAAGGAGATACCATTAATAAAATAAATTCGAAAGGCCAAAAACAAGGACTTTGGGAAGAAAGCGCTGGAAATGCACTTTCAAGAGGTTATTATATTGATGGTTTAAAAGATGGAAGCTGGGTTTTATATCACGCGAATAACGTTTTAAACAAAGTTGAAACTTATAGAAATGGGAAAAAGAACGGAGTTTGTGTAACAATTGATGATAAAGGTTATTATCAAAGTGAAGAATATTACACCGATGGTATTCAAGATGGTGTTTTCAAAAAATATGCTCCTGGTGGAAGACTCACCTCTGAAATAAATTATAAAAATGGTATGTTTTGGGGAGCAAAAAAAATATTCTATGAAAATGGAAAATTAATGGAAGACTCCTATTTTGAAAACAACGTAAAAACTGGAGTTTCCTATTGGTATGATATGCAAGGAAAGCCAGTTGCCGAATACAATTATGTAAATGGAGGTTTTGAAGGAGTTCAGAAAACTTTTTATGCAAAGGATACCATTCAAACATTAGATACTTATAAAAATGATGTTCCAATTGGCGAACATAAAGAATTTTTCAAAAGTGGAAAAGTTAAAGGAACTGGTCAATATGTTAATGGTGTGAAAAGTGGCAAATGGACAGAATTCGCTGAAAATGGGAAAATTACCAAACTTTCTAATTATGTAAATGATTTATTGGAAGGTGCTGAAAAAACATCTTACGAAAGTGGAAAACCATGGGAAGAATTGAATTACAAAAATGATAAGCTTGAAGGCAAGTATAAAGAACTTTATGAAAATGGCAAACCAAAAACTATTGGAACTTATCTTGCAGGTTTAAAGGAAGGTGAATGGAAAACATATGGCGAAGATGGAAAAGAAACAATTACCAAATTCGAAAAAGGGAAAGAAATAAAATAGTTTCTCATTATAAAAAAAGAGCGGTGTTTTAATTAACTACCGCTCTTTTTTATTGTCCCGCTATTTCTTATTGGATAGAGATTTTCCTGATAAATTTATTACCCAAATTATCTTCAACTTCCATTAAATACAATCCTCTGGAAAATCCAGAGAGATTTAAATCTCTTTTATTGGAGCTACTTGACTTCAAATTTTCTTCAAAATAAACACAAGCACCAATGGAATTATAAATTCTACATTTATTCATTTTCTCAGTTTTGGAATTAAATTCCACCGAAAAATTCCCATTATTTGGATTTGGGAAAACTAATAAACTTGAATTTGAATCTTCATTTTCACTTAAATTTACCATTCCATTAATAATATTGATATCATCCAAATACAAATTATTGCCATAACCATTTACAACAACAAATTTTAAAGTCACCATACTACCAGCGTATGGACTTAAATCAACAATCTCTGTTCTCCAGTCTGATGGAATAGCTGGAGTATAAGTTCCACTAAGAACACCTGAAGTGGCTAAATTAGCGCCTGTTTTGCCATATATTGGAACTGGAGAGTAGGATAATCCACAATTTTGAGAAATAAGCACTTTCAGAGAATCAATATAACTGGTACTATATTCTGCATAGGCAACTTTAAAAGTCAAATTAGGTGCAGATAATCCAGACAAATCAACTGAAGGACCAATCAACTCGTCAATCTGACCAGTAGTTGGATAAGAATATAAGTTAATATAAGCAGCAGCCATGCTACTTCCATTTCCACCAGCTGAGGTTGTTCTTTCCCAAGTTTTTCCATTGTCAGGATTGGTTATAGTCCAGCCTGATGGCGGAAAAGTTGCACCTTCAAAATTTTGAGCAAATGAAGGAATTGAAACTCCTGAATTAATATTAATAAAATTTGTTTTAGTTTCAGTTATTGTTCCATTAACGGTAAGCGAAATAGTTTTTGGTCCGGAAGTATTATAGGTTATTGTATGTGGACCAGCTGATGCTGCCGTTGCTGGTGTTGCACCTAAACCAAAATTCCACAAATATAAAGCTGGGCTGCAAAGAGAGGCATCAGAAAATACAATTTGATTTCCAACACAAGAAGAAGTATCACTTGCAGTGAAATCTGGTAGAACCAGGTGAGCCAAAATATAGAAATTTTTAACTAGGGTATCCATTCCATATGTATTTGAAGTTCTCAATTCAACATTGTAATTGCCAGCACTTGTAAATTGAACTTGCGGATTTTGAGAATTGGCATTTGTTCCACCAACAAAAATTACATTTGAAGGAGTAAAAATCCAGTTCCAAGTTGTTGGACTCAAATAGGATTGATCAGTAAAAGTTACCGTTGAATTCAAGCAAGTGACAGTTGTATTTGCGACAAACTGATTATTTGGCGGCAATGCACAAGTTCCTGTGACAGGAATATTAGCAACATAGGGTTTATAATTATTTTTTGAAATTGTTAGGATAGCATTTTCAGGAGTAAAATACATTGGAAAAAATGAAATGGTACCCACACCGCCAACTAATTGAGTTGATCCAACTAATTGTCCGTGATAATAAATGGTTGCCAATCCATCGGAGCAATTTGAACTATTCACCGTAAAACTTGTAGCTCCGCAAATTAAATTTGCTTGATGTGTTGCAGTTGCAACAACAGGATTTGCAGTCCACATTTTCATGGCGGGGTCGCCAAAATAATGCAATAATTCGTGCGTATATTGATCATCACCCCAAGTTTCAACCATTCGATACAAACCTTGATTTACAACATCTCCCATTGTATTTATGGCTGAATGCGAAATTACAGAGGAAGGATTTATCCATCCACTACCAGTATAGCTAAATGCCATTCCTGGATTTGGCCAAATTGCATCAAACATTCCAATTGCCAATGCATCATTATATCCGCTATAGCTAACTTCTGCATGACAAAAAACACCAACTGCACCTCCATTGGCTTTGCGAATGAATCTTTCAGAGAAACATTCCGGTTCTAAAAACTTTCCAGTCAAACAGTTAATACTAAATACAACTGGCAATTTATCACCGTTAGTAAGAGCATCGATGTTGGTTTTATCGTAGGCTGGATCACCCCATCCATCTTCATAGCCATGATCACGATGCAAAACAAAAAAAGTTCCTGCGCTAATTTGTGCATTGATATCATTAAAATCACCATCCCAGGCAAAAGTTGGTTTCAATAATGTTGCTGGAAGTGGCTCAGAATTGGCATAATAACCATCATTCCAATTTGTTGGATTTGTTGCAGCATCTGTTTTATAAACCCTGTTAACAGTATATCCTAAACTTGGGGCAATTAAATAATTCCTGATATCTTCGCTGGTAAGTGCAAACCTTCTATCTTCAAAACTATTATTATCGTCATAATCCTGGAAATAAGCACAAGTCACAGCCGTATTATAAAATGATGGAAGATTGACTGGATTCTTTTCATAATTAATAATTTTCTGAACAACGGTCATTGCCTCGGTTGGAGTTGTGACTGGAATTCTGCCTTTCGCCATATCAGCAACGTAATCAGAAGGTCCATCAAAGCAACTATAATACAAATCTGTTACAAAATTTGAAACAGTTTGTCCCGGAACCTGCTCATTATCTCCAATAATTAAAAAATAATCAGGTTTTGGAATCCAGGTATTATATCTTATTGCAATGCTATCTTTAACTTGTTGGACTGTCCAGCTGGCTTTTGAAACAACTTCTGTAGAATATCCTAATTGATTTTTCCATTTTGCCAAACTATCTGCAGCAGCGAGGAAAGAACTATGCGTAATAATGATGTAATCCTTCCGTGTTCCGGATTTCATTTTAGAAACATCTACCCCATCAGGAATACTATTACTGTTTAATGCGATATTCTTCATCGAATTCGTAAAATGGCTTGTGTTTTCATTTCCAATTGAAGCAAATGATTTTGATAATCCCTCAAAAACCACTCTGTACTTAATTTTAGAATAAACTCTAATCTTTTTGGTAACTGGGTTGAATTGAACAGGATGAATTTGAATTACGGCCATTGCATTGCCACGAATTTGGTGAGTTGTGACAAGGTCAGTGATGCTTTTTGGATAAAATTCATCCGTATTATAAAGTTTTTCGTTCATTTCAAAAACTGGAGAAGGATCACCTTTTCTTTCACTTGCTGGTTTTAAAGCAGGATGGATATAATATCCTGACAAAATCTGAGATTCGGATTCAAGAATGATAATTTTTATATGAGCATTTTTTGGAACTGCAATAATATCATTATGAGAAGGAACTGCTGGATTTCCAACTTCGGTCATCTTTCCAAAGCCTTCAATATTCAAAAACTGAAAAGTTTGATTTAGTTCTTTATAATTTACCATTTTTTCAGAAACAAAAGCTCCTGGGAAATTGTATTCAACATCGGTATATTCAATTCCTTTATCGGTGATGAGTTTTTCAGGCATAGCTGATGAACTATTCCCACTATTAAAGGAAACTATTTTTTGTTGTCCGAATAAATTTGAATTAAAGTTTATCAGACCAAATAATAAAGCAAAAAACAGGATTTTCGATGATAAGATTTTAGATTGTTTCATAAAAAAATAATTAAATTAATAATTAATTAGTCATTGGGAGGTTCAAATATATGTAATAATCAATTTAAAATCAATTAATATCATTTTTTATTATTTATTTCTTTAAGAAATTTGGCAGGAAATAAAAAAAAAGCTATTTTTGCACCCCGAAACACAAAGGTCTCATAGCTCAGCTGGATAGAGCAACAGCCTTCTAAGCTGTGGGTCGAAGGTTCGAATCCTTCTGAGATCACCCAACAAACAAAAAAAGTCCCTTAAGCATAAATGTTTAAGGGATTTTTTTGTTAACTTTTTGAAAAATATTAATTATTCAGCCTAATAAAGATTTATTGTCTCGGACACAAATCTGTACTGGCATCCTCATTCTTCTTTTCATTAAACGAAAACTGTTTTTTCTTCATTATTAAATATTTTGATTTTCTTTCTTGAAATTCCTCCTCAGTAATCAAACCATATTCTATTAAATTGCACAATCTTTCAATTTGCTCTAACTTGGAATTATTTTGTGGAGATTCAAAAACTTTAGAAGGAAAATTATTTGATTCACCCTGTCGAAATTTTCTTTTCGACTTAAATAAATCAAATATTGAAAAATGAAATAAAGATAACTGTGCCATAAAAATTGTATTCTGAAAAATAAAAACTTGTAAAAAATAAGAACAATAGACTTTTTAAATAAAAATTTCTGATTGAAAGATAAAGTTAAGAATATTCAACAAATGGAAACAATAGTCATTTTTCTGATATTTATATAAGTATTTCACCTATATAAAAACACCAATCATTGGAAAAAATCGTTGAATTTTTGAAGATTTCTTTTTGCTAAGAAATTTTTTGATTTCAAATTTCTATTTCAAATTTCACCACGAAATTCTCATCAAGTAAAATGATACCATTTTGTTTTTCATTGTTTACATCAAATCCCTTTAATTTTGATGTTTTCCCCTTCTGGACAAGGGTTAAAATTTGTTTATCTGTCAAATTTTTTCCGAATAAATTAAATTCAACTTTAAAATTGCAGCCAGATTTATATTCACTACAACCAAAAGCAGCTTTTCCTTTTAGCATTTTACCTTTTTTGCATTTCGGGCAAAGAATCAGCTCCTCATTTTCGCGTTTTGGACTTGTTGCAACTTTTTTCTCCGTTGATTTTTCAGATTTTTCTTCAATTGGTTTATCTTCTTCAATGCTAATAATCTTTCGATTTTCTTTTTTCACTTCGAAAACCAAATCTATCAGCATTTGCTTCATTTCATCAAGGAAAAGTTTTGCGTCATATTCACCTTTCTCTATTTGCCGAAGTTTCTTTTCCCATATACCAGTTAATTCAGCTGACTTTAACAATTCATTGTTTATGGTATTTATTAATTGAACTCCTGTTTGCGTTGGAACTAAATTCTTCTTTTCGCGAGTAACATATTTCCTTTTAAATAAAGTTTCAATAATATTTGCTCTGGTGGATGGACGACCGATTCCGTTCTCCTTCATCAAATCTCTAAGTTCTTCATCATCCACTTGTTTCCCTGCCGTTTCCATTGCACGAAGCAAAGTTGCTTCGGTATGCAATTTTGGAGGCTGAGTTTGCTTTTCCAACAAATCAGGAGTGTGCGGACCACGTTCTCCTTTTTCGAAGTTGGGAAGAATTTGTCCTTCATCGCTTTCAGATTCATTTTCCTTCTCAGTTTCTTTCTTTGGAAATAAAACCCGCCAGTTCTCTTCTATTATTTCTCTTCCTGTTGCTTTGAATTCATTTCCATCAACATCGCCAATTACTGTTGTATTTGAAACGACACAATCTGGATAAAAATTGGCAATAAAACGGCGCGCAATTAAATCATATACTTGCTTTTCCTGAAGAATCAATCCGCCAGGCTTCACTCCTGTTGGAATAATTGCATGGTGATCAGTAATTTTCTTATCATCAAAAACCTTTTTGCTTTTCCTGATTGGTTTTCCCAATAAAGGTTCAATAAAATTGGCATAAGGTTCCATATTTTTTAAAATTCCTTCAATTTTTGGATACACATCATTTGGAAGAAAAGTGGTATCCACTCTCGGATAGGTAACCATTTTCTTTTCGTAAAGAGTTTGAATGTATTTCAAAGTATCGTCAGCAGAAAAGCTAAACTTTTTATTGCATTCAACTTGCAAGGCAGTTAAATCGAATAATTTCGGAGGACTTTCATTCCCTTTTTTCTTTTCGAAAGAAACAATTTCGAAGTCTTTGGTTTTAATTTCTTCGAGAATTTTAATAGCATCCTCTTTGGTTTCATATTTACCTTTTGTTGAATTAAAAAGGACTTCACGATAAGTTGTTTTTAATTCCCAATAAATTTTTGATTGAAAATTCTGAATTTCTTCAAATCTTCGCACAAGCAGCGCTAAAGTTGGAGTTTGAACGCGACCAATTGAAAGTACTCCTTTTCCGTTGGCATATTTTAAAGTATAAAGTCGGCTGGCATTCATTCCTAAAAGCCAATCACCAATTGCACGCGCATTGCCGGCAGCATAGAGCAAATCGAAATCGGTTCCTTCTTTCAATTTTTGAAAACCTTCTTTAATCGCTTCATCAGTAAGCGAAGAAATCCAAAGTCGTTTGAGTGGTTTATTACATTGAGCTTTTGATAAAACCCAGCGTTGAATCAACTCCCCTTCAATTCCAGCATCACCACAGTTAATGACTTCGTCGCAATTTTCAACTAAGGTTTTTATGGTATTGAATTGCTTCTGAACTCCAGGATTATCAATTAGTTTTATCCCAAAACGAGGCGGAATCATTGGCAAACTATCCATTCGCCACCATTTCCATTCATTTGTATAATCGTCAGGATTTTTAAGTGTGCATAAATGACCAAATGTCCAGGTTATCTGATAACCATTTCCTTCGAAATAGCCATCTTTACGATTTTTCGCATCTAAAATACGGGCAATTTCCTTTGCAACACTTGGCTTTTCAGCTATACAAACTTTCACTTTCCTCCTTGAGTTTTCAGCAAAAATAATGATTTAAAAGGAAAAATGAAATTTAAATTATGCTACATTTTTATTATTACAAATTCAGTTCTTCGGTTTTGTTGATGACGTACTTCATCGCAATCGCTTTTCACTGTTCCTTCGCAACCGCAGTCATTAACAAGTTTTGTTTCGCCATAACCTTTTCCATAAATTCTGGATTTTTCAATTCCTTTTGATATAATATATGCCGCTGATGTTTTGGCTCGTTTATCGGACAAATCCATATTAAAAGCTGCTGACGAACGGCAATCAGTATGAGAACCCAATTCAACTACCATATTTGGGTTTTCTTTCATCACTTTAACAATTTTATCCAATTCAAAAGCAGCATCAGGTCGAATATTCCATTTACTCAAATCAAAATAAATTGGATTAATATTGATAATTTTTGCAAGATCGGCTCCAACAGTAATTGCATCGAGTGAAATATCAATTTCATTATGAATTGCTATTTCGCCAGGCTTGTCAATAACTTTTGAATAGTTTACTGTTTTGCCAAGATACCCTGTTTTGTTAATTTCAATCAAATATAATAGTTGATCATTGAGTTTTGCATTCTCAAGTTTTTGCCGAAAATCTCCAGAAGAATTTGTTTTAAATGTAAATAATTCTAAACCTGTTTTTTTATCTATTATTTTAACTGAGACTCCTTCCAAAGGCTGGGTAGTTTTTTTATCTGTTACCAAGCAATATAAACTGAAATCATTTTGCTGCATGAATAAATCAGCTACAATTTCTGTTTTTCCTTCTGGTATAATTCCTTTAAAAGAATTCTCATCATTGGAATAAGAAATTTTAGTACCAATAATTTTATATGAACTACCTGGATCAATTTCAAACTTGTAAAAGCCATCTGTTCCAGTTGTAATTTCGGCAATATTTTCGCCACTTTCTTCTTTGAGAACAACCAAAGTTTGATCTAATGTTTTTTTTGTTTGCTTATCAATTGCGGTTCCAGTAACAGTTAATGTGGCTTTAAATGGTTTTTTTATATTTATTTGGTAAATATCATCATCTCCTTTTCCACCTTGTCTATTTGACGCAAAATACCCTGTATTTCCTTCATTATTTAGTATAAACCCAAAATCATCAGCCATAGAATTTATTGGATAACATACCGTAATTAATTTTCCAGCAACTCCATTGTTAAATGATGTGAAATAAACATCCAATCCTCCTAAGCCTTCTTTTCCATTGGAAGAAAAGAAAAGTATATCATTTGCACTAATGAAGGGGAACACTTCATTTCCTTTGGTATTAATTTCTGCCCCAAGATTTACAGGTGCCGACCAAATTCCATTTTGATTTTTTGTTGCCCATAAATCCATTCCGCCAAAACCACCTGGCATGTCTGATGAAAAAACCATCCATTGTCCATCCACATTTAATGCAGGGTGTGCAACATTATAGTCCTTATTATTAAATTGAAAGGATTGTTCATCTGTCCATTCCTTAGTTACTGCATTATATTTATAGGAATATATCCGCAATTTTACTTGATCATCAATTCCTTTAATTACTTTGCCTTTTTCAATTTGATTTCTGGTGAGATAAAGAATTTTATTTTCTGCATCATAATTTATTGGACCAACATTGTATTTGGTTTGAACATCATTTGTAAACTTTATTACATCAGTATTATTTACATCATTGGATTTAAATAATTTATAAAAATCCTTCCCCGTCCATGCATGTATATTGTCAAATGCATCTAATTTAAACCGATTTGAAGAAAAAAGAATCAAATTATCGAAAAAAGCTGGTCCCATTTCACTTGACGAAGAATTAATTTCTTCCAAATTTTTAATCGTATATTGAGCGCTATCTTTGAAGAAAATATTGAGATCATTAATCCCATCAGCCTGGATCTTACCTCTTTCGTCTTCTCTATATGAATCTAACCATGGTTTTGCATTGCTATAATCTCCACTCATCATTAATGCTTGACCATAATTGTATTTCTCTATTGGTTTAACATCCGAAAAAGTGACAACTTTTGCATAATATTTTTTCGAGTTTTCAACATCTTTAACTTGCTTATAACAATCAGCCAAAGTTCTTATGGCCATTTCGTTAGAAGGATCATACTTCAGTGATTTTTCAAAATAGGGTATTGCCTGATCATAAGCCAACTGATTATACAGTTTCATACCGTAATTTAAGTTTCCAACTTGAGAATAAACATTGAAAACAAAAAAACTATGAGCAACGACTAAAATGATAAATATCTTTTTCATAACAATTGGCTTTAGAAAACTCTTGGTGAAACAATTTTTGATTTACCGAAATTGAAATCATAACCGACACAAATTTCGTGAGAACCGCTATTAATTTTTTGAAGTTTGGTAATTGTATAGTCGTAAGAATAACCTATTCTGAGCTTTGGATTAATCTGAACTCCAACAAGCAGTGATGCGGCATCCCCACTTCTAAATGCCAGACCGGCCCATAAGAACTCACGAATAAACGCATTTAAACTTACATCAATTTCTATTGGTGCGGCATAAACCGTTTTTGCCAAAATGGTGGGCTTTAACTTTATTTCTTTTGAAACATTAAAAACATATCCTGCTGTTAAAAAGTAATGAATATTTTTTGGATCAAAAGTGTTTTTTGCCTTAAAAGTGCCAACATCAGGTACAATTTGATTATTAATTAGTCGTGGCACCGAAAGCCCGATATAATATTTATCAGTATAATAATACAATCCAAAACTTCCATTTGGCATACTTAACAATGGTGAATTTGAATTAAACTGAACATCTCCAGGTTGATCGGTTTTCACTTCGCCTAAATAATCTTTTTTACTCAAAACCCCAAGTGATAATCCCATAGATAGTTTTCCTGCGCCCAATTTTACCCGATAAGCGTATGAACCCATAAAATAGGTTTGCTTTGTAATTCCAATGGTTTCGCGCATAGCACTAAAGCCTATTCCAGCTTTCTTTTCGTGAAAAGGACTATGGATTGTCAGCACTTGCGTGGATGGTGCTCCATCTATTCCAACCCATTGATCTCTATATAATCCAACTACGGAAATTGCATCTCTCGAACCTGTATAACCTGGGTTAATATACATTTCATTCCACATATAATTGGTGAACATAGCGTCGTACTGAGCTTTTACCTGGCTGCAACTGATTAATAAAATCAGTAAAATCAGCATCGAAAATCGTTTTTTCATATCTATTATTGTTTAGATTTTATAATCTGTATCTGCTATCGTTTAAGTATTACATATCCACTTTTTGGTTTTTCACCATTATTAAGATTTAAAATATAGAAATAGGTTCCTTCGGGAAGATTTGCACCAAATAATACACCTCCTACATTGCTGGTTCCATTCCAACTATTATCATATGGTGCTTTATCGAATACTAAATTGCCCCATCGATTGTAAATCTGCAAATCTGATTCTGGGTATGATTCCAATCCTTGTATTACGAAGTTTTCATTGATTCCATTTCCATCTGGAGAAAATCCATCTGGTATTGATAATGGATTTGCTTCGATTACAATTGTAACTAAAGCGGTATCGCTTAAAGGAATTGCATCATTATCCCAAATTCTATAAATAAAATGATCAACTCCAACAAACCCTGCATCAGGTGTATATTGTGCGGTACCGTCATTATTTATTATTACAATTCCATGTAAAGGATTTACTGTCACAATTACAGATGAAATATTTATGGTACCATCTGGATCGTAATCGTTTGAAGTAATAGAAATTATTACTGGCGTTACAATTTTAGTGGTTGTAAAATCGGGTATCGCATACGGTGGAATATTAGAAGGTGGATTTATTACCACAATAACATTTGCACTATCGCAAAGTCCTGCAGCATCACAAACAACCAAACACAAACTATCAGTTCCGATATAACCAGAATTAGGCACAAATGTCACGCATACACTATTTCCAGTAACTATTGCACTTGCTACGCCATTGTTTTCACAACCAATTGTTGCTGAAAATGGTCCATTGCCTTCTAAATCAAATATTGGAATACAAACAGTTATTGAACTATCCATCGGTGTATAGACAATTGAATCGGCAATAATTGGAGGTGTATTGATTGGAGGCAAAATTATTACTACAACATTTGCACTATCGCAAAGTCCTGCAGCATCACAAACAACCAAACACAAACTA
>JACAAW010000296.1 GCA_013377115.1 Bacteroidota bacterium | reverse complement strand
GTGTGTGGATGTACCGCGGTGCCTGGGCCGAATGGGAAATTGACCATATCGAAATGGCTGTGCCCATTAGTCCGGAACAGTTGCGCCGCAAACGGAATGCAATTCTGAAACACCAGTCACAAATGGAAAGTGCACCTTTTATGGGAAATGACGAGCGTTTGTTCTGGCAGCGTGCTGAAGAACGCAATCAGGCCACAGCCAATTTATACAACAAATTAGGACTTGCTTCCTATGAGGCCATTGAGGCTTTTGTTGAATATAAATTTGACAGATGAGCAATCGACTAAGTAATTTAAAAAGCAAATGAAGACACTATTCATAAATTAACGTGAGTTCGATATAAGAAAAATGAAAAATGGTTAGCATAATTCAGAGGTAATTATTATCTTTATAGTGTTGAAATACAATGAAATAACTAAAATTCATCACTATGCTAACCACGAACGAAATTACTGAAATTTTTTATTTATGCGATGATTTTTCAAAAGAATTTGATAAATCATACAAAAAACATATTTTACAAGCAGATAACGGTAAAAAGACCAGAAATAAGCCTGGAAAGCTCTCTCATAGCGAAGTAATGACCATTCTAATATCCTTTCATTTAGGAGGTTATAGAAATTTAAAGCATTACTATTTGTTCTATGTAAGTCAACATTTAAACAAGGAATTTCCTCAATTGGTTTCCTATAATCGTTTTGTTGAATTACAACAACAGGTCGCTTTCCCGTTAGTTCTATTTTTAAAGCTCTGCAGAATGGGAGAATGCACCGGAATAAGTTTCGTTGATTCAACTACTCTCAAAGCTTGTCATATTAAAAGAGAGAAACAGAATAAAGTATTTTACGGCATTGCCACCAAGGGCAAGAGCACAATTGGCTGGTTCTTCGGTTTTAAGCTACATATTATCATTAATGACAAAGGTGAAATACTTAGTTTTGTCATAACTCAAGGTAATGTAGATGACCGTGAACCACTTAATTCTGAATCATTTATAAAAACAGTCTTTGGAAAGCTATATGCTGATAGAGGATATATTTCCCAAACACTTAGAGATATTCTTTTTGTAGATGGCATTCATTTGGTTACTAAATTGAGAAACAATATGAAAGGTGGTGAAATTCCTTTGCAAGATAAAATAAACCTTCGTAAAAGAGCTGTTATTGAATCGGTTAACGATGAATTGAAAAATATATGTCAGATTGAACATACCAGACATCGTTCTTTTACTAATTTCATTACAAACTTGATTGCAGGCTTACTTGCATATAGCTTTTTACCTAAAAAACCATCTATTAATGCTGAAAGAGTTGACTCACTTCAACTCCAATTATTTTAATTCTTATGTCGAACTCACGTTAATTAATAATTCAGCCACTTCCAAAGTTCTTTCCAGGTAACTTTTTTACCATACATCAAAATTCCGGTACGGTAAATTTTGGCTGCCATCCAGGTTGTTCCTATAAACGATGCTGCAAGTATAGATAGTGACAATACGATTTGCC
>JACAAW010000295.1 GCA_013377115.1 Bacteroidota bacterium | reverse complement strand
TGGGGTCAGGAGTTATATAATTGGAACGAACCAACAGGTGGTTGGAATGGTAAATACAAAGGAAAAGAAGTTTCTGCTGGTACTTATTTTTATGTGGTAACCGTGGTTTATAATGATGGAAGTGTTGAAGAGAAAAAAGGGGCGGTAACATTAATACGATGATGAACGAAATTTATTTACGTACCTGGGCTATTGGCGAGCTTGTTTTATCGAATGCTGACTCCACAACATTATTAAATATTGCAATGCAAAATCCTTTAATCGCTGGTGAAGGTGTTTATGGCGCAAGGGTGATGATAGGTTTACAGTTTGATAATTACGCAAGTAACGAAAGAGTTAATAATAATCAAACTACCATTATTCCTGAACTTGATAAAACTGTGAAGATTTTTCCAAACCCTGCAAAAGAGGAATTATCAGTTGAATTTAGTACTTTGAATACTGATAAAGTGTTGACTTTTGAATTGTATAATGCAATGGGTGTTTTAGTTTACAAACAACTATTCAACGGCAATGATTATTTATTTAAAGTGTCTTTAAATAAAATTACCGGAGGTTGTTATACTTACAAAATTAAAGATCAAACAACAATAATTGCTAAAGATAAATTGGTAATTATTAAATAAATTTAATTAAGCAAGAGGGTTTTGCCCTCTTGCTTTTATTTTATTATGAAAAAAATAGTATTTATTTTATTCTTTTTAATTTCATTTGTTGCTAAAAATCAAAACTTAGTTCCTAATCCAAGTTTTGAACAATTTTATACTTGTCCAACTGGATTGAGTCAATTTGATGGGTATGTTAAACAATGGTACAGTGCAAATACCGCAACACCAAATTATTTAAACAGGTGTGCTTTAGTATCAACATTTGCTTCGGTTCCAAACAATTTAAATGGATGTTTTCAAAATGCAAGAACTGGAAATGCATATTCTGTTTTTGAAACTTATGGTTATTCTGGTGATGATACAAAAGAATACATTTCTATAACATTGTCTGATACCCTTAAGCTTAACAAAAAATATATTATTGGGTTTTACTTATCCTTAACTAATGGGAATGATATTAACTCTGGTTCAACTTATGCAATTGATAGGATGGGTGTTTATTTGACAGACACTATATTTCACTTTGCACAGCCCTTTACAATTCCTGTTAATCCTCAAGTTGAAAGTCCTGCTGGTTTATTTTTTAAAGATACATTAAATTGGATGCTTTGTTCATTTGAATATATTGCTCAAGGAAATGAAAAATGTATTACCATTGGTAATTTCCATTTTTCGGATTCAACAAATAATATTCAAGTTAGTAATTCCATTAGATATACAGCGGTATATTACATAGACGACGTTTTTGTTTATGCAGCAGATGAAGTACAAACAGCAGAAGCTGGAAATAACATAACAATTTGCAAAGGAGATAGTATAAAGATTGGAATGCCAACAGATACGGGATATACCTATCAGTGGTTACCTGCAACAGGTTTAAGTAATGACACTATTGGAGA
>JACAAW010000294.1 GCA_013377115.1 Bacteroidota bacterium | reverse complement strand
ACAATATTCAAAATAATTTAACGTTAAAGTAGGAAATCACTAACACAAAACTATGATTTCATACTTCTACTCTTCTTTTTTAATACAAAAAACGAAAAGTTCAATACTTAGGAATCATGTTTGTACCCTCAGAAAAATCATCAATAGTAAAAAGAGCAGATTGTAATACAACTGCTCTAAATTCAATAGATTCCAGTCTTGTCATTGGACACTTTCTGGTAAAAGTCAACCATATTACTGTAAAGTTTATTCAATCTGCTTTTTTGTTTATACACAATGCCTTTTTGCGAATATTCTTTACTCTTTTGCAAAAAGGTTTTAATATAAAGTATGAACCTATTACTCCAAAACCTATAAACATTGCTCCTTTGCAAGTAGAATTTACTCAAAAGTATGCAAGATTTACCCCAAAATCTTTAAAGAATCCTCTTTTGTGTAGGTACTTTAAAGTAAAGTATTTAGGCTTTTCGGTAATTCTTGTAAACATTGAAATGAAAATATAAAATTTAGGTTGGTTTTCATAAAAACAAATTACCATCCCCAAAAGAACAATAATAATTAATTAGATTTATAAAAATAATTTAAATTCCAAAGAAATGAAAAAGTTAAAAGTTTTATTTGATTTTCTAAGGTTATCAGTACCCAACCTTATCGAATTCTCCCGAAACGTAGTAGCTAAAATCACTGGGAATGCAAGTTTTACAACTCCCGACATTCCTGTGGCGCAAATTACTACTGCAACCAATAATGTGGAAACTGCTTATAATGCTGCAAAAAACGGTGGCAAACAGCAAACCGCCAATCTTCATGCTGCTGTAGCAATTTTAATCGATTTGCTACGCAGACAGGCTTTATACGTTGATCGTATTGCTTTTGGTTCGGAAACTATTATTTTGAGTTCCGGATATACTACTACTCACCAACCTTTACCCAAAATTGCTCCGGAGTTTGATGCAAAAATTGGTAAAAGTTCGGGTAAAATTCTTCTATCTCACAAAGCGGTAAAAAATGCAGGGGCATTTATGTGGGAATACAGTACGGATGGTTCTTTAACCGACCAAACCAATTGGACCTTATTAAAAGTTACTACTCAATCTAAAGTGGAAATCAGCGAATTGGAATCGGGTAGTAAACTTTGGTTCAGATCGGCCGTAGTAACTCCAACTGGTCAGGGCGCATGGAGTAATCCTATTATGAAAGTTGTTCCTTAAATTTGTGAAAAGTTTTTTTCGACTTGATGGTTGGCGCGAAGTTCCCTACAAACCTAACAGGTTATAAAAACCTGTTAGGTTTTGAAATCAAAAAAACTCCGCATGATTAGATTCTTCGCGTTGCTCTGAATGACAATCGTTTCAATACCTAGAAAAAAAAGCTTCCAAAATAATTTGGAAGCTTTTTTTGAAGTGTAATTTCAAACTAGATTTTAAAAGAAGCCATATCTTTTAGATCAAATTTCTCAATAAAAGTGGCTTTTTCGTGGTTTTCTGACAAACCTTTTCTGATAAATATTT
>JACAAW010000293.1 GCA_013377115.1 Bacteroidota bacterium | reverse complement strand
CATTTTTATCCTTATTTTAAACCTATGGATTTCTAATCCATAGTCATTTTAGTTAGTTTTCCCCTTATAGGTTATTCTCAAAAAATGACCACTTCCCAATACATCGAAAACTATAAAGAAATTGCCATTAAAGAAATGAAATCATATGGAATTCCTGCATCCATCACCTTAGCACAAGGAATTTTGGAATCTGCATATGGAAATAGCAATCTTGCAAAAAATTCGAACAATCATTTTGGAATAAAATGTGGAAATTGGACAGGTGAAAAAGTTTATGCCGATGATGATAAAAAGAATGAGTGTTTCAGAAAATACAATTCTGTAGAGGATTCTTATCAGGATCATTCCAAGTTTTTAAAAAATAGTTCTCGTTATGCTTCACTTTTCGATTTAAAAATTACCGATTATAAAGGTTGGGCTAAAGGATTGAAAAAAGCTGGCTACGCTACCAGTTCTGATTATGCCGATGTACTCATCAAAATAATAGAAGATTGCGAATTGTACCTTCTTGATAAAGGCTCAAAAATCAAAAGCAATAATTCTCAGAAAGCTATCGGTGGTAAAGAATTTAATGGCGTAAATTTAAAATCGATTAATCGTGAATTACTCTTCAATAATGGAGTTGCATATATCATTGCTAAAGCTGGAGATGATGTCAATAAAATTGCCAAAGATTTCCAAATGGGTAATTGGCAAATATATAAATACAACGACATTTCAAAATCTGATTCCATCTCGACAAATGAAATTATTTATCTAAAACCAAAGAAAAGAAAAGCCTCGGAGGAATTCCATATTGTGAAACCAGGAGAAACAGTCTTGTCTATCTCACAACTTTTTGCAATTAAAGTTAAAATGATTTATAAGAAAAACAATTTATTACCTGGAACTGAATTGAAACCCGGACAAAAAATTTGGTTGAAGAAAAAGAAACCATTAGATTTTAAGAAATAATAGTGGCAATCGTAGAATAGAAGCAATATTATTCATGGATTAGGCTTTCTATGAAAGATGTTTTACATTAAAACTGTAGGCGAGAATAAAAAGAAATGTTACCACAAATTCATAAATCATAAACCCAGTGCCGCCGATTAATTTATAACCGCCGAGCAATATGAAAGCAGCTATTATTGGAGTAATTTGTCCAACAACATAAATAAAAAACCTTTCTTCTTTATTTTTAGCATCATTAAAACTCCAATTAAACTTATGATGGCGCTGATTATCAGTCTTTAATTAAGATAAATGTTTAAGGTTTAAGGAATACATGACAATAAAAGCTGATGATATTAAAAATCCAAGAATTAAATTTTGCAAGCCATAAAAAGAATTATGCATCAGGATAAGTGGTAAGATTAAAGGAACTACTTCTCCAATTAAATAAATAATGTAACCGGCTTTTTTTAGCTTCCACATTAATAGAACACCGATTAAACATAGTAAAGCAAAAACGATATTACTAAGTAAAATAAATCCATACTTAGAAAACAATATTGAGGAACCCATATAACCTGTAAATATTCTAGTTATTTCCCAAAGTGATTTTAATACGGTATAACCAACAC
>JACAAW010000292.1 GCA_013377115.1 Bacteroidota bacterium | reverse complement strand
TTCCCTCATTATAAAGCTTTTCGGCTTGTTGATCATCCGGAATAAATGTTTTTATCGTGTCTTGACTAAAACCAAATGCGTAAAATGCAATAAAAACAATTGTCAGTAAATGTTTTTTTTTCATGTTTGAATAGTTTGATTTTTATTTGTCACATGGAATACGCCATGCACGTTTAACAGAAGATTTGCACTTACAATGCGAAATACTTTATAAACAAATCTTTTTATTCTTCTAATAATTTGTTTATAAGCAAAGATATTAAAACATTCGTTTCAATCAACATTTTTAACCAATTTTATGAAACTCAGCAATAATTTTATCCGATTAATAACCATTATTTCTTTTTTTAAACTCAGCTAATTATTTGGATTTTATAAGGATAAAAGACTTTTAAAAAACGCTAATTTTTAAATAAAAAAAGGAGGCAAAAGCCTCCTTGAAATGTTTTCCCTATCTAATTTATCTTAATATCGTAGGGCAATCGAGCTTGAACACCTTTGACATTACTCATATTCTGAATCATTTCAAAATAATGGTAATTATCACCTAATTGGCTTTTAAGCATAACGTCATCCAAGTCACCAGACAACTTACTCATAATTTGAGAAAATGGATCTTTTTGTTTTGGCAAGTTCAAAATTCTGTATGAATCTAACTTTGCTAATTTCGCGGCAATTTCGATTGCTTTATCAATTCCACCAAGTTCATCAACCAAACCAATTCTCTTTGCATCAACACCGCACCATACCCTACCTTGGCCTATACTATCAACTTGCGCAACAGTCATTTTTCTTCCGGTGGCAACATGACCAATAAATGTTTGATAAACATATTCAACATCGGTTTGATAAAATTCTTTTTCACTTGCACTTAATGGACGAGATACACTTCCAAAATCAGAATGTTTATTTGTTTTCACATAATCAAATGAAATTCCCAATTTATTATTGAAAAAACCTTTCATATTAGGCACCAAACCAAAAACACCAATTGAACCAGTAATGGTATTTGGTTCTGCAACAATTTTATCAGCTGCACAAGCAATATAATAACCACCAGAAGCAGCTACATCGCTCATTGAAACAACAACAGGTTTCTTTGCCATTTTTGCCAATACAACTTCTCTCCAAATTATTTCAGAAGCTAAAGCACTTCCACCAGGAGAATTCACCCTCAAAACAATAGCTTTTACATTATCGTCTAATCTGGCTTCTCTGATAGCTTTAGAAATACCTTCAGAGCCAATTGTTTTTTCATCCCCTTCACCACTTTTTATTTCGCCAACAGCATAAATGATTGCAATTTTATTTTTTGAAAATTTCTCTGCTTTTCTCGGTGCTTTAGAATATTTTGTCAATCCAATAAAATTTGGCTTATCATCACCACTATTTCCAAGTTTAGTATTGAGTTCGGCAAGCATCTCATCTTTATAAAAAAGTTTATCAACGAATTTATATTTCAAGGCGTCATCTGCTTTACGAATGCTCATGCTATCAGCGATGGAAGTTAAATCATTGATACTTATTTTTCTTGAATCAGAAATACCTTTTAATAGGTGGTTCCAAATTCCATTTAA
>JACAAW010000291.1 GCA_013377115.1 Bacteroidota bacterium | reverse complement strand
TCTTTTGAAAAAACGCGTATTTCCATTTATAGAAAATTTAAGTATCATTGATGCAGCATCCGAAGGAATTGCTGTTGGTCGTCATAATGATCACGTTATTTTTGTTTCAAATGCCGTACCAGGCGATGTTTGCGACGTTCAAGTTTTCAGCAAAAGAAAATCATTTATGGAAGGCAAAGCGACCGTTTTCCATACCTATTCTGATAAAAGAGAAAGTCCATTTTGTGAACATTTTGGCGTTTGTGGTGGATGCAAATGGCAGAATATGAAATATGAACATCAACTTTATTTTAAACAAAAAAATGTTTCAGATAGCCTACAACGTATTGGCAAAGTAGATATTAGCGAAATGAAACCGATTTTAGCATCTGAAAACACCACCTATTACAGAAACAAGCTGGAATATACTTTTTCAAAC
The DNA here is from genome assembly GCA_013377115.1 of Bacteroidota bacterium. GTDB lineage: Bacteria > Bacteroidota > Bacteroidia > Bacteroidales > CG2-30-32-10 > Cfx2-01. Next base: position 1,164 of record JACAAW010000291.1, on the reverse strand, counting down.
AAACGCTGGCTTGAAAAAGAAGATATGGAAACTGGCAGATACGATAAAAATCTAAATGGTTTGGGTTTCCACATTCCAAAACTTTTTGATAAAGTACTGGACATCAATCATTGTTGGCTTCAAAACGAAATTTCAAATAGAATCAGAAATGCAGTAAGAGAATATGCTTTTAAACACGAATTAACATTTTTTGATATTCGGGCTCAAACTGGTTTTTTAAGAAATCTTTTAGTGAGATCCTCATCTACAGGAGATTTGATGGTGATTTTGGTATTTGCCTATAATGACGATGAACTTCAAAAAAACATTTTAGATTTTATTGGAAATTCATTTCCTGAAATAAGTTCATTGATGTTTGTTGTCAACACCAAAAGAAACGACACCATTTCTGACCAAGTAATCGAATTGCATAAGGGAAATCCATTTATTATGGAAAAAATGGATGACTTGCAGTTTAAAATTGGACCTGTTTCTTTTTATCAAACCAATTCAATTCAAGCACACAACCTATATAAAATCACTAAATCGTTGGCAAATTTAACTGGAAACGAAATTGTTTACGATTTATATACTGGAACTGGTACCATAGCAAATTTTATTGCCAAAGATTGCAAGAAAGTAGTTGGAATTGAATACGTTCCATCAGCAATAGATGATGCTCATGAAAACTCAAGAATAAACGAAATCAATAACACCGTTTTTTATGCAGGTGATATTGCAAAAGTGTTGAATGATGAATTTGTTGCAATTAATGGCAAACCTGAAATTATCATCACTGACCCACCACGAGCTGGCATGCATGCTGATGTGGTAAAGCAAATTTTAAATATTGAACCACTTCGAATTGTTTATGTAAGTTGCAATCCAGCGACACAAGCAAGAGATATTGAATTGATGAGCGAAAAATATTCAGTAGTTGAAATTCAACCTGTTGACATGTTTCCTCACACCCAACACGTTGAAAATGTGGTTTTATTGGTGAGAAAATAATCTTTCCACAAAACAACAAATTACATTTCAAAACCAACTTTATACTTATGTTATTACGTCCTTAACTTGAAATGAAATTCTATTCATTTTTTTGATTTACAATATATTAAACACAAAACTATTCACCCCAATTTACAGCATTTTACCCCATCAGACTAAAATCCTATCACATTC
>JACAAW010000290.1 GCA_013377115.1 Bacteroidota bacterium | reverse complement strand
TTGCTGGATTTGCATACCAATATTGCCCTGCATAAGTACCAGGTAATGAATCGGCTGGAACTTGACAAAAGCAAAAGGAAGAAGTGAAAAAAGAAATTGCTATTATTAGAATTCTTATTATTTTAAATTTACACATCAGTATTTGTTTTTAGTTCTTAATATTATTTGGTCAAAATCATTTTTTTAGTATCAATTTCTTTCCCATCTATTATTAGAGTGTACATATACATTCCTGCATCGAGTTGAGAACCTTGCAACGCAATAGCTTTTTCGCCTTTATCATAAATTGCAATTTTCTTTAATTGAGTACCCTGCATATTGTAAATATAAATATCAGCATTATTAGAGCCATTTGGAATAAAATATTTAATTTGAGTCTCTCTGGAAAAAGGATTTGGCGTGTTTTGGTATAAAATCGCTGGGGATATTTCATTATTATTTGAATTATCATTAATCATTTTATTTGCATTTATTGATGCATTACAACATTTATTTATTTGCTCCTGAAGGTCTTTAATTGCTAACTTTTGATTTTGGATTGTTGTATTTTGTTCTTTAATTGCCTCAACAATCAATGGAATAATCCCATTATAATTTACGCCCAAAATTCCATTTTCTTTTTCACAAACAAGTTCAGGGAAAAAATTTTGAACTTCTTGTGCTATGTATCCATATTGAATTTTATCAATATTAATATCATCAGGACCTAAATTATTTAGAGTATCTGTAGGAGTTAAAATACCATCAGATATTAATTCACTTTTTGTTTTATACTGATATTGAACTGCATTTAATTGAGTGATTTTTTCTACAGTTGAATTTGAAACTGGTATTATATTTTTTTTTATCCTTTGATCAGAAGCATACCAAACACGGTATAAATAAAGCCCGCCTTCAATATTTACATTTCCATTAAAAAAACCTGCCCAATTACCAGCAACATCCATAGAATAATTTCCCCTTGAAGCACCATATATTCCAGCACCATTATTACTTCCTCCAAGAACCCCAAAAACTCCATAATTGTATCCCGAAGTAGCATTAGCAGCAACGCCATAGACTCCCCATGCTTGCCCATATGTTAATGGAGAAGGTAGACAAGCGTATCCTTGAGCACCGATACAATAATTGTATGGTGTTGTTGATCTCATATTGGTATTCGATGACATTGACGCATAACTCCATTGATTTTGAACAGTTGTTGTAGCCAATACTTGAAATTTTACATAGCTAACTGGTACAGGATTATTTGCAACTGAGATATTACCACCAGTTCCAATTTTTAATTGAGCTCTTAGAAAATTAATACTTGTTAAAGAAATAAAAATAATAAATGTTAAAATCAGTTTTGGCTTTTTCATAAATTTAGATTATTTAGTTAATACTACCTACTCTCTCGCTTTTCGGTTTCCGCGTTAAATAATTCTACTTTCTTTAATAAAAAACAGGGTGGCAAATTTTTTAATTAATACAGGGAATTACTAAATCCCACAAAGTTGATAAATATCATTTTGAACTCTTTTACAAATTTAGTTTAATATTTATTAAAAACTTTTTAATCTTCTTAAAAATTCTTTTATTTCAAACAATATTC
>JACAAW010000029.1 GCA_013377115.1 Bacteroidota bacterium | reverse complement strand
TTGAAAATATGTGGAGTTGGTAATTAGATAATTTGTTAAAAAGTTAATTAGTTGGGTTGAACATGCTCTATTAAAATGGTAAAGCTTTGAAAATTAATATAAATGGATTTTGCAAAAGATCCTGAGAATTCTTGTAAAAGCAATTTAGTGAAAATTGATAAATATTAACTCTAAATTCCTAGTTTTGTATCTCAATTTAGTTAAATTTGCATCTAATCATAATTTGGGTAAATTATTTTTTAGGCCTTAAATTACAGCGTTTTAAACTTACTCGTCACATTTTTATTGTGACTGAGGAAGCGAAGCTGTGAAAAGTAAAATTTAGTATGATATTAGTTTTTTTTAATATTATATGACTATTATTGAATTCATCAAAAAATTTATTAAAACGTTTTTTTATACTAAATTTAAGAAAAGTTATTCTAAGGTAGAAAAGATATCATAGTAATGCTCTTTTTTAAAAATAAAAAATCAATATAGTTTGATATTGGAACTAATTATCCATTTATTACAGAAATTACATTATTTATTGATAATGGATGAGGGCAACAGAGAATCCATTGTGAAAAATAAAATTATTATTTTCACAATGGACACTTGGCTTTAAATTATTTTTTTAAAAAAAGGGCAGAACGAAATCAATAACTGATTAAAATATACTAATGGCTCAAATAATAAATTTCAATTTTGTACGAAATTTCTTTTTAAAGGGGCATGAACGAACTATAAGAGCTAAAAAAAATATAACTGTTTCTTTTTTATGTAGGGGTCTTTCCATCGTTATTAGTTTTTTGATAATCCCTTTAACTCTCGGTTATGTTGGAAAAGTAGAATATGGTATTTGGATGACTATATCCTCAATAATACAATGGTTTGCATTTTTTGATATTGGATTAGGTAATGGTTTAAGAACTAAATTAGCTGAAGCGCTTGCACTTAATGATAAGCACACAGCAAGAGTTTATATAAGTTCAGTTTTTGCAATTATTACCGTCATTGCAACTTTTATGTTTATTGGGTTTTTTATTGGAGGCTATTTCATTTCATGGAATATAGTATTAAACACCTCTTTAGTAACAAACTATGAACTTTTTAAAATTGTAATAACTGTCTTTTTCTTTTTTTGTATGGGTTTTGTATTGAGTTTGGTTTCTTCAATATTGCAAGCTATGCAAAAATATGCCCTCAATGATATCATTGGATTAATAGCACAATTATTGGGTCTTGTCGCTATATTTATTCTAGTAAAAACAACAAAAAGTTCTTTGTTTTATTTGTGTTTGATTTATGGGTGTAAATCTGCAATTGTTTTATTTTTCGCTTCAATAATATTGTTTTTAGGTTCCTTAAAAAAATATCGACCGACAATTAAATATATTAATATCAAAAAAGCTCTTCCATTAATTAGTTTAGGAGTAAAATTTTTTATTGCTCAATTATTTTATTTAATTGTAACTCAAACTGCCGTTATATTAGTTGTTCAGTTTTTTGGTCCAGAAGAAGTAACTGTTTATAATCTTGCGGTAAGATATATGTCAATGACTGCAATGGGTTACTTAATGATTTTGACACCTTTTCTTTCTGCTTTCACTGAAGCATATACAAAAGGAGAATTTGAATGGATTAAGGTTACAATCAGACGAATTAATTGGATATGGGCTGCTGCATCAACAATAACCATTTTTATGGTGTTTTTTTATTCCCTTTTCTTTAAATTGTGGGTTGGTAATGCAATAACAGTACCTCTTTCTTTAATTGTTGCTTTGGCTATTTCAAGCATCATTGGAATGTTAAATGGAACATATGGTCTTTTTTTAAATGGAATAGGCAAGATTCATATTCAGCTTTACATTCTGGGATTTCAAGCATTACTATATTTTCCTCTTTCATATTTTTTTTATAAATTAGGCTTTGGTTTAGCATCAATAGTCGTTGTTCAAATCATTTTTAACTTTTTTGGAACATATATTATTTATTCTCAATATAAAAAAATTGTCAATCAAAAAGCAAAAGGTATTTGGATAAAATAGGAAAATTATGATTGTAGTTAAAATACAAAATGGGCTGGGCAATCAGTTATTTCAATATGCAACAGCAAGAGCATTATCTATTTTCCTAAATACTGAACTTAAAGTTGATCTGCAATTTTATGAAGATCCCAAAAACGAAAATGCTTATCGACTATTCAAATTTAATTTACCCATTTTTATAGCAACCCAAATAGAATGCAATTCACTTAAAAGCAATATTCAGATTCCTAAACTTTATAAATTACTAAGTCGTTTAGGTTATCAATCATCGAAATATTATAAAACAAGTCATTTATTTGAAAGCAAGATACTGGCGCTCTATTATCGAGAAAAGAGACAGTTAAAAGATTATTATATAGAAGGTTGGTTTGGAAATGAAAAATATTTTTTTGGAATAAAGGATTTGCTAGTTAACGAACTTAATGCCAATTCGTTACTAAATAGTAAAAATCAAATTACTTTAGAAGAAATTAATAAGTCTAACTCAGTTTCAATACATATTAGAAGAGGTGATTATTTGAATAATCCTTTTTTTACAAATTTAAGTAATACATATTATAATAATTCCATAAAAAGATTATTGGATGAAATTGAAAATCCAATCTTCTATTTTTTTTCAAATGACATTAATTGGGTGAAAAATGAATTTAGTAAAACACCAAATTCTATTTTTATTGACAATAATTCTTTTCCTGATACACATTTCAGCAATCAAGGTGATATTGAAGATTTAATGCTTATGCGATCTTGCAAACATCAAATCATTGCTAATAGTACATTTAGCTGGTGGGGTGCTTGGTTGAATCAAAATCCAGAAAAAATCGTAATAGCTCCTAAAAAATGGTATGACAATGAAAAAGCACAAAAGGAATATGAATCCTCAGATTTCATACCAAAAGAATGGATAAAAATTTAAAAATGAAAAATAAACCAATTCTTGTTACACAGCCTTTTCTTCCTCCATTAGAGGAATTTCAAGAATATTTAAAAGAAATTTGGGATTCAAAATGGCTCACAAACAATGGAAAATTTCATCAGGAATTAGAAAAAGCACTGTGTGAATATTTAGGTGTTAAATACATTTCTTTGTTTTCTAATGGCACTCTTGCATTAATAACTGCTTTACAAGAATTAAAAATTACCGGTGAAGTAATTACCACTCCCTTTAGTTTTGTTGCTACAACACACGCCTTGTGGTGGAACAATATCAAACCCGTTTTTGTTGATATTGAATCAAAAACCATGAATCTTGATCCAGAAAAAATTGAAGCAGCCATTACACCTAAAACCACTGCCATCATGCCTGTTCATGTTTATGGTAATCCTTGCAATATAGATGCAATCCAAAAAATTGCAAAAACCTATGGTTTAAAAGTGATTTATGATGCTGCTCATGCATTTGGTGTTAAAAAGAATAATATTTCAATTTTGAATTATGGAGACTTGTCCATTTTGAGTTTTCACGCTACCAAAGTTTTTCATACCTTCGAAGGCGGAGCCATTGTATGCCATGATGAATTAACTAAAAACAGAATAGACAATTTAAAAAACTTTGGTTTCGAAAATGGAGAAGTGGTTTCGCCAGGCATCAATGCGAAGATGAACGAACTGCAGGCTGCAATGGGTTTACTTCAATTAAAATATATAGATACTGCTATATTAAAACGTAAAGAAATTGCCGAAACATATATAAGAGAACTAAAAAACATTAATGGAATCAGCGTTATTGACGATATTGCTGATGTGAGACATTCTTATTCTTATTTTCCAATACTAATTGATAAAGAAGAATTTGGGAAAACAAGGGATGAAGTTTTCAATGAACTTGCTGCTCATCAAATTCATGGAAGAAAATATTTCTATCCACTCATAAGTCAATTTCCAACTTATAAAGGTTTGGATTCTGCTCGACCAGGTTTGATGCCAATCGCAGAAAAAATTGCAGAAGAGGTTCTTTGTTTGCCAATCTTTCCTGATATTGGATTTGAGATTATTCAAAAAATCTGTAAAATAATTAAAGAAAATAAGCAGTGAAAATTGCGATAATGCAACCCTATTTTTTTCCATATATTGGATATTTTCAATTGATAAACGCTGTTGATGAATTTATTATTTATGATAAAATTGAATTCACAAAAAAGGGCTGGATCAATAGAAATCGTATTTTAGTAAACGGAAAGGATGAATACATAACACTTCCATTAAAAAAAGCTTCCGACTTTTTATTTGTAAATGATCGCTATTTAGCCGACTCCTGGGAAACTGAAAAAAACAAATTAATCAATAAAATAAAAGAATCGTATAGAAAAGCAAGCTATTTTAAGGACGTCTTCCCACTAATAGAAAATTGTCTCCATTTTAAAAATAAAAATTTATTTGATTTTATTTTAAATACTATAAAATCGATTAACAATTACTTAGAAATAAAAACTCCTATTATTAAAGTTTCAGACTTGCCTATTAACAAAGACCTTAAAGCTGAGAAAAAAGTAATTGAAATTTGTAAAAATAGAAATGCCACCGAGTACATCAACCCTATAGGAGGTGTGAATATTTATAACAAAGAAACTTTTTTTCAAAATGGAATCAAATTGCATTTTCTAAAATCTAACAACATCAACTATTCGCAGCTTCAAAACGAATTTGCACCTTGGCTTTCTATTATTGATGTTATGATGTTTAATTCGAAAAAGGAAATTAAAGAAATGTTAAATCAATATGATTTGATATGAACGCAATTTTAGATAACAAACAAGGCGAAATTGTATTATATCAAACTTCAGATAGTCCAAGTTTCCAGATTGAAGTAAGGGTTGACAATGAAACTATTTGGCTTACACAGAAACAAATGTCGGAACTGTTCGATTGTTCAATTGATAATATTGCCTTGCATCTAAAAAACATATATAAAGACCAAGAATTAAACGAAATAGCAACTTCCGAGGAATTCTCGGTAGTTCGAAAAGAAGGTGGTCGTGATGTCAAACGTAAAATAATGTATTATAATTTAGATGCAATTATTTCAGTTGGGTATAGAGTAAATTCAATTCGTGGCACGCAATTTAGAATCTGGGCTAATAAAATACTTAAAGAATACCTTTTAAAAGGATATGCAATAAACCATAGAATTGAACGGCTCGAAAACAAAGTATATTCATTAGAGCAAAAATCATCGGAGTTCGATTTTCATATCAAAACAAGTCTACCTCCGCACGAGGGAATTTTTTTTGATGGACAAATTTTTGATGCTTACGAAAAAGTTTCTTCGCTTATCAAAGAAGCCAAATTTTCTATCATTTTAATTGACAATTATATGGATGAAACAGTTTTGACTTTGTTATCAAAACGAAAAACTGGTGTTAAAACAACAATATTTACTCAAAAAATTTCAAAACAGCTAACATTAGACATTAGTAAACATAATGCCCAATACGAAACTATTGAAGTAATAACATTTAGTAAATCGCATGACAGATTTTTAATTATTGACGAAAAAATAATTTATCATATTGGTGCATCACTAAAAGATTTGGGTAAAAAATGGTTTGCTTTTTCAAAAATTGATATCGACCCACAAGTGATAATAAAAGAATTAAAAAAAGCTATTAAAAATTAATTCCATAATTGTAAATAATATTAAATTACATTTTTTAAAAACCAACAACATCAGCTATTCGCAATTTCAAAACGAATTTATACCCTGACTTTCAATTATCGATATTATGATGTTTAATTCTAAAGATGAAATAAATGTGATGTTGAATCAATTTGAAGTATTATGAATTCTGTTGGAGGATATTTTGAATTGGAACTTCGGAAAGGAAAGGAATATCATCCTAATGCAATTGCATTGAATACTGGAAGAAATGCTTTAGAATTAATACTAAAAGTAAAAAAATACAAAAAAGTTTATATCCCTTATTATACTTGTTATGTTATTCTTGAGCCGTTTGAAAAAACAAAAATATCGTATGAATTTTATTCTATCGACAAAAACTTTGAACCAATTTTCGATTATAATTTACTAAATAGTGAAGATGGATTTTTATACACAAATTATTTTGGCTTAAAAGATAGATTTATTGAAGAATTAGCAAATGAATGTTCCAATTTAATTATTGATAATTCACAAGCATTTTTTTCAGCTCCCATTAATAACATTCCAACATTTTATTCCTGTCGAAAGTTCTTTGGAGTGCCAGATGGAGCCTATTTGTATCTAGATAATATTATTGAATTTGATTTTCCTATCGATAATTCAGAAGATAGATTCTCCCATTTGCTAAAACGAATAGACCTCGGAGCCGAAGAAGGATATAAAACTTATAAAGAAAATGAAAATAATCTGGTCGGGCAGCCAATTAAACAAATGTCTATTCTAACAAGAGCATTACTTCGCAATATTGATTATAAAAAAGTCATAAAAATTAGAAAAGAAAATTTCTTATACTATCAACAAAATTTGTCTTTAGTAAATGATTTTAATATCATAATGGATAAAGAAACAGTACCTATGAACTATCCTTTTTTTTCAAAGAAAAATAAATTGAAACAACTTTTAATTAATAATAAAATATTCATACCAACATATTGGCCTAATGTAATAAGTTGGTCAGATAAAAATAGTTTAGAATATATATTTTCAACTAAAATGATTTTTTTACCTATTGATCAAAGGTATGACAATGATAATATTAGTAAAATTGTAAAAATTATTAAAAGCAATAATCATGAACATTAAAGGAAAGCACGTGACACTTCGTGCAATTGAGGAATCCGATTTAATACAACTTCATAAATGGGCAAATGATCCTGACATATGGTATATGCTTGGTGGTTGGCACTTTCCAAGCAATCTTGACTATATGAAAAATTGGTTTTTAAATTTAAAAAACGATACTTTAAATCAAAAATTCGCAATAGAGGTTCCTGAACAAGGTTTAATCGGTTCTATTAATTTAGTTGATATTGATTGGAAAAATAACCATGCGTTCACAGGATTACAACTTGGGGATAAAGATATACGTGGTAAAGGTTTTGGAATTGATGCTTTTATGGCAATTGAAAAATACGCATTTGAGGAATTACATTTGGAACGTTTAGATGGCTCAGTAATAGAGTATAATGAAGCAGGATATGGTTTTATAACAAAGCATTGTGGATGGAAAGAAGAAGGAAGACAACGAAATTGGTATTTTAGAAAAAACAAATACTGGGATAAAATAATTGTTGGAATAACAAGAGATGATTATTTTGACCTAGTTAATAATAACAAATATTGGGAAAAATAGAATGGAAAACAAAGAGAATTTAGATCTACATATTGATGGGTATGACGATAAACATATCTTTAGTTATGACATGAAAATTTGGATGGATTGGTATGTTAAAAGATTAAAACAAATACTTAAAGGGAACAACTGTCTTGAATTAGGAATTGGACATGGTTATACAACAAATACTTTCAGCAGTTTTTTTAATGATTATGAAGTAATTGAAGGGTCTCAACAAATGATTGAAAGATTTTTCAATTTATTCCCGTTATCAAAAGTAAAAATTGAATTAGGTTATTTTGAAGATTTTGAACCAACAAAAAAATACGATGTTATTTTAATGGGTTATGTTTTAGAACATGTCGACAATCCTAAAGAAATTCTAAATAAGTACAAACAATATTTAACAGAAAAAGGTTCTATTTTTGTTGTTGTTCCAAATGGATCTTCTTTAAACAGAAGGTTTGGCTTAAAGAGTGGATATTTAAAAAGTTTAGATGAAATGTCTGAATTTGATTATAAATGTGGGCATAAAAGAACGTTTACTTACGAGAGTTTAATTCAACTTGTGAAGGAATGTGATTTGGAAATTGAAAAGCAAGAAGGTATTTTTCTTAAATGTATGACAACTCAACAAATGTTAGACTTAAATCTTTCTGATGCAATAATTAATTCTATGTGCGAGGTAGCAATTGATTATCCAGAGCTAGCTGCATGCATATTGCTTGAATTAAAAAACAATTAATGGTTTTATTAAGTGTATGCTGTATTGCATATAATCAAGAAAAGTTTATAGCTCAGGTAATAGAAAGTTTTTTATTTCAAAAAACAACGTTCTCTTATGAAATTATTATTCATGATGATGCATCTACTGATAACACTGCAAAAATAATTAATGAATATGCATTAAAATATCCAGATATAATATTTCCAATATTTCAAAAAGAAAATCAATTCTCAAAAAATATAAACCCGGCATATGAATTTGTAATACCAAAATGCAAGGGAAAATATATTGCAGTGTGCGAAGGCGATGATTATTGGACAGATCCCTATAAATTACAAAAACAGGTTGATTTTTTAGAAGTAAATCAAGAATACTCAATGTGCTTTCATCAAGCATTGGTAAAATTTGAAGATGTAAAAGGTAAAGATCATTTATTTTGTGAAAGTGATATTTCAGAAACTACTGGAGTTGAAGAAATAATAACAAGATGGTACATTCCAAGTTGTTCTATTGTTTTTAATTCCATTGTTTTTGAAATACCAAATTGGTTTAATTATATTTATAATGGAGATTATGGACTTCTTTTAATGTTGGCCGATAAAGGAAAAATTAAATACATACCAGAGCTTATGTCTGTATACAGAAAACATTCAACTGGTTTTAGCTATACCATAAAAAGTAAGTTTATTTGGGAACAAAAAATCAAAGTATTACAGTACTTCGATTTATACAGCAACTTTAAATATCATACTTTAATTGAAAATCAAGTAAAAGCGTATTTTAATGATTATGAAAAAATAATTTTAGCACCTAAAAATAATTTCGAAAAAATTACCTCCATAAAATGGATAAAAAAAAAGTGTACGAAGATTTTGAATAAAATCTTTTTTTAATGAAACAAGTCATAATAAAATCTTTTCAATCAAAAAATAAAATTTGACAACCTTTGTAAAAAATGAGCATCCAATTATTAATAAGTATTTTATACTTTATTATGCCTGTATACCCATTCTAGCAAGTATCTTTTTTTTCTTTAAATTAAATATTGGTACTTTTAAGTTTATTGCTGCAATAAATATTATTGTAGCTTTTTTAACTTTATTCTATTTTATTTATTTGGGAAATCTAAAGTTAGAAAACTACCAAAAATACTTTTTAGTATACACACTTTGTGTAATGTTTTTGGACTATACCAGAGGTCAGTTTTGGGATATCACCAAAGTGCCAATTGAAAGTGCATGTTTGGTATTATCTTCAACTATTTTTGTGATTACACCTAAATTAAAAAGTAAACTTTTGAAATTGTTTATTTTTTACATAATTAGTACATTTATAATAATCCTAATACAACGAGTTTTTGGGATGTTCTGGGGAACTACATTTGACATTACTGAATTCTCTGCCGATGAATTTCAGAATTATAGATTTGGTGCATATTGGTTAGCTATTGACCAAATTTCAGGAATAACAATACCCACTTTAATTACAGCTTTTATTTGTATTGAGTTAATAGAAAAAGGCAAAAAAAAACTAGCAATATTTATTTCTCTATTGTTATTTATTACATGTATTATTTCTGGTAGCAGGGCAGGAATGCTCTATTCATTAATAATTATGATAGGATTTGTTTTTTATAAAAACAAATCTATTTCAAAAAGTATTAATCAAATTGTTATTTTTACTATTTTGTTTTTTGCAGCATTTTATATTTTAGGAAATTTTGGGATTTCGCTAGAACGAATTTGGGATGATAGAATCTATGAGTCGGATAAAACATTTGAAGAACGTTCTGAGAGTGCCAGAACTGACAATTTAGATTTCTTTTTTTCAGGAAAATATTTAAAAATATTTGGAAATGGTTTTGAGTATAACCAAGCCTATCAGAATGACTCTGGAAGAAATCATGCAGGATTACTAATAGGGATGTTTAATCCTATGTTTGGTTATGGAATTGCTAGCATTTTTTATTATTTATTTTTGTTTGCTCTTTTTAAAAAAACATTTGCATATTATAAATTATCGGGTGATCCTTTTTTCTTCCTTCTTTTATTGGGGTTCGTCTTGGTTGGGTTTACGGCAGTTTTTACTTATTTTTCTAATATGCATGCCTTTTTCTTTTTTTTATTATTAAAGACATATTATAATGATGCAATTATAGAAAAACAAAAATTGCTTTCGATAAAAGAAGAATAAATGGTTCATAATAAATAATTGTTAAATGTGTGGTATAGGCGGCTTTTTTCAAATTAATAATAGGTTTGATTTAAATAAAATATCCGGTTTTTTTAAGGAAGGGTTAATCCACCGGGGACCAGATGTTCAAGACCATTGGGTTTCTGAAGATGGTAATATTTTAATAGCACATACAAGACTTTCAATATTGGATTTGTCTGTAAGTGCTAATCAACCAATGAAAACAGAGGATGGTAAAATTGTATTAACTTTTAATGGAGAGATTTATAATTATGCTGAAATTAAAAAAGAGTTATGCAATTTAAATAAGTATAATTGGTTTACTCACCATTCAGATACCGAAGTAATACTCCATGCTTATGAAGAATGGGGTATTGAATGTATTAGCCGTTTTAGAGGAATTTTTGCAATTGGTATTTGGGATCAAAATAAAGAGACTCTTTATGTTGTTCGTGACAGATTTGGGGTAAAACCAGTTTATTATATTTCAAAACCAGATCATTTTGGATTCGCAAGTGAATTGAAACCATTTTTCAAAATTAATAATACCCTAAAACTAAATAAAAATGGGGTCATTGAATATTTAACAAGTCGTGGAAGTATTGCACCAAATACTATGATTGAAGATATTTTTAAATTAGACAAAGGACATTATATTACAATAAAGAAGAATAAATTAAATAATAATTTTGAAACAAAGTTTACTAAATATTATGATCTAAACAATAACTTACCATTAAGCTCTTTTGACTTTACCAATAAAACTAGAATTCTTGAGGATTTAGAAGAACAAATCATAACTAGCATTAAATACCGGTGGATTTCGGATACACCAGTTTGTTTATTTTTAAGTGGCGGAATTGATAGTTCATTAATTGCGGCGATTTCATCAAAGTTATTTAAGGAAAAAGTTCATGCTTTTACTGTTGGCTTGCCAGGGAACATTAATGACGAAACAAGCTATGCAAAGATGGTTGCAGAACAATATAATTTAGATATTCATATATTAAATTTTTCCCAAAATCCTCTAAATGATCTTAATGAATGGCTCTATGTAAATGATGATTTGCTATCTGATCCTGCAGCATTTGCGATATTTCATCTTTCGAAAGAAATAAGGAATAAAGGATTTAAAGTTGTTTTATCTGGTGAAGGAAGTGATGAAATTTTTGCTGGTTATGATAGTTATCTTCAATATTATTCAAATTCAAAAAGATACAAAAATAATAGGCTGTTGAAAAATATTTTTTACCATTTGTATTCTGTTCATTGCAAAAGAAATATTGAAAGCTATTATGAAAAAAACACTGGAAATAAGGTTTATTTTGGTGCAGCTCATTTACAAACAATGCTCTCTCTAAAGAATCTTTTTACTGATAAAAAAGCATTAGATAATTATTTTTTATGGAATCAACAATTTTTTGAAAAGCGACAAAATGATCACTCAATAGATTACGCATTGAAATACGACTTGGAATTCAGGATACCTAATGATTTACTTCTACGTACTGACAGAGCAACAATGGCTTATGGAGTAGAAGCCAGAGTTCCATTTCTTGATCACAAATTAGTTGAATATGCAATGTCAATACCCTATTTTTACAAAACAGGGAAAAATTTTGATACTACAAAATTAATTCTAAAAGAGCTTGCCTTAAAGTATTTTAAACCCGAATTTGTTTACAGGCCAAAGCAGGGATTCCCTATTCCAGTTAATCAGTGGTTGCTTGATGAAAATGTTATTTCAGAATTTGACAATTATATTGGTGAAAGGAAAATAGATTGTTTAAACTATGATTATATTAGGAAAATTTATCAACGCCACAAATCAAAAAAAGACAATTATGCTGATAGGTTATTTAATATCTATTTGTTAGAGAAGTATATTAGATTTTGGGGAATTTCGTAAATTATTAGTTGACTTAAAAATTTGTCTTATGATTTATACCAAATTCAAGAAAAACCTAACTTCACTGCCCGTTCTAAATCAAACAAAGAATACATTACATCGCTATTTCCCAATACTTTTTACTCCCTCGAAAGAATATAATTATTGGGCTAATTTCATAAGCGATTCTGAATATTGGAATAATGATCAATTAAAAAATTACCAATGGAATAAAACTAAGGAACTGCTAAAATTCAGCTACGAATCTATACCATATTATCAAAGAATCTTTAAAGAAATTGGAGCAAAACCAGAAGATATTCTAACAGAAAAAGATTTTAATTTATTTCCGATACTTACAAAGGAAATTGTCAGAGAAAATGTTGATGATTTATTACCTATAGGCATAGATAGGAATAAATTAATTAAATACAATTCTGGTGGTTCAACAGGGATACCTTTACCAATTTATAAGACACGTATTGATGATATAATTGAAGATGCTTTTATGAATAATCAATGGAAAAGGGTTGGTTATAAAAATAAAGACAGTAGAGTTATTTTGCGAGGTGAAGTTATAGAAGAAAATAAACTTTGGAAGTATCAGCCTAATTATAATGCTTGGATTTTTTCCTCTTATCATCTTTCAGATGACTATATTAAACTATTAATAAATAAATTAAATAAAATAAAACCATTATTTCTTCATGTTTATCCATCATCGCTTTGGGTACTAGCAAATTTAATTAAAAAAAATAAATTAAAATTAGATTTCAAACCAAAAGCCATATTATGTGGTTCAGAAAAACTTTTTGATCATCAAAGGGAATTATTTTATGAGATATTTGGTTGTCGATCCTATTCATGGCTAGGTTTAGCAGAACAAACAATACTTGCTGGAGAATGTGAACATAACAAGGAATTACATATTTTTCCTCAACATAGTTATGTTGAATTAATCGATAATGATGGTAAAGTAATTAAAAATAATGGGATAACAGGCCATATAGTTGGCACAACATTACATAGAAATACTTTCCCATTTATAAGATATATTAGTGGTGATATGGCACAATACTCACCAGGAAATTGTAATTGTGGGAGAAACTACCAGCGATTTAAACAAGTTGAAGGAAGAGTCCAAAATATGATTGTTTCCCAAGATAGCAGAATTATACCTTTAACAGCACTTGTGTTTGGACAACATTTATTAGCTTTTAATAAAATCGAAAAAATGCAATTATTTCAATGTGAAAAAGGAATTGTTGAAGTAAGATTAATAAAAGGTTTAAGGTTTACCGATGAGGATGTTGATATTCTAAGAAATCAATTATCAAAAGCAACAAATAATAAAGTTGAATTTAATTTTTCATTTCACGAAAATCTTGAACGAACTGCAACAGGTAAACATAAATTTCTAATTCAAGAATTACCTATTGAATTTTACAATTTTGATCAGAATGGCCACTAAGCAAGCCTTATAATATTTTGATAAAAAACAATTAACGCATGATTAAACCAATAATTATTGATCTAATAGCCGGAGCAAGGCCAAATTTTATGAAGATTGCTCCAATTATTCATGCAATTTCCAAACTTAAAAATAATAAAATTCAATTCCGATTGATACACACTGGACAACACTATGATATAAATATGAGTTCTGTGTTTTTCAAAGAATTAGAAATTCCAAATCCAGATATTAACTTAAATGCAGGGAGTGGATCACAAGCAGAACAGTCAGCTGCAATAATGATTGGTTATGAAAAAGTGCTAAATGTTAGCAAACCTGACCTTTGCCTTGTAGTAGGAGATGTTACCTCCACAATGTCTTGTGCAATTGTAGCACGAAAGATGCAAGTACCTGTTGCTCATGTTGAAGGAGGAATTCGTTCTGGAGACTGGTCAATGCCAGAAGAAATTAATAGGATTGTAACCGATAGCATCTCTAATTATTTTTTCACAACTACAAAAAATGCGTGCAATAATCTGGAAAAAACAGGAGTAAACAAAAAAAGCATTTTTTTTGTTGGTAATACAATGATTGACACCCTATTGAAAAATAGATTAAAATTTTCAAAACCTAAAATATGGGAAAAACTAGGTTTAAAGGAAAAAGAATATATTATTATCACCCTGCATCGGCCAGCCAATGTGGATGAAACCGAAAATTTCACAAAAATAATTGCAGAAATAATTGCAAATTCAAGAGAATTACCATTAATTTTTCCTGTTCACCCCAGAACTTTAAAAGTGATAAATATTTCAGGGATTTCTCATCCAAGACTTCATTTAATTGAGCCATTAGGTTATTTGGAATTTAACTATCTAGTAAATCGTTCAAAAGTTGTTATAACTGATTCTGGAGGGATTACTGAGGAAACAACGGTGTTAGGCATTCCTTGCATTACATTACGTGACAATACGGAGCGACCTGAAACTGTGAAAATTGGAACAAATAAACTTATTGGTACTAATCCAAAAGCAATTAAGCCTACATTAGATTTGTTATTTTCAAATAAATGGAAGAAAGGAAAAATCCCAGAGAAATGGGATGGCCATACATCTGAAAGAATTTTGAATCATATTATCAATATTTTTCAAATAAACCAATTATGAAGATGTAAAAACTTTATGAATAAATTCAAAAAATATTTTTCATCATTTGATTCTTTCATTATACTTTTAAATGCTTTGCATTTAAAAGTAAGAATATTCTTTTATCGTTTTTTTAAAAATTATAGAAGAAAATGGTTAGCTAAAAAAATCAATAATAATTTTCCTAATCACTTATTTTTAAAGTCGATAAAAGATCAAATTACAATACCTACTAATCTTTCTGAATTATTAAAATTAGAAGAAAAAGAAACTATTATTTATGAGGCAAATCGTTTTTTATTGGACACCTACAATATTCTTGGGTCAGGTGATAAAAAACTTAACCCTATAGATTGGCACACTGATTTTAAAACTGGACAAAGATGGTCTCCCGGAATTTTCTATAAAGATTATTATCAAGAAGGTATTGAAAATAATTCGGATGTAAAAATTCCAAGAGAATTAAATAGATGTCATCATTTCTTAAAGCTTGGATTGGCGTACAATTTTACAAAAAACGAAAAATACGCAATGCATCCTGTTAACCAAATGCTTGACTGGATAGAAGAAAATCCACTTATGCGGAGCATTAATTGGGGTTGCACAATGGATGTATCAATAAGAGCAATAAATTGGATATGGATTTTAAAGTTAATTGAGAATTCTAGTGTATTGAATGAAGAATTTACTACTAGGCTAAAAATAAGTTTATACGAACATGGTTGGTTTATATTTCGAAATCCTGAAAAAAGTGCTTTCAATAATAACAATCATTATATGGCAGATTTAGCAGGTCAGATATATTTAGGTTTGATTTTCAAACACTTGCCTGAACCTCAGAAATGGCTTAATTTAGGTATTAAAGAGTTTTTTAAAGAAATTCGAATACAAATACTTCCAACTGGGATGTCTTATGAGCGATCAACAAATTATAATCGTCTTGTTCTTGAATTAATTCTATTTCCTTTATTATTACTTAAAAAGAATGATTATGAAATACCATCAGATATTTGGTATAGGCTTCAAAAAATGTTTGAATTTATTATGTATAGTTTAAAGCCTGATGGAAATACTCCAATAATAGGGGATCAGGATGATGGAAGATTATTACCTTTTGGAATTGAATCAAATACTGATTATCGCTATCTTATTTCTATAGGTAGTGTTTTATTTAATAGACCAGACTTTAAGAAGCATGGTGAAGGTTACAATATTTATTGTTCAATCTTAGGTGGATTAAACTCAAAAGAAAACTACAATAGTATAATTGAGTCTAAAGAAAATCTTACTTCCAGAGCATTCCCTGATGCAGGTTTTTATATTTTGAGAAAAAATGATAATTATCTTATATTTAATGCAAGTGGTAAAAGTCATTATCCTGAATTACCAAGTGGAACTCATACACACAGTGATTTATTATCCTTTGAATTGTTTTTAGATGGAAGAACATTTCTTGTAGATCCTGGAAGTTATCTCTACACTTCTAACTCAAAAGAAAGAAGACGTTTCAGAAGCACACAGATGCATAATACTGTAGTTATTGATGGAGAATCCCAGAATGTAATAAAAGAAGATGTTCTATGGGATTTTGAAAGAAATGCAATACCCAAAATAATTGAATGGATTTCCAATGAAACCATTGATAAAATTGCTGCCTTACATGATGGTTTTTCTAGATTACCAAAACCTGTAATTCATAAGAGAACTGTTATTTTTGAAAAAAACACCATAGAATGGAAAATAAAAGATGAATTACAGGGTGAAGGTGAACATTTTATTGAGTGTTATTATCATTTTAATTCAGGTATTGATTTTTCAATTGAGGGTTCACAAGTCAGAACCCTATGTGAAGAAGGAAAAAATATTTTTATTAATTTCGAACACTCAGAAAACATAATTCTTCGAAAAGAAAAGTCACAAATTTCAAATTCTTATGGTATTAAGAATGACAATTTTGTATTAATAGTTTCAATTAAAGCTAAATGTCCAATAGAAATAAACACAATAATTCGCCCAAAATAAAAATATGAAGCAAGTCTTTAAAAATAATAACAATATTAAGGTTTATGATGTTCCTTTACCCACACCAGGAGAGAATGAAATAATGGTTGCAGTTGGGGCAAGCGTGATTAGTACAGGAACTGAAATAATGGGAATGCATTATGGTCAGAAAAAGCTTATTGATGTCTTTCTAGAAAAAAAAGCCTTAATAAATAAAGCTTTACAAAAAATTAAAGAAGAAGGATTAAATGCAACAATAAAAACTATAAAAAGAAAATTAGATCCCTCTGAACAAACAATTGTTTTTAACCCAATTGGTTATAGTAACTCAGGGACAATAGTTTCGAAAGGTAGGTTTGTAAAGAACTTTAATGTTGGTGACCGAGTTGCATGTGCTGGTTCTGGAATCGCATCACATGCTGAATATGTGGCTGTACCTGTAAATTTAGCAGTAAAACTACCAGAAAATGTTTCTATTAGAGATGCAGCTTTTACAACAATAGGCAGTATTGCTATGCAGGGGATACGTAGAGCTAATGTAACTTTTGGGGAAACTATTGTTATTACTGGGCTCGGTCTTCTTGGATTATTAGCAGTCCAAATAGCAAAAGCTTGGGGTTTAATAGTAATTGGTCTTGATTTAAATGATAAGCGATTGGAAATAGCTAAATCAATGGGTGCAGATTATTGTTTTCTTGCAAATAAAATTGAGTCTGAAAATACCATACATGAATTAACTAATATGAATGGAGCTGATGCAGTAATTATTTATGCTTCAACAAAAAGTTCAGAACCATCCAATCAAGCATTTAAACTTTGTCGAAGAAAGGGGAAAGTAGTTGTAGTTGGGGCAATTGGTATGGATTTAAATAGGGAAGAAATGTATATGAAAGAATTAGATTTTTTAATGTCTACATCTTATGGTCCTGGTCGTTATGATTCTTTGTATGAAAATAAAGGAATTGATTACCCCATAGGTTATGTAAGGTGGACTGAAAATCGAAATATGACAGAATTTGTCAGATTAATCTCAACAGGTCAAATTGATGTACATCAACTAATAAGTCAATCATTTAGTATAGATCAGGCAGATCAAGCTTATCAGAGTCTTTTTACAAATCCCGAAAACAATATTTCATGTTTATTTCAGTACCAACATGAAGTGATGGAAGCTCCTGCTAATAAATGTATTTTATACACTAGACCTACACATTCAGGAAAAATACGAGTTGGAATTATTGGAGCTGGTGGATTTGTTAGAAGTAGCCATTTGCCAAATATTTTAAAATTGCCTGAATTATTTGAATTAAAAGCTCTTGCAAATCGGACACCTGCAAGTGCAAAATCTGTTGGAGAAAAATATAAAGCAGCTTATATCACAACAGAATACCAACAAATTTTAAAGGATCCAGATATCGAAATGGTAGTGATTGGAACTAGACATGATCTACATGCTAATCAAGTAATTGATGCCATTCAAGCTGGGAAACATGTTCTCATTGAAAAACCATTAGCAATAACTGAAGAAGAATTAGAGTTAATTCGAAAAACACATGAACAATTTCCTAATATTCATGTTTCTGTTGGATTTAATCGCAGATATTCTTCTCTCACAAAAAAAGTTAAAGAAATTATTGATTTATCAAAAGGACCAATATTTATTAATTATCGAATAAATGCTGGACATATCCCATCAAATCATTGGGTTCAAAATCTAGAAGAAGGAGGTGGAAGAGTTGTAGGAGAAGTTTGTCATTTTATTGATTTAGTATGCTTTCTTATTGAATCAGAAGTTTCAAATATTCAAGTTGCTCACATCCCAATAAATAATGTAAATATCCAGTCTACAGATAATCTATCAATTTTATTGACACACGAAGATGGTTCAGTATCAAATATTATATATGTTTCTCAAGGAGGAAAAAATATGCCAAAAGAAAGACTTGAAGTTTTTCTTGATAATTCTTCAATGATTATTGACGATTTCAATTGTTTACAAATGTTCAATACAAAAGAGAAAGACATTAAGCTAAAACAAACAGACAAAGGTCATTATATTGAAATTGAAGAATTTGCAAAACTTATAAATGGAAAAAAATCTTTAATTGCCCCTTTTGAAAAAGACATTAAATCAACTGAACTAACTTTTGCAGTATTAAAAATAATTAATGAAAAGTTGTAATAAATTGAAAAAGTTTCAAAAAATAAATTTTATTTATATTACATCCCTTGAATATTGTAATGTTTTTGTTTCCCAAATAATTGATTGGTTACATTTATATCAGGAAAAAGAAGTCTCATTTGAATTGTGGCGTTTAAGTAGTTTAAAAAAGCTAATATTTAATAGGAAAGCAGAAACTCTAGAAACTCAATTGATTCGTAAACTTTACCAAGGTAGAGTTAAAAAATTATTTATTATTAAACCTAAAATTTCATTAGGTTTAATTTTTAATACATTGCTATTCTCAATTTTTTTATCTAGAAAATTATTATCACAAAAGAAATTATTAATACAAACTAGATCTCCTGACCTATGGAAACCATTAAAGTTCTTTAAATTAATTTTCCCAAACAAATTAAAAATTATCTATGATTCCAGGGCAGCAATCGCTGAAGAACTTATCTATTCTAATCCGAATCAATTTAATATTTTAAAGGAAGAAATAAAACGAATTTCACAAGACGAAATAGAAATGATTAAAATTTCTGATAAAACATTCTGCGTTTCAAATATTCTAATAGAATATCATTTGCAGAAAGACTCTAATATAGATAGATCCAGATTCTTCCTCTACCCTTGCAGTTCTAATTCGGATGTGTTTTTTTATTCCAAAGAAAAAAGGAGAGAATATAGAGAAAGATATCGTTTAACAGAAAAAATAGTTTTCGTTTATTCAGGAGGATTAAAATCGCCATGGCATATTCCAGAAAAGATTTTTGAACTCTTCGCTGGGTTATTTGACCTTGATAATAATTCCTTTTTGATAATTCTTTCTCCTGATAAAGATATAGCTGAACAATATATTACTAACCTGCAAATTCCCAGGAATTCAATACTTGTTTCATCAGTAACGAATGTTGAAGTTTCTGGATTTTTATGTGCCTCTGATGTAGCGTTCCTTTTAAGAGATGATGTAAAAATGAACAATGTCGCATCCCCAACAAAATTTGCGGAATACATCCTTACGGGATTGCCAGTAATAATTTCAAAAAACGTGGGTGATTTCTCAAGTTTTGTGAAAGATAATGATTTGGGGTTGGTAATAAATAATGAATTCTCAGAAGAAAATATTATTGAAATTCATTCTTATTTTAATAAAAAAGCGGAGTCTTTTTTAAATAGACGGACAGAAATAGCTGAACTTGGATTAAGCAAATATTCAAAAAATTTAAATACTGACAGTATTATTGAACAGTATTTATCAATAATATCTTAAACATTTTGGTTATTTTAACATTTTTTTCATTTTCATTTTTGTTCTTTTAATAAAAAAATAATTAAAATATGTGTGGTATTGTTGGGAAAATAAATTTCGATAAAAACAAAAAAATTGATGGTTTAGAACTTAAGCGAATGACAGATTCTTTAATTCATCGAGGACCAGATGATGAGGGACAGTATATTGATGGAAATGTAGGATTAGGATTTAGAAGATTAAGTATAATTGATTTAAAATCGGGACATCAACCTTTATCCGATATAACAAATAATTATTGGATAACATTTAATGGAGAAATATATAATTTTTTAGAACTTAAAATTGAGTTAGTCAAAAAAGGATACAAGTTTAGAACAAATTCTGATACCGAGGTTATTGTTAATTTATTTATTGAATACAAAGAGAAATGTGTTGATTATTTAAGGGGAATGTTTGCTTTTGTAATTTGGAATTTTCAAAAAAAAGAACTTTTCGGTGCTAGAGACAGGTTTGGAATAAAACCGTTTCATTATTATATTGATAATGATAAATTTGTGTGGGGTTCTGAAATAAAATCGATTACGGTTTCCGATAATATTAAGAAAGAAATAAGTATTGAAGCTTTGGACTCATATTTTGCTTATGGATATATACAAAGGGAAAAATCTATTTTCACACAAATAAAAAAATTACTTCCAGGCCATTATTTTTATTTAAAACCAAGCGAAGAAAAGAAATTAACAATAAAACAATATTGGCAAATAAACTTTGAACCAGATTATTCAAAAACAATTGAATATTGGAAAGATGCAATTTATCAATCATTAAATGAATCTGTTAAAATGAGAATGATTAGTGATGTGCCTCTAGGAGCTTTTTTGAGTGGTGGCATAGATTCAAGCATTGTTGTTGCATTAATGAGCCAAAACTCGACAAATAGGATAAAAACTTTTTCAATTGGGTTTAATGAAGAGAAATTTAGCGAATTAAAGTTTGCCCGCCAAGTTGCAGAAATGTACAATACTGAGCATCATGAACTAATTGTTGAGCCAGAATCAATTGAATTATTACCAAAATTAGTAAAAGCTTACGATGAACCATTTGCTGATAGTTCGGCTATTCCTACTTATTATGTTTCAAAATTTGCTAGAGAATATGTTACAGTTTCTTTATCAGGTGATGGTGGAGATGAACTTTTTGCTGGATACAACTCCTATTCAAAAATGATTGCATTAAGCAAATCTAGAATTAATAATAAATTTATCTTTGGTACACTAAATAAAATAATTCCAGATTATTTATATGGAAAAGGTTTATCATATTACTTATCCAAAGATAAAAACAATATAGGTGCTTATTTTTGCTCATGGAAAGATTATGAGCGAAAAAAAATCTTTAATTCGCATATAAAAAGTAATTTAATATTATACGCTGAAAACATAAAATTAGATTTGTTAAAAAACTTGCATAGTGATTTTATAAGCAGAATGCAACAATTAGATATGCAGACATACATGGTTGATGATATTTTGACAAAAGTGGACAGAGCTTCTATGATGAATTCACTTGAAGCAAGAGTTCCAATTTTAGACCATCAATTTGCAGAACTTAGTTTTAAAATACCTTCTGAATATAAAATAAATGGGGGAAATAAAAAATATATTCTAAAAGAAACTTTTAAAGATATTTTGCCTAAAGAAGTTCTTTCTCATAAGAAAACAGGCTTTGCAGTTCCATTGGATAATTGGTTTAAAACCGATTTAAAAGATTACATTTACGAAAACCTTAATAATAGCTCCTATTTGTATGAATTTTTAAATTCAAAATACGTACATAAACTATTAGAAAATCATCAAAAGGGAGTTCGTGACTATGGTCAGCAAATATGGTCACTGTTATTTTTAAATGAATGGTTAAAACAAAATAACTAAATCATGAAAATACTTTTTTTCATTGGAACTTTATCTGCTGGTGGCAAAGAAAGGCGGTTGGTTGAATTATTGGCTTATCTCATAAAAAAAAAATATGATTTAATGATAGTACTCAGAAGGAATGAAATTGAGTATCCTGTTTTTAATGAACTGAATATCCCCTACAAAATTTTAACTAAAAAATATAAAAAAGGAGACAAAACACTTCATTTTAAATTCTATAAAATATGCAAAGAATTCAAACCCGATATCATTCATACATGGGGAAGCATGCCCGCATTCGTTTCACTTTTGGCGCATATAATTCTAAGAATACCTCATATAAATAGTCAAATCACAGATGCTCCGCCCAATATTAAAAAATGGAGCTTTCAGAATCTGATAAATAAAATTAATTTTAAATTTTCGACAATTATACTTTCAAATTCATTTGCCGGGTTAAAAGCATACAAAGTCGAAAATAAAAAAACAAAGGTTATTTATAATGGTGTTGATTTGCAAAGATTTATTAATATCCCGAATATTAATAGAATAAAAGAAGAGTTTGGAATAAAAACCCCATTTTCCATTATTATGGTAGCTTCATTTATCAAATATAAAGATCATAACCTGTTGCTTGATATTGCAAAAGAACTAGCTCTATTAAGAAATGATGTTTCCTTTTTAGCAGTTGGGGAAGGATATAATTTGGAAAAAATACGACAAAGAGTCAAAGATGAAACTATTTCAAATATTATCTTTACCGGTAAAATTTCAAATGTCGAACATTTAATTAATTGTTGCGAAGTTGGCGTTCTTTTTTCTCCACTTGGCGAAGGAATTTCCAACGCAATAATAGAATATATGGCACTTGGCAAACCGGTAATTGCAAATGATTTAGGAGGTACAAAAGAAATTGTTAAAGATGGTATTAATGGCTATTTAATTACCAATGATTCTCCTTTAAAAATTGCCTGCTTGATCAATAACTTACTTAACAACCAAGAGAAAAGGTTAAAAATGGGAGAAGTTGCAAAAAAACGAATCGAAGAATCATTTACGATTGACAAGATGGGAAAAAAATTTGAAAAAGTTTATTTAGAGGTGTTGAGCTAATATTTTAAAACAAAAAACCATTTTTATTATTTCAATTTATCACTAAAACTTTTTTTACAGACAATAATAATTGATTTTGTTTCGATAATAATTGTTCTTTTTGTTCCTACATTATCCCATCTTACTGGTTTTCCTTTTTATATATTTGAACCAATGAGATTGTTAGTAATTTCGTATTTAATTTATACAAAAAATAATAATGCTTATTTTTTGGCTATTGCATTACCTGTCTTCTCTTTTCTTTTTGCTGGTCATCCCACTCTTTTTAAATTTCCTCATGAAGCAATGGACTTAATTTTAAATAATATTTATGGCAAAATTTTTAGTCACTGGTGGAGCAGGATTTATTGGCTCTAATATAGTTAATCGTCTTTTAAATGATGGTCATGAAGTTCGTGTTCTTGATAATTTCTCAACAAGTAAAAGGGAAAATATTTTGCCTTTTCAATCAAATAAGTCCTTTGAATTTTTTGAAGGTGATTTGCGGAGTTTTCATATTGTGCACAATGTTGTAAAAGGTGTTGATTATATTCTTCATCAGGGAGCATTGCCTTCAGTTCCTCGTTCCATAAACGACCCTATTACAACTAACGATGTTAATATTTTAGGCACTTTAAATATTTTGGAGGCTGCAAGGGAATTTAATATTAAACGTGTTGTTTGTGCTTCTTCTTCCTCTGTTTATGGAAATAGCGAAAACTTACCAAAAGTTGAAACAATGCCAGTAGCTCCCTTGTCTCCATATGCAATTACGAAATATGCGCAGGAAAGATATTGCCAAATTTTTTCTAGTATTTATGGTTTAGAAACAGTTTGTTTGAGATATTTCAATGTTTTTGGACCTAATCAAGATCCAACCTCACAGTATAGTGCCGTTATCCCAAAATTTATTAAGATGATGAAAAAGGGTCAGCAACCAATTATATATGGTGACGGAACCCAATCTAGAGATTTTACCTATGTTGAAAATAATGTTGAGGCTAATATAAATTCTTGCTTTATCGGAAATATTTCAGGAGAAACCTTTAATATTGCATGTGGTGAAAGATATACATTAATAGAGCTTGTGAATAATATTAATGAACTTCTCGGAACATCAATTGAACCGTTTTTTGAAAAGGAGAGAATTGGTGACGTTAAACATTCATTAGCGAATATTGAAAAGGCAAAAAAACAATTAGGTTTTAAGGTATTGATTGATTTTAAAACGGGTTTAAGAAAATTGATAGAATTACTTTAGAAATGAAAGTTCTAATCGTCTGTAGTGGCACAGAAGGTATTTTAAGTCCTTTTATTAAGGATCAAATGGATTCTTTGACTAAATTTGGAATTGAATTTTCCTTATTTCAAATTAATAAAAAAGGATTTCTTGGATATTTAATTCATTTATTCTCTTTAAGAAAAGTCATTAAAAAAAATAATCCAGACCTAATTCATGCTCATTACGGTTTATCAGGGCTTCTTGCAAATCTACAATTAATTGTTCCTGTAGTGACAACCTTTCATGGTTCTGACATTAACGATAAACATGTTTTTATATATTCAAAATTTGCAAATAGATTATCGGCTGCATCAATTTTTGTTGAAATAAGCATGTATAATAAAATAGCCAAACTTAACAATGCGGAAGTTATCCCTTGTGGCGTAGATCTAGCTACCTTTTATTCCATCTCAAAACCTGAAGCTATTTCAAAAATGGGACTAGACAAAAAAGATGTTAATATATTGTTTTCATCATCATTTAATAATTTTATTAAGAACTATGACTTAGCAAGAGAATCTTGCAAAAATCTTGAGAAAATGCTTGGAAAAAAAGTAAATTTAATTGAATTAAAAAATTACAACCGAGATGAAACAAATTTGCTCTTTAATGCTGTGGATTGCAGTTTGTTAACCTCTTTTTCTGAAGGGTCTCCTCAATTTATAAAAGAAGCAATGGCATGCGGTTGCCCATTAGTTTCAACAGATGTTGGAGATGTAAAAATGGTTATCGGAAATACTAAAGGATGTTACTTAACTTCTTTTAATACAAATGAAGTTGCAAAGGAAATAAAAAATGCCTTAGATTTTAATCAAAAAACAAAAGGAAGAAATCAAATTATTGAACTAGGATTGGATACAGAAACCATTGCAAAAAAAATAATATCTGTTTTCAATAAGGTTTTAAAAAAATAACCTATGTGTGGAATTTGTGGAATTATTAATTTCATTCAAACACCAGTAGAAGAAAACTCTATCAGGCAAATGAAGCGCGCGTTAAAGCATCGTGGACCTGATGATGATGGACTTTTTATTGAAAATAATGTTGGTTTTGGATATGTAAGACTGAGCATTATTGATTTATCAGCTAAAGGACATCAACCAATGGAAGATGAATCTGGCAGATATGTGATGATTTTTAATGGAGAGATTTATAATTATATTGAATTAAAAGAAGAATTAAAAGGGAATTATTCATTTAAAACAAATACAGATTCTGAAGTATTGCTTGCTTCGTACATATTTTGGGGAGAAGATTGTTTGCATCATTTTAATGGAATGTTTTCATTTGTCATTTATGATAAAGAAACCAAATCCATATTTGCAGCAAGAGATAGGTTTGGAGTAAAACCATTTTATTATTATGCAGATGATGAACAATTTATTTTTGCCTCCGAATTACAAGCCATATTAAAGGTGTTGAAAAAGAAACCTGAGCAAAATAACCAAACTATTTATGATTTTTTAGTTTTTAACCGTACAGACCAAACCGAAGCTACTTTCTTTAAAAATATCAAAAAGTTGCAGCATGGATCCAAAATGAAAATTAATCATTCAAATGAATATAAAATTGAAAAATGGTATCATTTGAACGAAAACATTAATAATCCTTTTACCAATGATGAAGAATATAAAGAACTATTTTCATCTGCAATTGGATTGCGGCTAAGATGCGATGTCCCTATTGGAGTATGCTTGAGTGGAGGACTTGATTCTTCTGCAATTGTTTCAACTATAATTAAAGATTTCGACAGGAAAGATATTAACACTTTTTCAGCGGTTTATGGAAAAGGAAACAAAGGAGATGAATCTGAATATATAGATGAATATAAAGGTTTATTAAAAAACATGCATTACACTTATCCTAGTGGGGAATCTTTATTTGATGACCTGGATTCATTTATCACCACTCATGCCGAACCCATACCAGACACATCACCTTATGCACAATATAAACTAATGGAGTTGGCAAAAGATCATGTAACGGTATTATTGGACGGACAAGGAGCAGACGAGCAATTAGGTGGTTATCATTATTTTTTTGGATTTTATTATAAAGAATTATTTAAACAGCTTAAGTGGTTATTATTATTAAATGAAATTTTTGCTTATTATAAAAAACATCATTCTACTTTTGCACTGCAAACTTTCGGATATTTTTTATTACCGGACAGTATAAAAACAAAATTAAAAAACGGAAATAAAGGATATTTAAATAACGATTTTTCATACAAGTATGCAAGTTCAAATAATATTGTAAAGAATATTTATGACTCAAAAGACTTAAAAAGTTCCTTATTAGATCATTTTGAATATAAATTAGAACATTTGCTTAAATGGGAAGATTGTAATTCTATGAAGTTCGGACTCGAATCAAGGGTTCCGTTTCTGGATTATCGTTTAGTAGAAAAGACATTGGCATTGCCATCGAACCAAATTATTAGAAATGGTACAACAAAATTCATTTTCAGAGAAGCCATGAAAGGCATTTTGCCAGAAAGAATAAGAAATAGACAATCAAAAATTGGGTTCGGAACCCCTGAAGATATTTGGTTTAGGATGCCTAAATGGCAAAGTTATATTGAAGAAATATTAAATAGCTCAACATTCAAAGCACGTGGATATATCGACCATGAAGTTGCAATTAAAAAATTTAAAATTCACCAATCAGGTAAAGCAAACCTTGCCAACGAAATCTGGAAATGGATTCATTTAGAATTATGGTTTAGGAAATACATTGATTAGTTAACCTTTTATTTCTATTTCAAATAAAATAATTCAAAGAAATTACTAAAAGAAAAGTTTATAAAACAATGAGGTTCTTATTTTATCTAGTTCATCCTGCTAAATTTCAATTTCATAAAGTACAGATAAATCAATTGAGAGAGAAAGGACATCAAGTTGATATTGTTATCAACACTAAAGATATTCTTGAAGATTTAGTAAAAGAAGAAGGCTGGGTGTATACAAATATTTTTCCCAAAAGCAGAAAAATCAAAGGAGTTCATGTATATATTGCAGCAGTAATCAGTATTTATAAAACTGTCTATCGATTATGGAAATTTTCAAGAGGTAAAAAGTATGATTTGTTTATTGGAGATTTGACAAGTATATTGGGACTATTGAAAGGAGTTCCTTCCCTATACCCTACCGATGACGTATTAGCAGCTGTCCCTGAGCAAGCAATCTTCTTTAAAACTGTTAATTATCTTATTGCACCAGTAATTACTAATGTTGGGAAGTATGAGATAAAGAAAATTGGTTATAAAGGGTACAAAGCTCTAGCACATTTACATCCAAATCATTTTAAACCTGACATCACAAAACTGTTTAATGAATTACAAGATGGTTCTTCTTATTTTATTATTAGATGCACTGGTTTTATGGCAACTCATGATCTCAATAAATCTGGAATCTCTGATGAAGTTCTATTCAGGTTAAGAGAAATTTTGGAACCTTTTGGAAGAATTTATATCACTTCTGAAAGAAAACTTCCAGATGAACTTGAAAAATACCGATTGAATATCAGAAAAAATGACATGCCTCATTATTTAGCTTTTGCACAAATTTTTATTGGAGACAGCACCACAATGTCCACGGAGGCAGCTGTTCTTGGCACACCTTCTGTTGAATTTGATGAATATTTCTATGAAATAGAACAAATGATAGAGATTGAAGAAAAATACAATTTAATTCATTGTTTCAGAACCAATCAGCAAAACGAATTTTTTATCAAAATAATTGACCTTTTGCAAATAAAAAATATCAAAGAAGAATATTCGTTATATAGAAAAAAATTACTTGAAGACACTATTGATGTTTCTTCCTTTTTAATCTGGCTATTTGAAAATTATCCAAAAAGTAAAAATGAATATTTTGAAAATCCCAATATTCAAGATAGGTTTAAATAAAAAAATAATGAATTAACATTATTCAACAGTTTTACTCCTTATTTTATATTTAAATTTAGGTTGAACGTAATTTTGATTTTTATTAAAATTACTTTTCTATTCTACGATTAGAAAAATTGTATTTTAAAGAGAGTTTATTAAAAAAATTAATATAATAATATCATGTGCGGAATATTTGGCATAATTTCAAATCAAAATATTAACAATGTTCACTTACGAAAGTTAGCACTTCATGCACGTCAGCGTGGTCGTGATTCGAGTGGCTTGATATATCATGATGAACAAGCCTACTCAATAAAACGAGCAGACTACGACATTAATTATTTGCTAAAAAAACAAGGCAAACTTCAAACAAATGTGGTGATGGGGCATAGCCGATTGATTACAAATGGTCTCTCTGACAATCAGCCAGTTGTTCGTGATGGAATATGCGTGATTCATAACGGCATAATAGTGAATGAAGAGGATGTATGGGATTCCCTCAATTTAGAGCGACTTTTCCAAATTGATTCTGAAGTGATTATCGGAGTAGCAATAAAGCATTTAAAAGATGGTGGGGATTTGGCAGAACTTCCTAAAAAAATATTGAGTGAGTGTAAAGGCACGATTTCCTGTGCTATAATTATTCCAAACAAAGGTAAAACTTTGCTTTTTTCTAATAATGGTAGCCTTTATGTTGGTAAAAATAAAGGTAACACCTATTTTGCTTCAGAGGGTTATCCATTAGAATCCTTAAAATGTTCAGATATAAAACAGATTTGGTATGAGGGGTTGCTCCTCGACATCCCTGTAGAACAAAAAATCATACTCAGCGAAGACAATCGCCGGACAGAGAATCTAATTCCGGTCTTCAAAAACATCGCAGCAGAAGAAGCGATGCTGATTTATCCAAAACACAATTTAAAGCGATGCACCAAATGTTTGTTAACTGAAACTATGCCCTATATTTCATTTGATTCGCAAGGTGTTTGTAATTACTGTAATAATTATAAGCCCAGGAACAATCCTAAACCAAAGGAAGAATTGTTCAATTTAGTAGAGCCTTACCGCCGAAAAATTGGTCAAGATTGCATAGTACCATTTTCAGGGGGAAGAGACAGTTGTTATGGATTACATCTAATTGTTAATGAGCTAAAGATGAAGCCAATAACCTACACTTATGACTGGGGAATGGTTACAGATTTAGGTCGGAGGAATATCAGCAGAATGTGTGCTGAGTTAGGAGTTGAAAATATTATTATAGCAGATGATATTTCAAAGAAAAGACATAATATCGCCATGAACTTAAAAGCATGGTTGAAGTCTCCTCATTTGGGCATGATTAGCATTTTGACAGCAGGCGACAAACATTTTTTTCGGCATGTTGAGACTGTTAAAAAACAGACGGGTATAAATCTCAATTTGTGGGGTGTAAACCCTTTAGAGGTTACGCACTTCAAATCTGGGTTTTTAGGTATTAAGCCGGACTTTGAAGAGAAGCGTGTTTATATGCATGGCATCTCTAAACAGATGAATTACCAATGGCTTCGATTAAAAGCGATGTTGCATAGTCCAGGATATTTCAATAGTTCATTGTGGGACACCGTTTCTGGAGAGTATTACCGAAGTATTGTTAAGAAAAATGACTATTATCATATCTTTGATTATTGGCGTTGGGATGAAAAAATCATTGATACTATTTTAGACCAGTATGAATGGGAAAAAGCCCCAGATACGAATACTACTTGGCGCATTGGAGATGGAACGGCAGCTTTTTATAATTATTTGTATTATACTGTTGCAGGGTTTACTGAACACGATACTTTCCGCAGCAATCAGATTCGAGAAGGACAGATTA
>JACAAW010000289.1 GCA_013377115.1 Bacteroidota bacterium | reverse complement strand
AATAAATCTTGTTTTTCAGTCAGCGCAAAACACTCATAATCTTCTTGAGGACATTTTAATTTGGGCAAGAGCTAAATCAGACAAACTCCCATTTCAACCTGAAGAAATAGAATTTTCAATTCTTTTAAAAAATGTCCTATCTTCTTTAAATTTAGCAGCAAAAAATAAAAATATTTCTATTAATATAGCTGCAGATGGAAAACTGAGAGTGTTTGCAGATGTTAATATGCTAAAAACAATTTTACGAAACTTAATTTCAAATGCTATCAAATTTACAAACCTCGGAGGAAAAATAAATATTTGGGCCATTCAAAAAAATACTGAAATCATTGTAGCAATCTCTGACAATGGCATAGGCATTGAAGAAAAAATAGTGAAAAAATTATTTGAAATTTCACAAACTCACTCAATCAAAGGAACAGCAAATGAAACCGGAACAGGATTAGGGCTATTCTTGTGTAAAGATTTTGTTGAAAAACATGGTGGTAAAATATGGATTGAAAGCGAAATAGGAAAAGGTAGTAATTTCCGATTTTCACTGCCGCTATAATAGAAATTGCAATTCGCTATTCGAAAGCCAAAAAACAGTATTTTTGATGTATTATTAAAATTACTTTCCCAAAAATGGAAGCATCTTTTCACGAAGATAAAATTTTTCAAAATTTATTGTATTCTGGAAAAGAAACAGTAAAAAAGGAATTTGAAAAATGCACATTTAATAATTGTGATTTCTCGGATGGAGCTTTTGTTTCATGCAAATTTATCGATTGTGTTTTTGCAAACTGCAATCTTACAATGACCAAATTAAACCATTCTCAGTTAATCAATATTAAATTTAAAGATTCCAAATTAATGGGAGTTAACTTTAGCAACACCAACGATTTCTTATTTGATGTAGAATTTAGCGGATGCGTGATAGACTATGCGATTTTCGTAAAAAAGAAAATGCCAAAAACCATTTTCACAAAATCATCCATAAAAAATGCAGATTTTTCGGAAAGTGATTTATCCAAATCAAAATTTGTGGATACTGATTTAATGAATTCGGTATTTTATAAAACCAATTTAAGGGAAGTCAATTTCCTAACTGCATTTAATTATATAATTGATCCCGAACTAAATGATATCCGTAAGGCAAAATTCTCACTTCAGGAAATAAGTGGACTTTTAAACAAGTATAATATAATTATAGAATAAGGAACTTATAGAATTGGAACTGCAGTTTTTGGAGTTTTATAGCCAAAAACAAAGTTCAAACCCACGTGAACATAGGCGTTTTTTGATTTTTCCGGAATAAATGCGGCCAAAATATTATCTGTAACAGCATAAATCTGGAACGGGAAAATATTCACATTAAAACCAAATCCAACATTCGTATAATACCTGTTAAATGCAGAATAGCTGAGAGATGCAGAAAGCCAATCAAAAAACCTTCTATTGTAAGATAATGCTCCACCAACATGAATTGCTTGATTATAAAATTCTCCTCGAACCAACAATCCTACCTTGTCTTTTGGTGTTAAAGAATAGGTTCCTGTTAAATAAATTTTTGTATTTAGAGGATACCAATAGTCATTATTCTTTTCGGAAATATCAAAAGTTTTTGAAATAG
>JACAAW010000288.1 GCA_013377115.1 Bacteroidota bacterium | reverse complement strand
CTGGATAAGGGCAACTGTGTTTTGTGATGGTTATTATGTGCTTTACTATTGAAAATGAGAACATTTTGTACCTAACATTAACTGCAATGGATTTAAAATGAAGTACATAAAATGATCGCATCAGACTTCAGAAATGAAATGGGAAAAAACAGAAATGCCGTTCTTATCAATCACTTAAACTCACTCTTTTAAACGCAGGAATTTCTGAACGTAAAAAAATGCACGCACTTTGGGGTAAGTACTTGTATTTATACTCCAAACGGGATAAAATACCGCATTCACTCAAATTCATTTTAATGTCTTTATTCACAACAGGTTGTTGAAAAATTCCGATCACAGTCGATAAAAGATAAAAAGAAGCATATCAATTTTGGTTATTCGAAAAACCCAAATGATATGCTTCAATTAAATCTCAGCGATGCCGAAATTCAGCATCTAAATTACGAAAGATATTATTATCCTTGCCCCCTTGTTCAAAAAAGGATGCATGCTGTTTATTTTAAAAGCATGGGTATGTCGAACAAAGCGATAAGTGTGTTAACCGGTCTGAACAGGGAAACCGTAGGTTATTGGGTGAGCATTTATTTGGAATATGGCTTTGAGGCACTTTGCCAATTTAATTACGGGACCAATAAAAGCGAACTTGAAACTCATGCAGAAAGCATCTTGTCCTCCTTTACAGAACAGCCGCCAATGAGTTCAAATGAAGCAAAATCGCGCATCGAAGCACTTACAGGCATTAGCCGTAGCCCTTCACAGGTGCAGGCATTTATGAAACGGCACAAACTTCATTACATAAAAACAGGACATATACCGGCAAAAGCAGATGGTATAAAGCAACAGCAATGGGTAAAAGATAAATTAGAACCCGCCATTGAAGAAGCTCAAAAAGGAAAATGTCAGTTGTTATTTATGGATACGGCACATTTCATTTTAGAGCCTTTTGTTTGTGCCTTGTGGTGTGCCGCGCGTTTGTTCATCAAAGCATCTGCTGGGCGCAACAGGATCAATGTTTTGGGAGTGGTAAATGCCATTACAAAAGAAATACTCACCTTCAACAACACCTCCTACATCAATGCCGCAACAATCGTTTCCTTTTTTGAAAAACTCAGGGTGCATTATGGTGATATGCCTGTGAAAATAGTTCTGGACAATGCGCGTTACCAACACTGCAAGTTCGTGGAAGAAGCCGCAAAAACAATGGGTATCACGCTTTTGTTTTTGCCTTCTTATTCTCCCAACCTGAACATTATAGAACGGTTATGGAAGTTCACAAAGAAAAAAATATTGTATGCCAGATATTATGAAACTCCCG
Source organism: Bacteroidota bacterium (assembly GCA_013377115.1). GTDB lineage: Bacteria > Bacteroidota > Bacteroidia > Bacteroidales > CG2-30-32-10 > Cfx2-01. The sequence goes on along the minus strand of JACAAW010000288.1, from coordinate 298 downwards.
CCAAATTTCACCTGGCCATCACCGATTTTTTCCAAACAGTTAATCAAAAACATAATGATGATTTGAAAAATCTATTGACTTTGAAATTTCAATTTTATTAGAATCAAATTGCGGTTATTTACCCCGTTTAAAGTATAATTCTACTTTACTAAAATGAAAAATCAAGCTGTTTTTACCCTTGATCCCTAAAGGGAACATCTTGATTTTTCATTTTTTCATGCTTTAAGCTATGTTCAGAAATCAGGATTATCAATCTGAAGTCTATTCTGGCAAATTAGGATTCCCTGATCTTCATAAA
>JACAAW010000287.1 GCA_013377115.1 Bacteroidota bacterium | reverse complement strand
TTTGCCCGAAATTTAATTATAACCGGCGAGCCAGAAGCCATTAAAAGTCCTCAGGCCCTATGTTTGTAAAATGAAGCATAAGTCTGGTGTTTTATTAAATTTAAACTACCACAGTACAAACAATAAAACTCTGACTTATGCTCACACAAAGTAACAAAATTGATTTTAGTGGTCAACACTTTTATGTTGGCTTAGATGTACACTTAAAAAGTTGGAAGGTTTCAATTATGGCCGAAAAACTGACATTAAAAACCTTTTCTCAGGATCCCAATCCGGAACTGTTGCATCATTATCTGGTGAAGAATTTTCCTAATGGAATTTACCATTCGGCATATGAAGCTGGATTCTGCGGATATTGGATTCATAATAGACTTATAGCCCTGGGGATCAGTAATATTGTCGTTAATCCAGCAGATATTCCAACGACCGACAAGGAGAAGGTTAACAAAACAGACAAACGGGACAGCAAAAAAATTGCCAGATCATTACGTAACGGTGACCTAAAGGGAATACATGTTTCCTCTTTAAAATCACTTGAGGACAGATGTCTGTTACGAATACGCGGAACCCTGGTAAAAGATCTTACCCGTTACAAAAACCGGATAAAATCCTTCTTGTACTTTCATGGAATTGAGATGCCTGAAGCATTTAGCAAATCAGCTACTCATTGGTCCAAACGATTTATGAATTGGCTAGGTAGCATCGAATTGACAGAAATCAGTGCAAAAAAGTCACTTAACCTTTTAATTGTCGAAAGCCAGCATTTAAGGTTAACCTTATTGAATGCCCTCAGAGGGATCCAAGAGTTATCTCGAAGTGAAGCATATGCTAACAATGTCAGATTATTACAAACAATACCAGGTATTGGCACCTTAACGGCGATGATAATATTGACAGAAATGGATACAATAAACAGATTCGCGAACTTCGATCAGTTATGTAGCTTCATAGGTCTAATCCCATCTACAAATTCCAGCGGCGAAAAAGAGAATATCGGTGAAATTACACACCGGGGGAATAATTATCTAAGGAGTGCAATTGTGGAAAGTGCATGGATTGCTGCAAGATGGGATTTGTCTCTCAATAAATGCTTCCATGATTATTGCAAGCGAATGGAATCTAATAAGGCAATTATCAGAATTGCAAGAAAATTATTAAACAGGATCAGGTTCGTTTTAAAAAACAATCAACCATATGTATGTTCTGTTATAAAATAAATCTCTATTCTATAAAAACACCTTTTGTGAGTCCGCTACCGCTGCCCTGCAGTTCTGAACTTTAGAATCTGCTTTCCGCAGGACGCGGCTCACATTCTATAAAAAATGAAACGAGGCAATACAGCCCGGATAAGTAATCCGGTTCTGTTGATAGAAGGATGTTTTTATAGATATAGTTCCTCCAAATTTTCTGTGTGGAAATGCGGAGGTGAGTTTGTATTAGCCATAATTGGCAATGAAATAGAAAAAGAGCCTCTTTCAACAAGAAGCTCTCAACTGTATTTCACAGCCATAAATCTTATTGCTGGTGAGTTGCTCTCCAGCAGAGCTCACTTCCTCTTCAGACTTATGATGTAAAATTATTGAAAAATAATTCATCATTTTCTTGTTTTACAACATAGAA
>JACAAW010000286.1 GCA_013377115.1 Bacteroidota bacterium | reverse complement strand
ATTCCCTTCAAAAATATCTCCGTTGGAGTTTACGCCAATGCAATTTACATTTGCTCCATTTGGTCCATTTACCTGCCTCCATTGAAATTGGGAATAAGAATTTACTCCAATAAAAATAAATAAAAAGAATAAGGTAATCTTTTTCATTTTAGTCTATTTTATTATTTGTTTTATATTGAAAATGTAAACTTACAATATATTCTAATTGCTTACAAGTAATAATTCCATTTCTTTTCTAAAATGAAAAATCCCAAATTTAATTACTAACAATCAAATATTGACGCACAGTTTTGTTTCATCTCTATCTTGGATTTGTTAATTTTGCAAATCAAATTTCCTAAATGATTTTCAAAAACCTCCATCTCAACGGAAGAGAGCGCAAAACGTTTCGACTTCATTTATTCTATTCACTTATTGAAGGAATAATTGCAGGGCTTTTGATTCTCAATGAGTTTGTCTTTTTGAAAAGCATTAAAGGTTCTCCTTTGCAGCTGAGTTTTTTGTTTCAATTTAGTGCTTTAGTGCTGATTGTTTCTATTTTTACCAACGAATTTCTCCGTAGAATCAAGAATAAAAAGAAATTGCTTCGAGTAACCTCCTTAATTACAAGACTTCCACTTTTTTTCCTTTTGTTTTTTCCACGAAATGCTGCCAGTGTTCAAGGAAGCGAGATTTATCATTATGTTTTCCTTTCTATTTTCTTTGTATATTATTTGTCATCGCCAATTATTTTTCCATTAATCAATCTCTTTTTAAAAAGCAATTATCGTCACGAGAAATTCGGAACACTTTATAGTTATTCTACCACTCTGAATAAAATTGTAATGCTGGTAGTCACCTTCTTATTCGGGATGCTCCTAGATTACGACAATTTTGCATTTGTATATATTTATCCAGTAATGGGGTCTTTAGGAATGGTGTCGGTTTTTTTACTTTCAAAAATCAATTATCGGGTTTCAGAAGAAATTCATGTTACCAAACCATTCCTTACTTCCATAAAAGAATCCATTAAAAAAATGAGAACCACCATAAAAAACAATAAACCTTTCAAGGATTTTGAAATAGGATTTAATTTATATGGTTTTGCTTTTATGAGTACCACAACAGTAATTACCATTTTTTATGAAAAGGAATTAATGTTAAACTATACCAGTGTCGCGTTTTACAAAAATGTATATAATATTCTGGCCATTGCTATTTTGCCTTTTTTTGGGCGATTATTGGGCAGAATCGATCCCCGGAAATTTGCTGCAATTACATTCGGTTCTCTCTTATTGTATTTTTTATTTATGGGATTGACAGAGTTCTTTCCATTCCACAGTGAAATATTGGGGGTAAAAGTTTATTATATGCTGATGATTGGAATCGTTTTCCATGGTGTTTTTGCGGCTACAATGTCCTTGTTATGGAGTATTGGCTCAGCATATTTTTGCAAGAAAGAAGATGCGGCTGATTATCAGGCAATTCATTTAACTCAAACTGGAGTAAGAGCTGTTTTTGCTCCAATGCTTGGCGTTTTATTTTTTAATTTGGTTGGTTATTCTGGGACTTTTGGCATAGCGATTACATCATTACTTTTGGCAATTATTTGGATGGTCTCATCATACAAAAAGAAGCTTGTAATTG
>JACAAW010000285.1 GCA_013377115.1 Bacteroidota bacterium | reverse complement strand
GAATTATGTTTTGATTCAAATCCTGTTTTGGCAAAATTTGAAATTTCATAATGGTTATAATCATTTGAAGACATTAATTTCATTAAGTTTTTGAAGTTTTTTACGGCTTCATTATCATTTATTTCTTTACGCTTTTTATTTGAAATAAGATGTTTTAGTATTGTTTTGTCTTCAACAGTAAGGCAATAGGCCGAAATATGCGGAATTCCTAAATTAAAAGCAATTTTTATGTTTTCTTCCCATTGTTTTGAATTGAGGGTGGGAATTCCATAAATTAAATCAATGGTTAGATTTTCAAAACCGGATTCTTTTGCCAAATGGATTGATTCTATTGCTTTTGCTGCACTATGATTTCTGCCAAGATATTCCAAATCAACATCACTAAAAGATTGGATGCCGATGCTCAACCGATTGATTTTAATTTTTTTGAATTCAATTAGTTTTTCTTTTGTTAGATCTTCAGGATTGCATTCAATAGTGATTTCCGGATTATTCGAAACTTGAAATTTTTGAAATATTTTTTCAATAATTTTTGAAATACTTTCAGAATCCATCATTGAAGGAGTTCCTCCTCCAAAATAAATGGTGTTGATTTTTTCAGAATCCGAAATATAGTTTTTTCTTAGCGAAATTTCTTTTAAGACCGCATCAGCATATACGTCCATGTTTTTTTTTGAAACAGAGAAATGAAAATTGCAGTAATTACAAGCTTTTCTGCAAAAAGGAATATGAATATAAATTCCAGCCATAATTTCTTAAATGTCAAAATTAGCTTTTAAAACCAAAGACTACAAAAGTTTTTGAAACTTTTGTAGTCTATCATAAAAAAATTTATCTTTGCCTTGTAAACAAATAGGCTTTTCAATACATTCGTTTCAAATGGATTATATTTGGATTTTATTATATCTTACTGCTGTTGGTGCTATCTCATTTATGGGAGGCAATCGCAAGGTTGGAAGGGAAACCTTGTTTTTTGTAAGCTTTTTTCTAACCCCCATTACTGGCCTTATTGTGATGCTGATGTCTCCAGAGATTGAAAAGAAAAAGGGAATTCGATATTATAAATGCAGACAATGTGGTTTTGCATTCGATAAAAAATTTGAATTTTGCCCTGTTTGTCATAAAAATGAAAAGGGCGAACTTGATACCAATTTAAAAAAAGCTGAAGAGCCCCTACCTGAGATTAAATAAATTTTTCTGAAATTTTTTTGAATAAACTTATAATGGAGAGATATTATAAGAGAAACTATTGGCTATGTATTTTTTTACTTCAACAGTTTTGCCTTTATAAATAAAGGTTTTTAGGGAACTGGTGTTAAGATTTATTAAATTTTCTGAATTTAAAATTTGGGAATTTTCTGAATTTGGAAGGTAAACCAAATCTTTGTTTTCGGCGTTTAAAAGGAGATCAGCATTATTGAGCATATTGCTAATATCTTGCATTAAATGTTTTGGAGATGATTGAGCAGAATAAACTATTTGAAAAGAAAAAGTAGCATTTCCATTATTTACCTGAATTTGATAAACAATAGCATTTTTTAAAGTGTCTGAATTTTCTTTGGTGCCTTCAGCAAAAATTTGATTTGTAAATACAATTGAAAGAAGTGCAATAAGTGTAAATATTTTTCTCATCTTTTCGGTATTGGTTTAT
>JACAAW010000284.1 GCA_013377115.1 Bacteroidota bacterium | reverse complement strand
ATTAACAATCCCGACGGGCCAATCTCCTTCTGGCTTTCAATGATTCCATTAACATCTCCGATTGTTATGATGATAAGAATTCCTTTTGGAGTTCCTTATTTGCAATTGGTTTTATCAGCAGTATTGTTAATTCTTGGATTCTTAGGATCAACATGGCTTGCAGCGAAAATTTACAGAACTGGAATTTTAATGTATGGGAAAAAAGTTTCTTACAAAGAACTATGGAAATGGCTTACCTATAAAGGTTAATTATTAAAAAATAACATCGATGGCAAAAATATTAATCGTCGACGACGAAAAAAGCATCAGGAATACTTTACGTGAAATTCTCGAATATGAAAAATTCGTAATTGATGATGCGCCTGATGGAATTGAAGCATTAGAATTAATTCAGAAAAACACCTACGATGTAATTCTTTGCGACATAAAAATGCCAAAAATGGATGGCATTGAAGTGCTGTCGAAAATATTGGAAATACAACCAGATGCAGTTGTTGTTATGATTTCAGGACATGGAAATATTGAAACTGCAGTAGAAGCAATCAAAAAAGGAGCATACGATTTTATTTCAAAACCATTAGATTTAAACCGTCTTTTGATTACCATTCGCAATGCAATGGACAAATCAGAATTGGTAACTGAAACAAAAGTTCTAAAGAAAAAAGTAAGCAAAACTTACGATATGGTTGGCGAATCACAATCAATTTCTGAAATTAAAGAAATGATTGAAAAAGTAGCACCAACAAATGCAAGAGTTTTAATAACTGGAGATAATGGAACAGGGAAAGAATTGGTAGCACGTTGGTTGCATGAAAAAAGCAATAGAAGCTCCGCTCCTTTCGTTGAAGTAAATTGTGCTGCAATTCCATCTGAACTAATAGAAAGTGAATTATTCGGACACGAAAAAGGTTCATTTACCTCAGCAATAAAACAACGTAAAGGTAATTTCGAGCAAGCCAATGGCGGGACCTTGTTTCTTGATGAAATCGGTGATATGAGTCTTTCAGCACAATCAAAAGTATTGCGTGCATTGCAGGAAAACAAAATTATGCGTGTTGGTGGTGAAAAAGAATTTTCAGTTGATGTAAGAGTAATTGCCGCAACAAATAAAGATGTTCCGGAAGAAATCGCCAAAGGAAATTTCCGTGAAGATTTATACCACCGTTTAAGTGTAATTTTAATAAAAGTGCCATCTTTAAATGAACGAAAGGATGATATTCCTTTATTGGCAAGTCATTTCATCGGCGAAATTTGCGAGCACCAAGGAAAACCTTTGATGACATTTACGGATAAAGCATTCACTGAACTTCAGAAAATAAACTGGACCGGTAATATTCGCGAACTCAGAAATGTGATTGAAAGGCTAGCAATCCTTTGTGATAAAACCATTACTGATGCAGATGTAATCCTCTACGCCAAACCACTGAAGAAATAATCCACCGTCATTGCGATGGAGGAACGACTGAAGCAATCTCATTTTAACTAATATAATTCGTCATTGCGATGCGTTGTCCTAAGTTTATAGAAGGGGTGAAACGACTGAAGCAATCACCTGACCAGAAATAATTTTCCTTAAAAACTTCGAAACCATCTAATTTTGTTGTAAATTTGCAGTTCATTTCGGGGATGACCGGATTTGACAGCGAGTCGAGTTGACTTGTAAGCATGC
>JACAAW010000283.1 GCA_013377115.1 Bacteroidota bacterium | reverse complement strand
CAGTTTAAAAATGACAAATACGAATATGTAACATTCAATCGTTCAGGAAGAAAATTTGATTTTGTAAATGACTTTAAATCTATTTTCTGTCAAACAGGATTTTATCCATACATGCCATGGGCCGATGAATTTTATAAAATAAATGGTTCCGTTCAAAAAATTTGGGCTTTTCTAACAGATGTTAGAACGGGAATGCTTGTTGCCGTTATCGACCCAGTTAGTGGAAAACCCAGAGAATATGCTCTACCTGACGGAAGGAGCCTAGCAATGGAATTTGAAACCTCCCTGCCAAGTGAAAGAACCCGCCTGAAAAACTTCATGGATACCATTCCAATGGGCTATTACGTTTTGGCTTATAACCATATGTTCCATCATATTCCCGATTTTGGAGAACCACTTTGGAAATGCTTTGATTCTATTGGTGGAAATAACATTCGGAATATTCAATATGGTCAACCTTATATCGTTTTCGGAAAAAAAGACACATCACTTGTTGCCCAAAACGAAACCATCGGAACTTCTCAAATTGACGAAATTCAATTAACAGATAGTATTAAAACCAAATGGGTGCAAGGTTTTATCGAGTCTGAAGTTATTGGCCCGGCCTCACGGTGGGATTCTTTGCATTGGAGGTCAAAAGCATATGAAGGAATTCAAACCGATTCTATTAGATTGGCTGTTATTGGAATTAAAGCTAACGGTGATACAGCAACCCTTTTAAGCGGAATTCCTCCTGAAACAAAAGATCTATTTATTAGAAACGACGTTGATGCCAATATTTATCCTTATCTGAAACTAAAGGCTTATATGAGAGATGATTCTCTTCATACTCCACCACAAATGGAAAGATGGCAAGTTATTTATGAAGGAGTTCCTGAAACAGCGCTAGATCCTTCTATTCATTATTATTTTTATAAAGATCCATTGCAGGAAGGCGATAATGTTAAATTTTGCACTGCAATTCACAATATTGGTGATTACGATATGGATAGTTTGCTCATTTCCTATTGGGTTTTAGACAAGAATAAGAATTCACATTTAATTGAATATAAGAAACATCGTCAACATCCAGTTGGAGATATCATTCGTGACACCGTTTCATTCAACACTAAAGATTACGCAGGATTAAACAGTTTATGGATTGAAGCAAATCCAATAGATACCTTAACAGGAGTTTATGATCAATTAGAACAATACCATTTCAATAATATTGGTGAAATTTATTTTAATGTTGCCGAAGATAAAACCAATCCATTGCTAGATGTGACATTCGATGGAGTCAGAATTTTGAACAATGATATTGTTTCTGCAAAACCAGAAATTTTAATTCAACTAAATGATGAAAACAAATTTTTAGCCCTCGACGATACCACTTTATTTAAAGTTTATATTCAAAGTCCAAACGAATACAATCCGAAGCGAATTTTCTTTGAAGAAAACGGTCAGAAAAATTTAATCTTTACACCCGCTTCCTTACCTGAAAATTCCTGTAAAATCCAGTACAACGCAACTTTTCCTGAGGACGGAATTTACAAATTATTGGTAAATGCAAAAGACCGCTCAAGAAATAAATCTGGAGAAATTGAATATAAAATCAATTTTGAAGTGATTAATCGGTCCACTATTACAGAAGTGTTAAATTGGCCAAATCCGTTTTCAACAGCCACACATTTTGTATTTACACTAACGG
>JACAAW010000282.1 GCA_013377115.1 Bacteroidota bacterium | reverse complement strand
ATAATGGGCTTGGAATTTCATCTAATAACAAAGTGTTGTCGTGAGTTTTGTCACCCAATAATCCATTTAACCATTCAGTAGTTTTAGGTTTAATCAAGGTCTGGTCAATCAGAGACAATATTTCTAATTGCTTATTATTATTTTTTCTAAGGACATCAATATTTGATTTTGGGAATAATAGTTTTATAAACCCAAATAATTTTTCTTCATCAATAAAATTGGAGCTATCAACTAAGCCATGCATAACCTTGTTCCGTAAGGCTCTTATTGTTGAAAATAATTCATTATTGATTTCCATATTATGGTTCGTTTATCGTTCTTGGTATCATTTCAATTTACATTTTTACTTATAATTACCTGTTGTGCGATTGAAAATAATTAATAAAATATTGTCAAAAAAGTTGTGCATTATATTGATATTCAATATATTAGTAGAAAATAAACTCCAATTCATTATTCTACTTATGCACAACCTGAAGGCAAATTTCGACAAGTTTATTGGTTTAACCAAATCGTTCTTTTCTGATCAAATCAATGAGTTTGACAACTTCCAAAGCTACCCAAGAATTCCAAAAATGTCAGATTGTCAAATAATTGCATTATCTCTGACTGCGGAATCGATCGGCATTGACTCGGAAAGTTACTTCTTTGGTAAACTTAAATCAGATTATACCAACGATTTTCCAAACCTGATTGACCGTTCCAATTTTAATCGCAGACATAAGCGACTTTATCCATGGATTGCAACTCTTAATCAAGGTTTATCAAACATTCTAAACCAAGGAGAAGATACTTACATCGTTGATTCTATTCCTGTTCCGGTTTGTCAAATAGCCCGGGAGAAACGGAGCAAGATCTGCCGTGAGAACTTTGAATCAGCACCTGATAAAGGTTATTCTGCTGTTAGCAAGGCCTATTATTACGGCTACAAATTGCACCTGGTAACTTCGGTTCGTGGTGTGTTTGCAAGCATGGACATGAGTAAAGCAAGCGTTCACGATGTTTACTACCTGACCGACATTAAACACTCTAAATTAAGCAATTGCAGGCTCATCGGAGACAAAGGTTATTTGTCAAAAGAACACCAGTTGGACTTGTTTTCATCGTGTAATATCAGATTGGAAACACCCAAAAGAAGCAATCAAAAAGACAAAGAACCTTTTGCTTACATTTTTAGAAAGTCAAGAAAACGAATCGAAACTCTATTCTCTCAACTATGCGATCAATTTATGCTCAAGCGGAACTATGCAAAATCAAACCTGGGCATTTCAGTCCGCATTTTATCAAAAATTACAGCAGTGACAGTGCTTCAATATTTTAACTTTTTAAACAATAAACCCTTGAATAAACTTAAGTATGCTCTTGCATCTTAATCGCACAACGGGTTAGGAAAATATGACTTGGAAGAAATGTATAAAGCCTTATTAGCAGTTTCTGAAACTAACCGCAAAGGCTTAGGATATTACCGTGAATTTCATTTCGTTCCAACTGACAAGGAAAAAAAAGGTACCGTTTCAAAAACACTGGAATACGCATACGATGATTGGTGTATTGCTCAACTGGCCAAGGAACTTGGAAAGAATGACGATTACCAGCTTTTTATGAAACGGGCCGGTAACTACAAAAACTTATGGGACTCGAAGAATCAGTTTATGCGCCCAAAAATGACGGACGGTTCGTTTCTTGAAGCATTGAATGGACGCGAACAGGACATTGTCAAAGTTGGAGAGCATTCGTATTACAA
>JACAAW010000281.1 GCA_013377115.1 Bacteroidota bacterium | reverse complement strand
CAATAAAGAAAATATAGAAAAAACATTATTTTTAGAAGGAATTTCTTCAGAAAATCTTGAACAATGTTTAATTTCCCTTGTAGATATTACCACTATGAAGAAAGTTGAACAGGAATTAATAATAGCCACAAAAAAAGCGGAAGAAAGTGATCGGTTAAAATCTGCATTTTTGGCAAATATGAGCCACGAAATCCGCACACCAATGAATGCGATAATGGGATTTTCGCAACTTCTTAATGAAGATGGCATTGAGCCCGATGAAAAAAAAGAATTCGCAAATATCATTAACAAAAGTGGGACTCATCTTTTAAGTTTAATAAACGACATCCTGGAAGTTGCAAAAATAGATTCAAATCAATTAAAAGTCACTCCTACCCCATTTAACTTAAATAGGCTTATTGATGAGCTCAACCTTTTGTACGCAAGAGAAAAAGAAGAAAAAAATAAAAACCATATTAATTTGATAATTACAAAATCATTGAAAAATGAAAATTGTAATATATTTACAGATGAAGTAAGATTGCGGCAAATTTTTATCAATTTATTAAGCAATGCCTTAAAATTTACCAACGATGGTTTAATCCATTTTGGCTATGAGACAAAAAATGATCATATTCTTTTTTTCGTTAAGGATACTGGAAAAGGAATCGCAAAAAAGAACCAGGAGTTTATTTTTGAGCGTTTTAGACAAGAAGATGATGGTAATACGCGGCAATATGGCGGTTCTGGCTTGGGCTTGTCTATTTCAAAAGGTTTAATAAATATTATGGATGGCACCATTTGGGTAGAATCAGAAGAAAATGTAGGTAGCACATTCTATTTTACCCTTCCCTCAAGCATTATAACAAAAGAACCTATTTTTTCTCCAAAAAAAATTAATCCAGCAAAAGTTTATAATTTCGAAGGAAAAACCGTTTTAATTGCCGAAGATGTTGATGACAATATGCTCCTCATAAGACGAAACCTCCGGAAAACCAAAGCTACTGTAATTGAAGTAAAAAATGGTGTTGACGCTGTGAAATTTTGCCAAGAAAATATTCAAATTGATTTAGTGTTGATGGATATTTTAATGCCTGTAATGGACGGCTTGGATGCCGCAATTGAAATTAGAAAAACGAAACCCTATTTACCAATAATTGCAATTTCAGCTTATGCATTCGACGACGATAAAGACAAAAGCATGAATGCAGGTTGCAACGGATTTGTAACCAAACCCCTAAACTGGACCTTATTATTGGAAATGATTGAAGGGTATTTAAATAAATAGACTTCAACTTCATTGCCTATCACTGAGCGTAGTCGAAGTAGAGCCGAATTGCCAGTAACGAAACATCAGCCAACGCTATTGTCATGCAGAACGAAAGTGAAGCATCTATATCAGAGACGAAACCTCCCATCGCTAAGCGGAATTTATAATTCCGCCTTTTTAATTGTTGAATTTGTAATTCAACACCCGAACAGAACCATAATAAAAATTATTTGTCTTTTTTCGAATTACAAATTCACAATTATTCGAGGACACTGAGCGCTTGCACTGAGCGTAGTCGAAGTAGAGCCGAATTGCCCGTAACAAAACACCACAAACAGTTCATTGCGATCAGCCCACTGGCTGAGAAGCAATCTAAACCCCAAAATGAAACATTAATAACGTTTCTACTCTGCCAACAGTAAAATGGAAATAAAAATTAAATTCTCAATAATAAATAATTTTCATTTGTCACGACCTTTAGGTCGTGGAATGAATTGAGAAGAAGAAAATGGCTTTAGC
>JACAAW010000280.1 GCA_013377115.1 Bacteroidota bacterium | reverse complement strand
AGCAGAAAAACAAACTGAATTAAAAAAGTACATTGCTATATCTGAAAAATAGAATTGAATAAAAGCCGAATCGCTAACAGCGTTCAAGCGCCATAACCCTGCCCATGTGCAACACAGGGTTACAAGCGCCTGCACACGGAACGTAAATCTTATTTCTACATTTGCAAACCAAGAAATCAAAAATTAAAATTGACTGAACATTATAAAAAGCGCTAAATGCATAAAAATATAATTCAACATTTACGAAGGTTCATTGATTTAAGTGAAAATGATATTGAATTATTTAAGAAGTATAGTGAAACCAATCAACTAAAGAAGAAGGAATTTGTTTTGCAAGAGAATAAAATCTGCAAACACTTGTATTTTGTTGAAAAAGGATGTTTGAAAATGTACTTTATTAATAAAAAAGGAATTGAGCAAATCACACAGTTCGCAATTGATGGTTGGTGGATTTCAGACTATCAAAGTTTTATTAATACTGCACCTTCTGATTATTATATCGAAACCATTGAAGAATCAAAAATTGTTTCTATTGAAAGTAATAATCTTGATAAATTGCTCATTGAACTTCCACAATTAGAAAAATATTTTAGAAAAATGATGCAAAAAGCCATTGCAGGTGCACAGCTTCGCTCAAAATTATTGTATGAAATGTCGAAGGAAGAATTTTACTTTCATTTTAGCAATTCCTATCCAGAATTTATGCTACGCGTGCCTCAGTATATGATTGCATCTTATCTTGGAATAACACCAGAATATTTAAGCGAACTTCGCAAGAAAAACAATTAATATCAATTTCTTAAACCAGTTTAATAAATAAGTCCTTTTTCTGAGGTAATTTTGAAATATGAATCAAAATTAAAATTTAAGTAAATATGGATGCAAAAACACAAGTATTGGAAACAATGAAAAAAGAAGGAATTCCTTTAAATGCTGGTAAAATTGTTGAAATAACAAATCTCGACCGAAAACTAGTTGACAAAGCCATGACTGCCTTAAAAGAGGAGGGATTAATCGTTTCTCCCAAAAGATGTTACTGGCAAGCAAAGTAAAATTGTTTTAAAAATTGTAAAAAAGAAAATATCATGAGCAAATTAAACGAAAAGTTTTTAGAAGTATTAAAACACGAAGGCGTGGTTTCAATCATGTCATGGGGTGTAGAACCACATTTGGTAAATACCTGGAATTCATATTTAGTTGTTACAGAAGATGAACGTATTTTAATACCAGCCTACGGTTTTAGAAAAACTGAGGAAAATGTAAACGTAAACAATAAAGTTAAAATATCCTTAGGAAGTAAAAATGTTTTGGGTTTCAAAGATTATCCAGGAACTGGTTTTATCGTTGATGGAACAGCCCGTTATTTTGAATCTGGAGAAGAATATGACATGATGAAAGCTAAATTTTCTTTTTTGACAAGAGTGCTAGAAATTACTGTTGATAATGCAAAGCAAATGCTTTAGTAGAATTCATTACCTTAAAAAATGGTTAATACCCTGAAATTTTATTTCAGCGACTTTTGTTTCTGAAATTTTAGATTGCTTCAGCTTCCTAGGTAAGACTCTCAATGACGTCATTGCGAGGCATTGCCCTGAGCATTTGCAGAAGGGAGGGACGACGAAGCAATCTTGTTTTGAATGCGAATTTTATTCGCTTTACTAATCTATGGTTATTTTATCCATTGAAATTGAGTTAATAATTTCCTCATCTACGAGCTAAGAAGCCTCTAAAAATTTGTTAATTTTATTATCTTAAAAAACGGTTAAAACCCTGAAATTTTATTTCAGCTACTTTA
>JACAAW010000028.1 GCA_013377115.1 Bacteroidota bacterium | reverse complement strand
AGTTTTCCTTTGGGCAAATCCCATTTACCATGTCTAAAAATAAAAAGAATTTCATTGTTATTATTTTTTACTAATCCGCCAGCAGCTTTAATAACTCTATACATCCCTTTAAATTCGCCAAAATATTTTTCAACATCATCAGAATAAACATAAAGTCGTTCAACTTTCCTGTCAATTTCAAATTGGTCAACAACAGCTTTTAAAGATTTCTTATCAGCAAAATGATATACCCATTCATTTTCCTTTTCAGAAATATTTTCTGTATTTTCACAGAAAAAAATTGACTTATTATTTATAAAAACTTTATACATTTGCTTTATGAAAAACACTAACGAATCAGCTCTCAAAGTTGCGGAATTTTTATTGGAAATCAAAGCAATAAAATTAGAAACAGCAAATCCATTTACTTGGGCTTCTGGATGGAAGTCACCAATTTATTGTGATAACAGGAAAACACTTTCCTATCCTAACATTAGAAATTATATTAGGGATCAGTTTGTAAAATTGATTAAAGAAGAATTGGGAATTCCTGATGTAATCGCAGGTGTTGCAACTGGTGGTGTTCCTCAAGGTGCTTTGGTTGCGCAAGAATTGAATCTTCCTTTTGTTTATATCAGATCTTCTGAAAAAACTCATGGTTTAGGTAATGTTATTGAAGGTGTTATTCATCCTGGTCAATCAGTGGTTGTAATTGAAGATTTGATTTCCACTGGTTCTAGCAGTTTAAAAGCCGTTGAAGCATTAAGAGCTGCGGGCTGTAAAATTCAGGGAATGGCTGCAATTTTTACTTATTGTTTCAAAAAAGCTGATGATAGTTTTGCAGCAGCCGATTGCCCTCTTGTTACAATTAGTGATTATAATTATTTAATTGAACAAGCTGTAAAAAGCGGTTACGTAAAAGAATCCGATTTAGAAAGTCTAAAAAAATGGCGCGAAGCACCTGAAAATTGGGGGAAATAAAATGGCAAAATTCGAAAGTAATAAAGAAGAAATTAATAAATCCACAGTTGAAGTTTTCAACTTTTTAAGTGATTTTAATAATTTTGAAAAATTGATGCCAGAGCAAGTTATCAATTGGAAATCTACTGCATTGAATTGCTCATTCACCATAAAAGGAATGGCAGATATTGCGATGCTTATTTCGGAGAAAATACCTTACTCAAAAGTAGTTATAGTGCCAGAAGGTGATAGCAAACTTCGTTTCAATTTAACTTGCTTAACGAATGTTATTACTGAAAACAAATGCAATGCTCAAATAATTATTGATGCCGACATTAACCCTATGATGAGTATGATGGTGTCGAAGCCATTACAAAATTTTGTGAATATTTTAGCTCAGAGGTTAAAAGACCTTATGGAAAAACAATAATATTTTACAATTTATTTCTTTTTCCTTTTCTTGAAAAATTTCGAATTCCAACAATCTTGGTTGGCAACCAATTTCCCAACACCAAAACCAATTGCTGCGCCGAGGCATACGTCTGAAGCCCAATGTTTATTATCATTTATTCTGGACAATCCGGTTAATCCTGCAAGTACGTAACAAACATAAGGAACCCATTTTACATTTTTATATTCTGTAGCAATAACAGTTGCCACTGAAAAAGCAGATGTTGTGTGACCTGATGGAAACGAATTATATCCTAAATTCCCTGTGGGACCATCAAAATTATTGGGAAGTGCTGGCTGAGGCAATTGAAAAGGACGTTGTCGTTGGGTTCCCATTTTTATTCCTTGTACAATAACTCCGCTAACCACGAAAGCTTTCACGCCATCGAGTGCAACTCTGGTTGGTTTTTCTTTTTTTGCAATAGTTCCGTATAAAAAAGCGGCGCCTAAAAGTGGCAGTGAATAAACTCCACTTCCAATTCTTTCCAATCCTTGTTTTGAGATTTCATCAGAAAGTGGACTTCTGTTGCGTTGAAAAAAATCATTGATTGGTTTGTCTTGAGTATAAACCAAAGTGGTCGCTCCAATTATTCCACCTACCAAAAGCCATTCTTTAGAATTCCATTTGATTGGGGCTAATAAGGCATCTTTAGTATCGCAAACATAGGAAAATAAGTACTTTCCATTTATTTGGCACTCATTTTTTTGAAAATTTAATGTGTCAGTGGTTTGTGAAAATAAAGTATTTGTAATCCCAAGAAAGAACAAAAAAGCGAAGAGACTTTTTTTACTTAACACCTGTAAAATTGATTTCATAAATATCCAATTCGCCATAACCACCTTGTTTGCCTGAAGCGTAATATCCTTTTTTACCATCAACAGAAATGGAGAAAGAAACATCATCAAATGGCGTATTTATTGGGTAGCCAATATTGTCTGGCTTGGACCATTTACCATTTTCAGAAAGCGTTGAAGTAAAAATATCATAACCTCCCATTGAATTATGTCCCAATGAACTGAAGTAAAGAGTGACACCATCAGGTAAAACATAAGGAAAATCTTCATCATATTGAGAATTGACTTCTTGTCCTAAATTTCTTGGTTGGCCCCATTCGCCATTTGATTTTCTCTCAGAGATATAAATATCATAACCACCATAACCACCTAATCTATCACTCACAAAATATAAAGTATTTCCATCCTGAGTCATAAATGCACCTTTTTCATTATCTTTTGTGTTGATTATAGGGCTTAATTTTTTAGGTTGTGACCATTTATTTTTTGCTCCAAGAACACAATAGAAAATATCCATATACCCCTTATTCGCTCTTGTAAAATAAAGTTGATTCCCATCAAAAGAAATTTGGTTTAAAACATCAATATCACCTCCGCAAATTTTTGAACCCAGTTTTTTGGGTTTAATCCATTTATTATTTTTAAATTCCAAATAATAAATATCATCAGCTATACCTCCTTCGGGTGCTTGAATATTTCCTGATCCACCTTTTCTTTTTGAAGTAAAATACATCATGGTTTTACTTGGCGAAAAACACGGTGTATAATCTGAAAAATCACTATTTGCAATTTTCATCGGAATAATTTCAACATTTTTCAGTGGTTTTGCATAGAGCTCTTTTGCGAATTTTGTTACTTCAATATTTCTGTCAATTTCTAACATAAAATTGGCATCACGACTTTTGTCTGTTAAAAAAGATTTAAATATTTCATAGTTTTTCAGAGCTTCATCAAATTGAAAATTAGCATGGTAAGCCTCACCTAAATATTGATAAGAAAAAACAGGAGAAGCAATTTCTTTATGCGTATAACTATAGGCAGCATCAGTCTTTTTAATTGCTTTTTCTAAATATGGTATTGCAAGAGTCCTTTTTAAAGAAGATTTCAAATAACATACTCCAACGTAGAAATTTACATTACAATTATTTTTATCTAGCGCTAAAAGCTGCAGAAAAATTGGCAAGGCTTGGTCAAAATAATCAAAATTAAATAAATCAATTGCCTCGTAAAATTTTATTTTGAAATCTAAATCGCCACCCATTTGGGAAACAACAAAATTTGGCTTTAATTCTTTTGAATTAACCAAAGAATAGCAATTATTACTTTTTACATTAAAACTAATGAAAACAAAAATAATAATTAAAAACCCACTTAAATAACGCTTCATGTATTTATTAATTTTGGCCGCAAAGTTAAACAATTCAAAGTAATTTTTAATTGTTTTATGTTATTTCCTAATAAATTGCAAATATCTTAATTTTCAATCATTTGCCAAAATTTATTCAAACTTTTTTGCTTCATTCCAAAACACATCCATCTCAGCTAACGACATTTTATTCAAAGTTTTACCTGTTTTTTTTGCATTCTCTTCTAAATAATTAAATCGTTTTGTAAATTTTTTATTTGTTCTCTCCAATGCATTTTCAGGATTTACTCCAATGAACCTTGCATAATTTATTAACGAAAAGAATAAATCACCGAATTCCGCCTCAATTTTTTCTGCAGTTGAATTTGATTCCACCTCTGCTTTAAGTTCACCTAACTCTTCTTGAACCTTTTCCCAGACTTGTTCCGGCTTTTCCCAATCAAAGCCAACACCACGAACTTTTTCTTGAATCCTATAAGCTTTCACCATTGCAGGAAGTGATTTTGGAACTCCAGCTAAAACTGATTTATTGCCTTCTTTCAATTTAATATTTTCCCAGTTACTCTTAACTTCATCTTCAGTCTCAACTTTGGTGTCAGAAAAAACATGAGGATGACGATTAATTAACTTTTCATTGATATTTTCAAGCACATCAGCAATGTCAAAATCATTGGTTTCGGACCCAATTTTCGCATAGAAAACAATATGAAGCATGATGTCACCAAGTTCCTTTTTTATCTCTTGTAAATCGTTTTCCAAAATGGCATCAGCAAGCTCATATGTTTCTTCAATGGTTAAATATCTAAGACTTTCAATTGTTTGAATTTTATCCCAAGGACATTTTTCCCTTAATTCATCCATTATTTCTAATAACCTCACAAATTCCTTTATTTTTCTCTCCATCTCTTGAATATTATTTTTAACAAAAGTAATAAGCATTCTTAATCAAATGATTTTTTTATAAATTTGCTTATTCACAATTTTATCAACTTAATATAGAATCAAAAATTCATGATTAATAAAAAAGCCTTTTTACTTAATTTAATGCTTTTGATTCTATTTTCAATTGTTTCGCAAAGGACTTTTTCTCAATCCACATCTGATTCCCTTAACCAGAAAGAACATTATATTGCTATTTTCAGAACTCATTTTGGCTATGTGATGCCTCATCGCGAAGCAATGCAGCACCTAACAACAGATCATTTTACTGCATTTGAATTAAGTGTCGAGAAACAAACTTTTGGGAAAAAAGAATGGCACCAATTGTATAAATATCCTCAAATTGGAATTAGTTTATGGCATTCTCAATTAGCAAACTCGCCAACATTAGGAAATGCAACAGCAATATTTCCTTATATCAATTTCCCTTTGGTAAAAGGAAAGGTTTTAAACTTCAATTTTAGATTTGGAACCGGCTTGGGTTATTTGAGCAAATGTTTTGATAGAACTGATAATTATAAGAATATTGCCATTGGCTCTCATTTAAATGCCCATATTAATTTGCTTTTCGATTTAAAATTAAGAGTAAGTTCAAATATTAACTTTTCAGCAGGATTTGATTTTGCCCATTTTTCTAATGGAGCATTTAAAATTCCAAATTTGGGAATCAACGTCCCAACTCTCAATTTGAGTTTATCTTATCTTTTCAATAAAACTCCAATAAAATATATTAAGCATGAACTTCTTCCAATTACCAATAAAAATGAATATCTTTTTGTTGTAAATACTGGACTTAAAGAAATATATCCAATAGGTGGGAAAAAATTTCCAGTTTTCGATTTGTCCCTTGGTTATAACCGAAAGATAAACCACAAAAGCAAAATTGGTTTAGGACTTGATTTTTTTTATATTTCATCAAATCTTCAATCCCTAAAATCTGACACCACTTTTAATCAAAAAAATAAATATCAAATAATCCGGCCTGGAATAAATTTGGCTTATGAACTATTATTTTCAAAACTCTCACTTATAATTCAAATGGGAGGTTATATTTATGCACGTGATAATAGCGACGGTTATTTTTATAATAGATTGTCATTAAGATACCCTGTTTATAAAAATATATTTTTAAACTTGGCTCTGAAAACACACTTTGCAAAAGCCGATTTCATTGAATTGGGAATAGGATATAAATTCTAATCTCCTTTTCTAATAAGATTTAGCAAATACCACCCTTTGAATTGAAGGCTTTCCAGAAAAAACACATTTTCCATCCTCCAAAGGATTATTTAAAGGAATACAGCGAATTGTTGCTTTTGTTTCTTCTTTAATTTTTTGCTCTGTTTCAGAAGTTCCATCCCAATGAGCAAGAACAAAACCACCTTTATTGTTAAGAACAGATTTAAATTCTTCCCAGTTATCAACTTTCGTTGTGCTATCCTCACGGAATTTATATGCTTTATCAAATAAATTCTTTTGAATATCTTCCAATAAATTCTTTATTGTTTCAGCAATATTCTCTTGAGAATATGTTTTTTTCTCCAAAGTATCTCTTCTTGCAACCTCAACAGTGCCTTCTTCAATATCTCTAGGACCTAAAGCTAAACGAACAGGAACTCCTTTAAATTCATATTCAGCGAATTTCCAGCCAGGTTTCTGAGTATCACGATTATCATATTTTACAGAAATACCAATTGCTTCAAGTGCTTTTTTTATTTCCAAAGCTTTTACTGAAACCTCAGCAAGTTGTTCATCTTTTTTATAAATAGGAACAATAACCACTTGGAAAGGAGCCAATTTTGGAGGTAATACCAATCCTTTATCATCAGAATGTGCCATAATTAAGGCTCCAATCAATCGAGTTGAAACGCCCCATGAAGTTGCCCAAACGTAATCTTGTTTTCCTTCTTTATTTGTGAACTTAACATCGAATGCCTTCGCGAAATTTTGTCCTAAAAAATGTGAAGTACCAGCTTGTAGTGCTTTTCCATCTTGCATCAACGATTCAATACAATAAGTTTCAACTGCTCCGGCAAAGCGCTCATTTGCGGATTTAATTCCTTGTAAAACTGGCAGAGCCATCCAATTTTCTACAAAATCAGCATAAACTTTCAACATTTGCTCAGTTTCGGCGATTGCCTCATTTTGAGTTGAGTGAGCAGTATGACCTTCTTGCCATAGAAATTCAGCAGTTCTAAGAAACAACCGAGTTCTCATTTCCCATCTTACAACATTTGCCCATTGATTAACCAAAATTGGTAGATCTCTATATGATTGAACCCAATTTCTGTATGTATCCCAAATAATTGTTTCAGAAGTTGGCCTAACAATTAATTCTTCCTCCAACTTAGCAGTTTCATCAACTATTACTCCTTTTCCATCAGGTGAATTTTTTAACCTGTAATGAGTAACAATGGCACACTCTTTGGCAAATCCTTCCACATGAGAAGCTTCTTTACTAAAAAAAGATTTTGGAATAAAAAGTGGAAAATAAGCATTGCTATGTCCGGTATCCTTGAACATTTTATCCAAAACAGCTTGCATTTTTTCCCAAATTGCATAACCGTATGGTTTAATAACCATGCATCCTCTAACTGCCGAATTCTCAGCCAAGTCAGCTTTAATAACAATATCATTGTACCATTGAGAATAATTTTCTTCTCGAGTTGAAAAATCTTGTGCCATAATTTAAAATGTGGTATAGTATTTGTAATGTAATTGAAAAAATAAAAAGTGTACAAAATTAGTAAAATTTAGAAATGAAAAAATTAATACACTATACAAGTCTCAAAATGGAGGAAAAAATTATGAAAACTTTAGTTCAATTGCTAGCCGTTTCGATACTATTTGTATCCGCTTGCACCACAACAAATAAGACAACATCCAATTATGATGATGTTTATTATTCAAAAAAAGACGCTCCTGTTGCTGATAATTCGAAAACTAATACCGAGGTTACTAATAATAACCCATCGAATTATTCAAACAACAACTCATCTTCAAACAATGAGAACAATAATCAAGTGAATAATTCTAGCAATAATTCCGATCAGAATTATTCAAACAATAACCAAACAGAAAATTATACAGTTGCTGATTCTAACAATCAAGCAAGGTATTCTAATTCACAGTCATATACTGACGAAAATGGAAATACTTATGTAACAAATAATAATTATTATAGTGATGATTATTATGATTATGAATACACTTCCAGAATTAGAAGATTTTACGATCCTTACTACGGATCTGGTTATTATGATAATTATTACACAAATTACTACTGGTACAATCATGATCCTTATTGCTGGGGAACAAGTATTTACATGAGTTACAACTGGCTTTATCCTTCTTACTACAATTATTATTATCCTTCTTATTATAATTATTCCTACTGGGGACACAATCCTTATAACAACTGGGGTTATGATAACTATGGTTACGGATACGGTTATGGAAACGGATATGGTTGGGGATACAATAATGGTTACAACAACGGTTATAACAATGGATACTGGGATGGCTACAATGATGGTTATTATGCTTCCAATTATTATTACAACAGCAATGATAACAACTCAAACTACTATGGCCCAAGAGATTTTGGTGGAAGTTCATCTGGATCAACCCATGGCTCATCACACGCAACAGGAAATCACCCAGTTCACAGTACCAATTTAGCTGTAAATTATGAAAATGCAATTGCATTGGAAAATACAACTCCTATTCATAGCATTAATCTAAATAACAATCAAAACTCTGACGTTAATCCAAAAACTAACTCCAATATTTCTGTTAATCCTAAGAACAATAATACTTCGGACGTGAAAAACAATACTAGTCCTAAGAACAATTATACTCCAAAAAACAATACAAACACCAATTCAGAGGTAAATAACAATGTAAATACCAATCCAAAAAATTATTCTACTCCTAAAAATAATGTTACTAATAATTCAAGTAACGACGTAAACACCAATAATCCAAAGAATAATTACAATGGAGTAAATACCAATAACAATTCGAATCCTAAGAATAATAATACCAATTTAAATACAACACCTAAAAATTATTCTACTCCAAAAAACAACAATACTGATGTTAATTCAAATAATCCAAAACAAAACTATAACAATCAGCCAAAACAAAATTCGAATCCTAAGAATGATAATTTAAATCAAAATTATCCTAAAAACAATTACCAACAACAAAATCCAAAGAGCAATGGTAATTATAATCAAGGAAATGGAAACAATCAAAACTCTAAGCCAAAAACTTATAGTTCGCCAAGCTACAATCAACCAAAATCAAACGATCAATACTCTAGTCCAAAATCAAATAATTCATCAAATTATAGTCAACCTAAAACATACAATAATGACAATAATTCGAATTATAGTTCACCAAAATCAAATAGCAATTCTAATTCAAACTATAGTTCGCCAAAATCGAATAGCAGCTCTAATTCCAACTCTAATTACAGTTCACCAAAATCAAGCAGCAGCTCAAATAGTAGCTATAGTACACCATCAAGATCAAGCAGCAGCAACAGTGGCAGCAGCAGTCCATCAAGATCAAGCTCTAGTTCAAGTTCATCAGGTGGAAAAAGAAGATAGATTTTGAAATATTAAAAATTTAAAAAATACTATTATGAAAAAGTTTAATATAATTTTAGCGATTATTCTTTTTAGTGCCTTGAATAGCTTTTCTCAAAATGAAAACGATGCATTAAGATATTCAATGACAACAATTGGAGGAACAGCAAGATATTTGGGAGTTTCAGGAGCTTTTGGTGCGCTAGGCGCTGATTTCTCAACCCTTAGCACAAACCCAGCGGGTATTGGTCTTTATAAAAAATCTGAGATCAATTTTACTCCTTCAATTTATATGGGAAAAACTTCCTCAACTTACCAGGGAAAAACTGGTTCTGATTCTAAAATGGATTTTAATTTTGGAAGCGCTGGTTGGGTTTTTTCGTTTGGCTCAAATAAAGACAAAAAAGATGGATGGAAAAGCGTGAATTTTGGATTTGGCTTTAATAAAAACAACAATTATGATAACCAAATTGCCATTGAAGGAGAAAATACAAAAAGTTCAATTTTGAATCAATACGTTTTGGATGCAAAAGGAATTTCATACTCTAATTTAGATGCATTATCCGATGCGGGAATGGCTTTTACAGCATGGCTCATAGACACGTTAAATGGCAATAGCAATTATGTAAGTGCGGTAAGTAAAGATGTTTTACAAAGGAAAACAATAACAACAACTGGAGGAATGAATGAAATGTTAATTTCCTTGGGAGGAAATTATAGTGATAAATTCTATATTGGCGGAACACTAGGCATACCTTACGTTAAATATACTGAAACATCCACTTATAGCGAATTTAATTCCACAGATACCACTACTGGTTTGAAATCTTTTAATATTAACAATGAGTTTTCAACAAGTGGAAATGGCGTTAATTTTAAATTAGGTATTATTGTGAGACCTGTGGATTGGGTTAGAATTGGCGCTTCTGTTCATACGCCAACTGTATTGAATTTAAAGGATAAATATTCCAGGTCTATGACTTCCCACTTTGATACTGCTTCTTTTGATTCGGAAAAATTGAGGGGTGAATTTAGTTATGATATTACTACACCGCTTCGTGCAATAGGAAGCATTGGATTTATTATTGGAAAAATAGGTTTAGTCAGTGCTGATTATGAATACGTAGATTACTCGCAAGCACGTTTAAACTCTTCAACCGAAAAGTTTTTTGAACAAAATGATGCAATCAATACCAAACTGAATGCAACTGCAAATATCAGAGTTGGAACTGAGTGGAGACTTGATCCTTTCGTTTTAAGAGCAGGTTATGCTTTATATGGAAATCCTTATAAAGGTGGAATCAGCAATTCGGATAGAACAAGTTATTCTGGAGGTTTTGGAATACGCGAAGATATTTATTTTATTGATTTCGCTTGGGTTCATACAACAGGCTCGGAAGATTATTATTTGGATAATCTAGCTGTTGAAACTCCTGCTAAAAATACCTTTTCAAATAATGCATTTATGATTACACTTGGCATAAGATATTAAAATCAAATTAAAAATAGTTAGTCAATTAATTCATAAAAAAACGATCGAGAGGTCGTTTTTTTATTTTATCCGGCTTTATCAGGAATCGGAAATTTATCATTATCTTTGAATCAAAATTAATTCATGCTAAGAAAATCAATCTACAAACAAGTTTTCTTTATTTTACTTATCTCTTTACCTCTATTCTCTTTAGGTCAAAGAAACGAACCATCAATTTCGGAAAAAGCTGTTTTTTCTCCAGATTTTTCAATAATTGATACTGATAGCAACGCGTTAAATCTTTTTTCAACTTTAGCAAACGGGAAAACAATTGTCCTTGACTTTTTTACAACCAGTTGCAGTAGTTGTGGTTTTTATGCACCAGTTATTGATACAATTTACCAAAACCATGGTTCAGGAACTGGAAATATTGAATTCTGGGGCATTGATCAATCCCACAATGATTCATTGGTTGAGGCTTTTAAAGCAACTTATGGGGTTACCAACCCATGTGCTAGCGGACTTCAAGGAAATGGTGCAAATGTTTTTAATCTTTTCATCACCGAATTTGGATTATCAGGCACTCCAACTTACGCTGTTATTTGCCCAAATAAACTGATTTTTTGGGAAGTAAATTATCCTCCAACAACTTCTGGCTTTGATCTGTATTTTAATGCTTGCATTGCAACAAACACCGAAACGATAGCAAATTTAACTTTTAATAAAATCACCAATTTATATCCAAATCCTGCAAACAGTGAATGCAAAATTGATTTTTTACTTAGTGAAAATTCAACTGGAAAAATCGAGATTATTAATAGTCTCGGTCAAAAAATAATTGAAGCAGAAATCCAGTCAAATTCCAAAAACATTGATATTTCTCTCATTAGTTTAACCTCAGGAATGTATTTTGTAAAATTGCTATCCGGAAATCAACTATTAGACATAAAGAAATTAAATGTGCTAAAATAGTTTTAAGGAATCAACAAACAACTATCGCCGTAACTTAGAAATCTAAAGTCATTCTCTAAGGCGAATTTATAAGCAGTTCTCCAATTTTCTCCAATCAATGCAGCAATTAACAGCAGTAATGTGCTTTGTGGTTGATGGAAGTTGGTAATGATTGCTTTCACAATACGAAAACGATATCCTGGAACAATGATGATTTGAGTAGAAGCATTTAATTCGGTTAAATTATTTAATTCCAAATATTTCAATACCGCTAATAGAGAATCCTTTGATGAGATATCCATTTTTGAAAACTCTTCTTTATAAGGATCCCATTGCGAAATAATGGCCTCAGTTTTAGAAAAATTATTCAAAATTACTTTAAGACCAAACCAATAAATGCTCTCCAAAGAACGAACTGAAGTGGTCCCAACTGCAATAATATTTTTTTCGATTTGATTGATTAATTTTTTAATTAATGAACTTGTTATGCATATTTTTTCAGCATGCATCAAATGGTCTTTTATTTTGATGGAACTAACCGGTTTAAATGTTCCAGCACCGACATGTAATGACAAATAATCAAATTCGATATTTTCTTTTTCCAGGTTTTTGAATACGTCTTGAGTAAAATGTAATCCAGCCGTTGGGGCGGCAACAGAACCTTTTTGATTGGCATAAATGGTTTGATACCGAAGTTTATCCGAATCAACAGCTTTTCGATGAATATAAGGTGGCAATGGAACGGAACCTCCAGCTTCTAAAATATCAGAAAAACAAATTTCACTATTATCCCATGAAAACTCAACAATAAATGCTTCTTCAATTTGTTCCAGTTTTTGAACCGAAAGAATATTTTCAATGCCATTAATCGTTATTTTGGCATTTAACTTTCCTTCTTTCCATTTTTTTGAATTTCCAATAAGGCATTTCCATTGACAAACCTTATTTTGCTGAAAAGAAATTTGCAATTCAGAAGGATGATGAGGTTCTAAACAAAATATTTCAATTTCAGCACCTGTTTCTTTATGGAAAATAAATCTTGAATAAATAACTTTTGTGTCATTAAAAACTAAAAATGAGTTTTTTGGCAAAAAATCAACAATGTTAAAAAACTTAGATTCAGAAATAATTCCTTTCTTTGAAATGAGCAATTTCGACTGATCTCTCGTTGAGCAAGGAAAATCTGCAATTTGATTTGCGGGAAGGTCGTAAGTATAATCTTCAATTAAAATATTCTCGATATCAATCATACTTTCGATTTTGTGAATTTCGCTCCATTTAAAGGCAGCAAAAGTAAACAAATTTAATCTTTTGTTAATTTACAAAAAAATAAAAATTGAATTTGGCTTTCTAAATTTTTTCATGTAGGTTTGGACTTTAAATAGAACTTATGAATATAAAAAAACATATTCCGAATTTTATTACATGTTTAAACCTCGCCAGTGGATGCTTAGGAATAGCATTTGCCACTAGCAATCATTTGGTTTGGGCAGCCTATATGATTGGAATTGCTGCCGTTTTTGATTTCCTTGATGGAATGTTTGCCCGCTTGCTAAATGTGCGGTCGGAAATTGGTAAACAACTCGATTCTTTGTGTGATATGGTTTCCTTCGGTGTTTTACCTGGGTTTATTTTATTTGGAATTTTAAAATTAGGTATTGATCCAAGAATTGAGTTCAGAGAATTTATTCCTTATGTTGCCTTTTTAATTCCTATTTTCTCAGCCTTGAGATTGGCAAAATTCAATATAGACGAAAGGCAAACCGATTCTTTTATTGGACTTCCAACACCTGCAAATGCAATATTGATAGGAGCTTTACCACTAATAATAAATATCCAGATAAAAAGCGACCCAACTTTATACCATGCTTTATTAAATGCATTGTTGAATACCAATTTTTTAATTGTATTGACCTTTGTGATGTCTTATTTACTTATCGCTGAAATACCTTTGTTTTCGATGAAAGTAAAATCATTAAAATTCAAAGGAAATGAATACCGCTATATATTGATTTTTATAGCTATTCTATTATCAATTTTCTTAAAATTTATCGCAATACCATTAATTATAATTTTTTATATAATTTTGTCAATTATAAATAATCTCCAAAAGAAATGAAATTCATAGCAGAAATTGATGTAATGCCTCTTAAAGCATTATTAGATCCTCAAGGGAAAGCGGTAAGTTCAAGTATGAAAAACTTAGGCTTAGCTGAAATTACAAATGTGAGAATTGGGAAACATATCAGCCTTGATGTTGAAGCTGAAAATTCTGAAATTGCAAAAGCGAAAGTTGATACAGCTTGCAAACAGTTGCTTTCGAATCAGATAATGGAAAGTTATGAATTCAAAATAATTGGATAATCAATTATTGAAATCTTCTTAATTCAAAATTTTTGCCCAGGTAAACTTTTCTAACTTGCTCGTCATCGGCAAGTTCTTCTGCTGTTCCTGCTTTTAAAATTGAACCTTCAAATAGCAAATAAGCTCGGTCGGTAATCGATAGCGTTTCATGAACATTGTGATCGGTGATTAAAATACCAATATTTTTGGTTTTCAATTTTGATACAATTAATTGAATATCCTCAACGGCAATTGGATCAACACCAGCAAATGGCTCATCTAATAAAATAAACATCGGGTTAACTGCTAATGCTCTGGCAATTTCTGTTCTTCGTCTTTCGCCACCAGAAAGATTTCCGCCCTGACTTTTTCTAATGTGTTTTAAGCCAAATTCATCAAGTAAAGATTCTAGAGTATGAGCTTGCTCCTCTTTTGTAGTTTTTGTAAACTCAAGAACGGCTTTAATATTATCCTCAACACTTAACTTTCTGAAAACAGAGGCTTCCTGAGCAAGATATCCAATTCCAAGTTGAGCTCTTCGGTACATTGGCTCTTTGGTAATATTTTGGTTTTCAAGAAATATTTCCCCATCATTAGGTTTAATTAAACCAACCATCATATAAAAAGAAGTTGTTTTTCCAGCACCATTTGGACCCAAAAGACCAACTATTTCGCCTTGTCCAACTTGAATTGAAACTTTATTTACAACTGTTCTGTTCTTGTATTTCTTTACTAAATTCTCTGTTCTTAAAATCATATTACCAAATTAAATTTAAAACAACACACTAATATTTGCTCTTATCGCAAAAGGCGAAGTATTGGGATGATCGAGATAAGATAATCGCCATAGTGCATCAACTCTAAAAAAGTTAAAAATATTTTCGATTCCAACACCTGTTTCAAAATAAGGTTTCCCAACCGCTGATAAAGTTGAAGGAAAAGTTGAATAAGTTCTATTTCTTTCATCAAGAGAACCAACAACACCTTTTAACAGCACAACTTCTCTCCACCTTAATTTACGTAATAAAGGAATTCTATTAAATAACAAACCCTCGAAATGATAAGTAAGATGAGCACTAACATATTTATCACTAGCAAACTCAAATAAGTTCATCATATTGTATGCTTCTTCATCAAAAAAGTAAGTTTCGTTGCCTTCGTGCAGTTTTAACAGTGGATATGGGAGTTTACCAAAAATTCTTCCAGCTTGAATATTGTATTTTAAATAACCAAAAGAACTAACATTTACCCATTGAGAGATTGCAAATTGAACTTTTTGGAACTCATAATCGCTGTTAAATAAATTTTTTATTCCATAAGTGTATTGAATTTTTACCACTGGATGCTTTGTTCCCATGCTGACTCTTTCGAATTCTCCCATCACATATTTCTCCCGATAAGCGAAACGCAAATCTAAACGAACTTCTGAAGTAGTAATACTATTTTGAAGTTCTCTCTGGCCTTCATTAAAAAACTCAAATTTGGTATCACCTATAGGATAGATATCTCGGTGAATCAAATTAATGGTATTTGAAAATCCTGTAAACCATTCATGCTCATAGAAACCTTTTGCTTCGGTAACCATTGATAATTTTCCGCTTGGACTCTTGCGGAAAAGAGCAGCGAGTAAATAATCTTCACTCAGAGCATTTTGGCTTTCACCCAATTGTTCTACATCACTTTTATAAGATGCACCGAAACTTCTGCGTGGACTTTTCGAAAGCATGTAAACAAAACCTCCTGCATATTTATACGTTTTATCTTTTGTGCCGTATGCAACATGTCCGCTTAACATTAATTTTTTACTGAAACTATTGCTTGTTCTGCCACCCAATCGAAAACGATTTCCTTCAATACTGTTAAAGCTATAAATCGACATATATGGTCCAATTTCTACTTTACCCCACAATTTATAACCAGTTGTAAGAATTTTAACAATATCAAGATAGGTTTTAAATGCCGGAACAGTTTTCACAGAATCGACCATTTTATAGATGGCTTCTTCATTTTTTGTAAGACTATCATGTCGGGCACCAGCCCAATATTCTTTTGATTTTTCAAAAGAACCATCTGCTATGGTAATATCAGTAGGGGTTTTATAAAACTCTTCGTCTTTAGGTTTATTGTAAACAAAGTTCCTGTAAGTTGTTGTTTTGCGACCAAAAAATCCAAGAACCGTTTTGGTATTGTTAATGATATTAAAATCAATCACCAGGTGATCTTTGGTGAGTAACCAGTATTTATTTTCAAATAAATCAAATTCTTGGACGGCAACCAAATCATTAATAAAATTAATATTGGCATCATCAACCACACGCATATCAATTTTTTTAATTGCAAAAGTAGAGTCATTTGCCCAAAAACTTCCTGTGAAAGTAAGTTCCTGTTTCCTGCGGGGTTTGAACATTATTTGATAACACCATTTATTGCCGATATAGGCGCTATCAACTAGATAATATTTATAAAAACCCAAACCAAAATTGGCTATCGGAGAAACAAAATTCCTTTGAAAAAGCTCGATATAATTATCATAAACATTGATGTTTTGGTACATATCGCCCAAAAATTGAGTGATGCTTTCGTTTTTCATTCCAGAAATACGATTGGCTTTGATAATTTCTTTCTGACTTTTTGGTTCCTTTCTGAAATAAACATCAGAAATATTTTCGATTAATATCAATGGAAGATAAGATTTTCCATTGATTGTTGAAGTATCTACATTATCGAATACAAATTGAAAATGCTTAAAAACCCTCTTTTTACGATATTCTTCGGTTAAATTATTGGCATCGAATTCAATTTTATTGTACGATTCATATTGCAGGGCATCAATATTTTCTCTTCTATTTTTGTCTTTATTGGCAATGATTTTTTTGAGAATTACCTCTGCAGGATTTTCGCCAGGGGTAATTTGCACTTCAGATAAAGTGTAGCTGTTCTTTTTTAACTCAATATCGATATTTTGAAATTTATTCTTTTCAACCTTTTTTGTTACTGTGATATAACCTACATAAGAAATTACTATTGAATCTGTGGCAAGACGTGTATCTAGAGCATAATTACCTTCAAAATCGGTTGTAGCACCAATTGTACTACCGAATTTGCCACCAATAAAAGCCACGGTAACAAAAGGAAGCGGCTCTTTTGTTTCAAAATCAGTTACTTTACCCATAATTTTAGTGCTTTGAGCAAGAATGAGCTCTGGAAGCATTAAAACTATGGCGAAAAAAAAGCAAACTAGTATTTTTATGTAAATTCTTTTTCCCACTATGCAAATATAATAATTTCTGAGAGCAATAAGAAGAGCGTCAAAAAGTTTTAGTTTTCGAACCCAAAAAAATACAATTCTTATTATTTTGGATATTAAGAAAGTTTACTCTAAATTTGGTGAATAAATTAGATAGCGGTATGAAACAGAAAATCATCATTATTTCAATATTCACAGTACTTTTGGCGTTTATGGTTTTTTTAATTTACCAGATTAACAAAAAAGCTTCTGGTACGGAAGAATCTCTTAAGAAAAACCTCGAAATTCTTGGAAAATCATATAAAGAAGAAGTTTCTAAACATAAAAGTGCCGCTTATACCCGCGATTCGCTATATTTTATCAATACTTATTTATCAAGATATCGTGCGTTAATTGATGCAACACATACCCGTGACTCAGTAAAGCTAAATCTAAAATACAATGTTGGAGATATTGTACGCATGAAACGTGACTCAGCAAGAGCAGTAATTATTGATATTGTTGTTGGTGGAAGCAAATACGAATATTATGTTCGTTATAAACTTCAATTTAAAGATAAAACTATTGAAGAAGTATTGCCTGAATTGGTGTTTTAGTTAATTTAGATTCCAGCAAAAAATCAACCATTTACACTTTTTAATCAACATTGTAAATAAAAACAAAATGATAAAAAAATATTTTTTATCAATCTTTCTCTTTTTTATTTTATTTATTTTCCTTTGGGCATTGTATCTTCGACTTAGTGGCAGAATAGTAAAGGAGCCTATTTCCAAAATATTAGTTCCGGAACTATATTCATATTCAAATAAAAACACTTCACATTACAAAACTTCAAAAGAATTTGTTTTTGGTGTGATAATACCTCATAAATTCTGCGGTATTATTAGTGGAAAAAATATTGAGACAATGAATCATAATAGTCATAACCTCATAATAATTACAAAAAAATATTATTTTACATTATACACCTATCCTGACCTTGATTCTGATTCAGGACTTTATGATTATTCTATTGTTGGAGATTCCATTTTTAAAAACTCAAATTCATTAATAATTTCTGTGAAACGTGGCAATATCATTAAAAACTTTAATGTCACACCTTATGAAGTATTTTGGAAAAATCCCTATTACAACGAAAGTCAAAAATAACCTTGAGCATATTTAATTTATCACTTGAAACTCTTTCAGGTTCCTGGAACTCTGAAAGGTTTTTTATTAATAAGGTTTAAACTACCTATCAATAGAAGATTGCTTCTCCGCTAGTGGGCGGCTCGTAATGACGAAGAAATTGCGTTAGGGATTGAAGTGGAAATACTTTTGTGAAGCAAAAGATTGCAACAAAAAGAGCCCGACCCGAAAGGGGAACGCCAAAATTAAACCTTTCGAAACTATTATCCTTTTCAAAAATTAAATTTCTGTTTTAAAAAAAATTTAAGAGATTTGCGGAAATTTCTTTCATGACGGCTTTTGAGGTAATTGCATTAATAATATCGGGTTTGTTTGTTGGATTCATCAACACTTTAGCCGGTGGTGCCACGATTATTTCGCTTTCGATTTTTATGATGTTTGGTTTGCCCGCCAATGTTGCGAATGGAACCAATAGAATTGCAGCATTTTTGCAAACGCTGGTTGCTGTGGGCAGTTTTAAAAAACAAAAAATCCTCGAAGAAAAAAAGGGAATCAAACTCGGAATTCCCACAGCCATTGGCTCCATAATAGGTGCAAAAATTGCCATTGACCTCGATGAAAAAATTATTGAGAAAGCTGTGGCTGTCATTATGTTGATTATGCTGGTTTTTATTTTGTACAAACCAAAGAGATGGCTAAAACAGAATGACGAATTGGTTGCAAAAAAAGTAAGTATTTTCCAGATAATTCTGTTTTTCTTTATTGGCGTTTATGGCGGTTTTATCCATGCCGGAGTTGGTTACTTGCTTATTGCTGGAGTGGTGGTTAGTGCTGGCTATGATTTGGTGAAAGCCAATGCCATTAAAAATTTAATTGTATTAATGTATGTTCCTTTTACTTTGCTCATTTTCATCATCAGCAATCAGGTAAATTATAAATATGGACTGATTCACGCAATCGGAAATATTATTGGGGCATATTTTGCCTCAAAATTTGCAGTTAGCTGGGGTCCTTCTTTCGTGAAATGGCTGATGGTGGTGGTGATTTTGTTTTTATCTGCGCAGATGTTTGGGATAATTGATGTGAAATCCATTATTAAATTATGGATTAAGTAATCAAATTACAGTGCCACAGATTCACAGAGACCTAAATCAGCCTTTTTTGTTTTTAACAACAAAGGTCACAAAGTCATAACACAAAGGACACGGAGAAAAAAGAAGAAGTTGAATATTGAACAAGGATTAACGATTGTTGATTTGAGAAGATTATCAGAATTTAGGACAACGGCGGAATTTATTTTTGCTATGAATTCTGCGTTTCTTTTTCTTATCCTTGCTGAAAATAAATTTCTCGTTAAAGAAACGCTTCATTTGTGGAGAAGCTTTAATCTTTAAATTTAAATGCATAGAATGCTTTTTCTCTCCAGCACCAAAAGATGATGCAGAAGAGGATGATCTTCTGGAAGAACCATTACCACTTATTTGGGGAAGATTAATATTAACTTTATTTAAGTCAACACCATCATTTTGTGCGGTTTGATTTACAGCTAAATACTGCTGGTCATTATTTACATTATTGTCGTTAATGTTTATTTTGTTCAAATTATTTACCTGAACTTGAGGATTGTAATTGATACTTTGCTGAATATTTGGACTTTGATTGATTGGATTATTCCCTGTATTAGGATTTCCTGGGAGGTTTCCAAGATTTTGAGATTTTACAATCACCGTTGAAAACAAAATGATGATGAAAAGGAAGTGAATTTTTCGCATATTTTTCATTTTAATGGACAAAAGATTTAACAATAATCCTGCCAAGAAAATTTTATTTAAGAAAAATAAGCCACTAACAATCCCATATTTTTTTGCTAACCACAAAGTATGCAAAGTTTTTAGGGGATTAATGAAATAAAAAAGCTTTTTGGATAAATGGAGGATTGGATAAAAGGAGGGCAGTAATTGATGGTTTTTCATACTTCCAATTTTCCAATCACTTCAACCAACGTGGCCACAAGGACAGTTCCAAGGAAACAACATTAGCTGCCAGTTATTCAAAAAAATAAATCTGTTATTTTGGATCAATGGATCATTGGATAAAGGATGGCATTTATTAATTGATTCTCCATTTTTCCAACCTTCCAATTATCCATACTATGCGACAAGGTGTTTTAAATATTTTAGCAATGATCAATAGAATCCTTTTAAAAATTATTGATGCAGGCGTTATTTTTTAATGAAAAAATCCTTCTTTTTTAGTAACATTGTAAAATAATCAAGAACAAATTATGAGTGAAGAAAACAAAACAAAAAAGTTATTTCTATTAGATGCGATGGCGCTTATTTATCGCGCTTATTATGCTTTAAATAAAAATCCCAGAATCAATTCAAAAGGTTTAAATACCTCAGCAATTTTAGGCTTTGCCAACACATTATATGATTTAATAAAAAAAGAAAATCCTACACATATTGGTGTTGCTTTTGATACACAAGCGCCAACCGTAAGACACGACGATTATATTCATTATAAAGCCAACAGAGAAGCGATGCCCGAAGATTTATCGGCATCTATTCCTTATATCAAAGCTCTTATTGAAGCCTTTAATATTCCAATTCTTTTTGTTGAAGGTTACGAAGCAGATGATGTTATTGGAACTTTGGTAAAAAAAGCGGAAGAGCATGGATTTGAAACTTATATGATGACGCCAGACAAGGATTTTGGTCAACTGGTTTCTGAGAAATCATTTATCTATAAACCTGCTAAATTTGGAAACTCTGCAGAAGTTTGGGGCGTTAACGAAGTTTGCGAAAGATTTGGCGTAAAACGTCCTGAGCAAGTAATTGATATACTAGGACTTTGGGGCGATGCTGCAGATAATATTCCTGGAATTCCTGGAATTGGTGAAGTTACAGCGAAAAAGCTCTTAGAGGATTTCGATAATATTGAAAATCTTATTGAAAACTGCAAAGATATCAAGAACCCGAAACTTAAAGAGAAAGTTGAAAAATTTGGCCATCAGGCAATCATGTCGAAGCAATTGGCAACAATTATTTTAGATGTTCCCATTGATTTTAAGGAAGATGATCTGAAAATTTCGGAACCAAATAAAGAGTATTTAAAAGAACTTCTGGAAGAACTTGAATTCAGGGCATTTGCGAGTCGAGTATTCACTGATTTGGGTTTAAAAAATGAAAGCACCGAAACAAAATCACAATTTGATACCACTCCAATTCCGTCTGGTTCTTACCAAACTGATCTGTTTGCTGTTTATGAAAACCCAACAATATCAGAAGAAACAAAAATTGAAGAAAATACTGAAAAGAAAAATATTTATAATACCAAACACAATTATTCTTTAGTTGATTCTGAAGAAAAAAGGAAGAATTTAATTCAAAATTTAATCAAGCAAAAAGTAGTATGTTTTGACACCGAAACAACTGGTTTGGATATTATCAATTCGAAACTGGTTGGAATTTCTTTTTCATACAAGGTTGGTGAGGCCTATTTTGTTCTGATTCCAGAAGAAGATGATGCTGCGAAAGAAATCATTAATGAATTTGTTCCATTTTTCGCAAATCCAGATATTGAAAAAGTTGGTCAGAATATCAAATTTGACATTTCTATTTTAAAACAATATGGCATCGAAATAAAAGGAAAAATTTTCGACACCATGATTGCACATTATCTCATTCAGCCAGATATGCGCCATGGAATGGATGTTTTGGCTGAGATTTATCTAAATTATCAGACTGTTAAAATAGAATCATTGATTGGTAAAAAAGGAAAAGACCAATTAAATATGAGGCATGCCGACACCGAACTTTTGAAAGAATATGCTTGCGAAGATGCCGATATCACTTTACAATTAATGCATGTTTTTAAACCGCTGCTTAAAGAAAATGACACCACTGCCCTATTTGAAAAAATTGAAATTCCTTTAATACAAGTTTTGTCTTCGATGGAATGTGAAGGTGTAAAAATTGACATCAAAGCACTTCAGGATTATTCAATTCAGCTGGAAACTGAAATCAAAGAATTGGAAACAAAAATATTTGAATTGGCCGGAACCGAATTTAATATTGCTTCACCAAAACAAATGGGCGAAATTCTGTTTAACCGACTTCATATTGTTGAAAAAGCAAAACTTACAAAAACAAAGCAATATGCCACTGGCGAAGAAATTCTTTCCAAATTGGTGAATAAACATCCAATTATTCAAGAGATTTTAGACTATCGTTCGCTTACAAAACTTAAATCTACTTATGTTGACTCGCTGCCATCATTGGTAAACAATAAAACTGGAAGAATTCATTGTTCCTATAATCAAGCTGTTGCCGCAACCGGAAGATTGAGTTCGAACAATCCGAATTTACAGAACATTCCAATACGAACCGAAAAAGGACGTGAAATCAGAAAAGCATTTGTACCGAGAAACGAAGATTATGTGTTGCTTTCCTCCGATTATTCTCAAGTTGAATTAAGAATTATTGCTGAATTCAGTAAGGATGAAGATATGATTGCGGCTTTTGTAAACAATATCGATATTCACACAGCAACGGCAGCAAAAGTTTATGGAATTACCATTGAAGAAGTTACCAAAGACATGCGCCGAAATGCCAAAACGGTAAATTTTGGAATCATTTACGGAATTTCTGCATTCGGTTTGGCTGATAGATTGAATATTCCACGAAAAGAAGCAGCGCAAATTATTGAACAATATTTTGCAAAATATCCAACTATTAAGGAATATATGAATTCGACAATTGAATTTGCAAAAGCAAATGGTTTTGTTCAAACAATTATGGACAGAAAAAGATATTTAAGGGATATTAATTCGAACAATGCAATTGTAAGAGGTTTTGCAGAAAGAAATGCCATCAACGCTCCTATTCAGGGCTCCGCTGCTGATATGATAAAAATTGCAATGGTGGATATTTTTGCTGAATTTGAAAAACAAAATTTGAAATCACGGATGATTATGCAAGTTCATGATGAATTGGTTTTTGATGTTCACAAAACAGAAATTGAAATTGTAAAATCAATTGTTTCTGATAAAATGAAAAATGCCATTAAAATGCTGGTTCCGATAGAAATAGAAATGAATATTGGAGAAAATTGGTTAGTTGCGCATTAATAATTTGTGAAATTGTGATGAGTGAAGTTGTGATGAAATAAAAAATTATACGGTTTCTAAAAGTTGCTCCACCAATTTTGGAACTCCGATTCCAGCTTTTTCTTTGATGAAAGTTAGATTTGAAATACCGCTGACTCCAAGTTCGTTTGGATCAATTAAATAAATAGGAATATTTGGTTTTGCATAATCCAATAATCCCGCGGCTGGATATACATTTAACGAAGTTCCGATTATTATTAAGATATCCGCTTGTTCAGTCATTTCGGCGGCAATAGAAATATTCGGAACCGCTTCGCCAAACCATACGATAAGCGGACGAAGTTGAGAACCATTTTCACAAAAATCACCTTTTTTTAATTCCCATCCTTCAATATCATAAACTAAATTCTCGTCTAATGTGCTTCTTGATTTTTTTAATTCGCCATGAAGATGAAGGATATTTTTTGAACCAGCTCTTTCGTGCAAATCATCCACATTTTGAGTAATAATTTGAACTTCAAATTTCTCTTCTAATTTCATTAAAGCGTGATGTGCAGCATTTGGATGGACCTCCATTAATTGCTTTCTTCGCTGATTATAAAACTCCAATACCAAATCTGAATTTCTCCTCCAGGCATCAAAAGTAGCAACCTCTTCAATTTTGTATTCTTCCCATAAACCATTGCTATCTCGAAATGTTTTAATTCCACTTTCGGCACTAACTCCAGCTCCAGTTAAAACAACAATTTTTTTCATTATTCAAAATTTAAGGATCATTAAAAATAAAATCAGATTTTTTGCTTTTTAAAAGTCAAATATAATCTATTTTTAATAAAAAAAAAGACTCAGGCAGTCAAAACACTGAATAAGTGACAATTAAACAACACATATTAAATCAATATGATTTTTGGGAATTAATTAAAAATTGTACCTTTACAGGTTTATTTTTGGGTGCATTTACAAATAAATTTAACAAAAATACAGACTAAACTTTAACCATGATTGCTTATATTCAAGGGAAACTAGTAGAAAAAAATCCAACTTATGCCATTCTGGAATCTAATGGAATAGCCTATATGTTAAATATTTCGCTAAATACATTTACCAAAATAAAAGACGAGGAAAATTGTAAATTATTCACACATTTGGCAATTAAATCAGAAGCAACCACGCCTGTTGGATTTGTTTTATATGGTTTTGCCAGCGATGAAGAACGGAGATTTTTCAGACATCTTATTTCTGTTTCTGGAGTTGGAAGTAATACTGCAAGATTAATTTTATCTTCACTCACCACAGCAGAAATTCAAACAGCAATTCAAACAAATAACGTCGGTGTTTTTCAAAAAGTAAAAGGAATTGGTGAAAAATCTGCTCAACGAATTATCATTGATTTAAAAGGAAAAATTGAAAAAGAAGATGTAAGTTCAGAAAAAATTTCACCTCAATACAATACTTTGAAAGAAGAAGCGTTAACTGCATTAATTATGTTAGGATTTAATCGTAATATTGCAGAAAAAGCCGTTGATAAAACAATTAAAAATGAGGGACTTGCAATATCTGTCGAGGAATTAATTAAATATGCATTAAAGGTTTTATAATTTTAATAATTAGAAAGATTGGAGCGTTTCGTTAAATATTTTTTGCAGTTTTCTTCAATACTGTTTTTGTTGTCAATAGTATGGAGTTCAAGTGCAACAATTAATAATTCTAAGCCAAAGAATTTAAACATTAATTATTTTCCACCAGATACCATCGACGACTCGACGGATGTTCTGCCATATCCTATTATTGAAGATCCAACAAATCCTTTTGGAAATTACAATAATACAAGTCCCTTATATTTGCAAAATCCATCAAATATTAAGTCGGAAGTTGAATACGATCCAAATACAAATCAGTATATTTTTTCGCAGAAAGCTGGTTCCTTGGAATATCGCCCATCTAATTATATGACTTTTGAAGAATACCAGGAATATGACATGGATAATTCTTTAAAAAACTACTGGAAGCAAAGAAATGGCGCCTCAAGTATGGAAACTCAA
Organism: Bacteroidota bacterium; assembly: GCA_013377115.1. Lineage (GTDB taxonomy): Bacteria > Bacteroidota > Bacteroidia > Bacteroidales > CG2-30-32-10 > Cfx2-01. The sequence continues at coordinate 4,913 of JACAAW010000028.1, read as the reverse complement.
TCAGGCATTATTCCAAAAATAAAATTTGGTGGTCAAACAATTGAAAATATTTTTGGCAGCAATACCATTGATATCAGACCACAAGGGTCAGCTGAGTTAATTTTTGGAGTAAATTCAATCAAAAGAGAAGATCCTGCTTTAGATGTTAAGCAACAAAAATCTACCAATTTTGAATTTGATATGAAAATTCAAATGAATGTTACCGCTAAAATTGGCGATAAAATTCAACTTGGATTAAATTATAATACAGAGTCAACTTTCGATTTCGAAAACAAAATGAAATTGGCTTATGAAGGTAAAGAAGATGAGATCATCAGATTGATTGAAGCGGGTGATGTTACCATGCCTTTAAATAGCACCTTAATCACAGGTAGCCAAGGATTATTTGGGATAAAAACACAATTACAATTTGGAAAAACTACCGTTACCAGTGTTTTTTCACAGCAGAAAACTCAAGCTTCAACTATTGAAGTTTCTGGTGGTGCTCAGACCAATACATTTAATTTAAAAGCAGATCAATACGAAGAAAATAAGCACTTTTTTATTGCTCAATATTTCAGAGACCATTACAACAATGCTTTAAAAGAATTACCAATTATTAATTCTCCAATCAACATTACAAAAATGGAGGTTTGGGTAACTACAATTGGCGCCGCAACTGGAGAAAACAGAAATATTGTTGCACTTATGGATTTAGGTGAACATGCTCCAAACAATGCTGTGATTTTTCCACAAACGCCTCCTGGAAAAGATCCAAATTTGCCTTCAAATTATAACAATAGTTTGTATCCTAATTTAATGTTAAATCAAACTCAAATTAGAGATTTAAATACTGCTAGTAATTATTTTCCATCTGCTACTTATGCTTCTGGCCAAGATTATGAAGTAGTTGAAAGTGCCAGAAAATTATCTCCATCTGAGTACACGTTTAACAGCAAACTTGGTTTTATTTCAATGAATACCTCACTTAATAGCGACCACGTATTGGCAGTAGCTTATCAATACACCGTAATTGGCAGCGACAGTGTTTATCAAGTTGGGGAATTCTCAACGGGCGGTATTAGTGCTCCAAAAACATTAATTGTAAAACTTATTAAGAGCAGCTCTTTAAATACTGAAATTCCATTGTGGAAATTAATGATGAAAAACGTTTACGCCATTGGTGGTTATCAGGTAAATCCAAAAGATTTCAGATTGAACGTTCTTTATACAAGTAATCAAAGCGGTGTTCCAATGGGATTTTTAACTGAAGGTCCAATTTCTGGTCAACCACTGATTCGGGTTTTGGGTTGTGATCGATTAAATTCCCTAATGGATCTTGATCCTGATGGAGTTTTCGATTTTATTGATGGAGCGGCAGTTTATGGTGGAACAATTCAAGCCACAAACGGAAGAATTTTCTTTCCTGTTTTGGAGCCTTTTGGTAAAGATTTGAGGGCAAAATTGGTTGATCCGGCTCTTGGTGATAAATATGCTTTTGACGAACTATACAAATTAACAAAAAGTGGAGCCCAACAGTTTCCTGATAAAAACAAATACGCTTTGGAAGGAATGTTCAAATCAAGTTCTGGTTCCGAAATTTCATTAAATGCAATGAATGTCCCTCAAGGTTCTGTAAAAGTTACAGCTGGAGGAATTCAATTAACCGAAAACGTTGATTATACCGTTGACTACACCCTTGGAAGGGTGAAAATCATTAATGAAGGAATTTTAAATTCGGGTACTCCAATTAAAATTTCGCTCGAAAGTCAATCCATGTTTGCAATTCAATCAAAAACTTTCTTAGGAACTCATATCGATTATAAAGTTAATAAAGATTTTAATATTGGCGCAACGGTGTTAAACCTTTCTGAAAGACCATTAACACAAAAAATTAATTTTGGTGACGAACCAATTAATAATACAATTTGGGGAATGAATGCCGATTACCAAACAGAATCAGCTTTGATTACAAAATTGGTTGACATGTTGCCATTTATTAATACGAAAGCTCCTTCAAAATTTACAATTGGTGGGGAATTCGCAAATTTAATTCCTGGACACTCCAAGGCAATTGGTGCCGCAGGAACCTCATATATTGATGATTTTGAAGGAACAAAATCCTCAATGGATATCAAAAATATGGGCGCTTGGTTTTTAGCAAGTACACCACAAGGACAAACCTCAGCAAATATGTTTCCTGAAGGTTCTTCCACTGATCTGGGCTTTGGTTTTAATAGGGCAAAACTAAATTGGTATGTAATAGATCCTTTGTTTTTAAGAAACAATTCTTTAACCCCTAGCCACATTACAGCCAACGACCAGTCAAATCATTTTGTTCGTGAAATTCTAGAAACAGAAGTATTCCCAGCAAAGGAAAGTCCAACCGGACAGCCAACCAATATTGCAGTTTTAGATATGGCATTTTATCCAAGCGAAAGAGGTCCATATAATTATGATGTAAATCCTACTTCTTTTTCTTCAGGACTTAATTTTTCAACAGGAGAATTAAATAGTCCAGAAACCAGATGGGGCGGGATGATGAGAAAAATTGAAACTACCGATTTTGAAGCAACAAACGTTGAATACATTGAATTTTGGATGATGGATCCATTTGTTTACGATCCGTTGCATTCTGGTGGTGAGCTATATTTTGATTTGGGAGATATTTCTGAAGATGTATTAAAGGATGGCAGGAAAAGTTACGAAAATGGACTTCCTACATCAACTACAATAACGAATGTTGATACCACTATTTGGGGTAGAGTTCCTACGGTTCAGGCTTTGGTTAATTCATTCGACAATAACGCTGATGCAAGAAAGTATCAGGATGTTGGTTACGATGGTTTGGGAGATGATGACGAAAGAACATTTTTCTACAATTCATACATCAATAATATTCCTGCTGGGGCTGCTCACGACAATGCTGTCGCCGACCCTTCAGCCGATAATTACCATTATTTCAGAGGTTCGGATTTTGATAATGCTTCAACTTCCATTTTAGACAGATATAAAAAATACAATGGATTGGAAGGAAATTCAAGCGTTGAAAGACCTGATGATTACCCAATTTCATCCACAACCATTCCTAATGCAGAAGATATTAATCGTGATAATACACTCAGTAAAACTGAACGCTATTTCCAATACAAGGTTGATTTAAAACCTTCGAAAATGGTTGTTGGCGAAAATTATATTACTGATGTATTAAATGCTAATGTTACTTTAGCAAACGGTACTGCTTCAAGTGTAAAATGGTATCAATTTAAAATTCCAATTTCGAGTCCTGATAAAATTGTAAATAATATTCAAGATTTTAAATCGATTCGTTTTATGCGTACCTTTTTCAAAGGATTTTCGCAACCAATTATTTGCCGTTTTGCAACATTAGATTTGGTTAGAACTGATTGGAGGAAATATTTATCATCCTTATTAGCCCCAGGCGAATACAATCCAGATGATACTCAAAGTCAAACAGTTTTTGAAATCTCGGCTGTAAACATTGAAGAAAATGGAAAAAGATCTCCAATTCCTTATGTATTGCCTCCAGATATTATCAGAGAAACCAATGTTGCTTCAACCAATTTACAACAATTAAATGAACAATCTTTAGTATTAAAAGTTTGTAACCTAATTGATGGCGATGCAAGAGGAGCTTATAAAACTTCTGATTTGGATATTCGTCAGTACAAAAAAATTAAAATGTACATTCATGCTGAAGCTGGCAGAGTTGATGAAGCATTAAACAAAGGAGATTTGACACTTTTCTTAAGATTAGGAACCGATTTTAACACCAATTATTACGAGTACGAATTGCCATTATCACCTACCGCTTGGGGAACCACCACCGATAAAGAAATTTGGCCAGACGCCAACCTTATTGATTTAGACTTAAGTCAATTCCAGGATATTAAATTGGAAAGAAACGTAGCAATGAGAAGCGGCAGCACCGTTACTTTATTAACCCCATATAATAAAATGGATGGCGACAGAAAGGTAACTGTTGTGGGAAATCCAACATTGAGTGGTGTAAAAACGATTATGATTGGAATTAGAAATCCAAAGAAAACTTCAGTAACTAATGGTGATGATGGACTGGCAAAATGCGCTGAGATTTGGGTAAATGAACTTCGATTGACTGATTTCAATGAAAAAGGTGGCTGGGCAGCAACAGCAAGAATCACCGCAAATCTTGCTGATTTAGGAACTGTGGCCCTTGCCGGAAATATTAGTACACCGGGTTTTGGAAGTATCGAAAAGAAAGTAAACGAGCGACAAAAGGAAAATATCACGCAATATGATATTGCCACAAATCTTGAATTAGGCAAATTCTTGCCACAAAAATCGGGAATTAAAATCCCTATGCATTTTGATTATTCTGAATCTTTTAGCAATCCACAATACAATCCATTAAATCCTGATATTTTACTCAATACAGATTTAGATTCTTATTCTAATGCTTCTCAACAAGATTCCATAAAAAAATTGGTACAAGATTATACCATGAGGAAAAGTATCAACTTCATGAATGTGAAAAAAGAGAAAACCGGCACGTCAACAAAATCTCATATTTATGATGTTGAAAATTTAGATTTTACTTATGCTTACACTGAAGTTTATCATCGAAACATAGATATTGAGTATGATGTAAAAAAGACTTATAAAGGAGCAATTGGCTATAATTTCTCGAATAATCCAAAAAACTTTACCCCATTTGGAAAATCAAAATTCTTTGGAAAATACAAATCATTGCGACTTATTAAAGATTTCAATTTCTTCCTGATGCCGAAACTTCTTTCATTCAGAACAGATGTGGATAGAGGCTATAGCGAAAGTTTGATGCGCGATAAATCAACGGCAATAGTAATTATTGACCCAACTTATGTAAAAACATTTAACTGGAACAGACTTTACGATTTAAAATGGGATTTAAC
>JACAAW010000279.1 GCA_013377115.1 Bacteroidota bacterium | reverse complement strand
ACTTTGATTAGTTTGTCCAGCAATTGGCAAATTGCTATTATTACAATCAATCCACTGATAAGTTGCTCCATTTTCATTAGCACTTATTGTAACTCCAATCAAAGTTGTTGATAAATCTATTAATGGATTTACTGTTACTGTTTGAATGGCTGTTGTGTCATTTCCAGTTACGTCTGTTACAGTCCAAATTACTGATGTGTTTCCTATTGGAAATACTGCTGGTGCATCATTTGTTACATTCACAATCGAACAATTATCTGCCGTGGTTGGGGTTCCTAAATTAATTCCTGTACCATAACAAACTATCAAATCTGCCGGTGCAGTTATTGTAGGAAGAATTGTATCTGCTACACTTACGGTTTGTATTTGTAAAGTAGTGTTCCCATTGCCATCATCGTAAGTCCAGTTAATTGTATATGTGCCTGGATTTGTATAAGTTAACGGATCTGTTGTTGTAGCTGTAATTGAACCAATACAATTATCTGTGGCAGTTGGAGTGACAGCTGTAGCAGAACACTGACCTGTAACAGTTGGAAGAGTTGAAATATCAGCAACAGGAGAAGTAATATCATCAATAACTATTAATTGTACATCTGTTGATGTATTTCCGTTACCATCATCAAAAGTCCAGTTCACAATATGGGTTCCTTGTGTAGAAAATGATATAGAATCAGTAGTTGTTCCTGAAACAATACCTGCACAATTATCAATAACAGTTGGAGGTGTTAATATGGAAGCTGAGCATTCACCTGTAATTACTGGAAGTCCATAATGAATGGTCATTGTTCCGCCCTGCCAATATCCAACCCATCCAGAATAACCAACAAAAAACATTTGAAGATCATTATTACCACCATAAACATAGGCTGGAATTGCACCTGTATAATTTATTGTAAAAGTTTGCGATGTGTGCGAAAGTGTCCCATAACCAATATGAGTTCCTGAAACATACATTTCAGCATTAGCGCCAGTTCCTCCCCAACCCTGATCCACTCCAGTAAATGTAAGATCTATTCCAGTAACATATTGACCAGCAGGAACAGGGTCAGCGAAAGTATATGTCCATGGCGACCATCCGGAAGTATTTCCACCAGAAGGAATCACGAATGAAGTAGTGCCACTTAAAATTTGTGGTGGTGTTACGTCATCAATAATTACTGTTTGCGTTTGGGTTGAAATATGGCCATTACCATCGTTATATGTCCATGTAATAATTGTTGTTCCTTCAGTTGTAATTGGAAAAGTTGTTGTTGTTGTACCTGTGATTGTGCCTGCAAAATTATCATTTGCTGTTGGTGCTGTAGGAGTAACGGAACATGCATCTGTTATATTAGGTAAAGAGGCAATATTAGCTATTGGAGCTGCAACATCAATAATTTCATAAATAATATTATCCCCACCAACATATAAACTCATTCCTGTTCCTGAAGAGGAAGGGCCAAATTCTAAATCACAATAAGGTTGAGCACTTATTCCTGATAAAAATGTAGTTGTTGCGCCATTTGCTAAATTAACCTTTTCAACAGTTGTTCCTTGAAGATAATATGCAAAATTACCATTAGGATCTATACAGAAACTTCCATATGTTGGAACGCTAGTACCAATTGCAGATCCTAATCCTGAACCGGCTTGATTGACCTCTTTTATTGGAGAATTACTTGATGCAAAATATAATTTATTCGTTGCAGAACAATATTCTAGCCCATCATAACCACTTCCTGTTATAATCGGAAAGGAGCCTAAAATAGTATTTCCTATCAAATCTATTTTGAAAATATTTGGAGAACCACTACCTCCAGT
>JACAAW010000278.1 GCA_013377115.1 Bacteroidota bacterium | reverse complement strand
ACTGTGTAATCTCTTCCGAAGCTGTCGGCCTGTTTCATTTTTGCTACCTCGAAGGTGACATACTCGATTCCGTCGAAGAAGTAGGCGAATTTTTGAAGATCTTCGAGTTTGCAGGTAACTTTTGCGATTGATAATCCGGCGACTTGTTTTCCTTTTCCAATGTAGTTTTTTACGAAAGTTTTCATGATAATAAATTTTTAGAGTTAAAATTATATGCAAGATACCAGTGGAGCTTGGGAGGGTCAGTCAAGGAGGAACTGGAATAACGCAGGGTAGTGAGTATATGCCGGGAAAATCCTTGAATGAGGGGACCGGTACGTGAAGAGATGCACTTTCTTAGCGTATAATTTAAACCAAAATATATCATTAAGGCCAAACTGTAAAAACCAGTTGGATAGGAGCTCAGAAGGATTAACAAGTGAAAAAAGCTGCAAAGGAGTTGAATAAATTTGCTTTCTGGCAGGGCCGTATGTTGCCTCTAGTGTGGCTATATGGCTGACAACTTGAAGGGCTTTACCAGTGTATAATTGCAGAAGTAGGAAATGCCGATAGGATAAATGGTCATGCAAAAGCCACATTCACAAAAGTTGAAGCTGGTCATCAGATCATCCGGATAAGGGAAATCGAAGTTGAGAAAGGAGTTAATCTTTGGGAGTCAATTTTGGCTATGGTCTTTGACTAAATTTCCACGAAGTCAAAGTCTTTTTTTGAAAGCTTAACTTTTTGCTTGTTTAATGTCTCAAGCGTAGTTCGGACATGTCGGGCAACATCTTCCTTGACAAATGGTGAAATCAATGAGTCCAGCTTAATTTTTAATAGCCTATGAATTACTACTATATCATCTTTTGAAAATGGACGTACGCCATTAATCAATTCAGACATATAATTATCACGATGTCCCAAAATTTTAGCTAAATCCGATTGACTTAATCCGTAGGCTTTTAATTTTGATTTTAATATTTCTCTGCGTTCCGAAATAAATTTATTTTCGGCTGAAACTAACCGCTCAGCCTTGAAATTGATCTCTATTTGTTCATCAGTAATGGAATCAATTTTTGACCAATGTTTATTTTCGTAGTCACGTACCAAAAGACGAAGATGTTCCCTGATTGGGCTTAAAGATTCGTCTTCTTTTTGCATCCACCTCAATTTAAGTTGCAATGCGCTGGCCTTTTCAAATTCCAATTCGTTTGAAAGTTCAACTATCTGCAAAACACTATCAATATCAAACTTATCCATTGTTCAATTATTTAATTAATCCTTGTTTTCTTAACCAATTTTCAATCGTTTTTTTGTTCCCTTTAAAAGTCTGATCATAATTGTCATGAGAACCTGTCCAAATAATCGTAGCTTCATTGTCCTCGAAAACAATTAAAATCATTGTCCTGTGAATGTTTATGTTGAAGAAATAGAATCCTTCACTATGAACACAATCAGCATCAGGTCTTTCTGCAACAATTTCAATTTTTGTTCTCCAATTGGCTTTTTCTATATCAACAATCAAAGAATCAATGGCTTTATTTAACTTGATATTACCTTTGTTCTTGATTTTGTGTCTAAGTAATCTGTCTTTACGCAGTATTTCCAAAACGCTATAGTTTATTGTCTTCGATGCAAATATAGAATAATTGTTCCACAATATGTGGAATATTATCAATTTTATTTTTTGTCCCAAGCGACCAAAAAAGGGGAAACCCCTTTCTTTCTAAATCAAGCCTTCATCGGCCATAGACATAAATGATTCGGAGGTCAGAATCAGGTGATCAATCAGGGGTATCTCCATAAATTTTCCTGCTTCTCGAAT
>JACAAW010000277.1 GCA_013377115.1 Bacteroidota bacterium | reverse complement strand
CAGGATAACAATTGGTTTATTGTTTTATGGAAGACTATCGGCAGCTGATCTTTGATGTTTAGATTGTCATGATCTGGGATTATTACTCACTCCTTAAACTTATATAAAAAATAATCACCATTTTTTTTGAACAATGTAAGATCTGTTGTACCTGGTGGTTTACTAATACTATCTCCTACTTCAACTTGTTGCCAGAAATTGCTTCCTTTTACCCAGCTCCCCACACCAATTTCACTACCTGTCATAAGTTTTAGCATTGGACTGCCGTGATTCCATTTATCTTCATACTTTTCAATCACAACCCCCTGAATATTTGTTTTATTTCTTTGCTCATGCCTTTTTTCAACATAATTACATGATTGTTGTAGTAATTGAAAAAATATTAAAAAGCCTAAAAAATAGGGCAAACTGGTACTATTTATTTTATTCATCTTTTGTCTTGATTTTTAGTGGAGGAGTGGTCCCTGAAACTCCAACAGAGATTTTCTTTCTGCTTTTATCCTTAAAACTGAGCTAAAACAAAAACTGGCTTGAAATAATCTGCTCATTCTATTTTATCAAATACAAAACCCTTAGTATTACAATCAAATCGATACTCAATTTTTGCTCCCATACCCATAAGAAGGGAGTATTCCAATTTCCCCCCTTTTTTAGTTACTCTATAAGGTAAAATATTAACAAAGAAGCACCCTTTTTCATGCCTTATTGGTATAACCCTTAATAACTCAATACTCTTTTTGTTGGAGGTCAAACTAATGAGTTGTTTGTATTCAATCAACTTTATTTCAACATTACCTATTTTTGGGGGAATATGGCTTGTTGTTAAAGATTCGTATTCAACCATGAGTGAATTGAGATTCTTAGCAAGAGAAGAATCACAATAAACCGACAACGCATGGTTATATATATTTGAAAGATCAGTCGATTCCGTACTGTTGATGATTTGGCCAAACAAAGAATGCGACATCAAGGTGGATAGTAATGTAATTATTAGTGTTCTCATTTTATACCTATTGTTCTAAATTGATCTAATGGGAAAGTTGCTACGGTACCGTTGCCATTATAAATTGTTACTGGTCCTGAGCGTGCGCCTAATACATATGAATTACCAGTAACATATGGACGACTTGCTGCAGCTGGAATATCACCTACATCACCACCTACAATACCACTTGGAGATTGATCAAAACCATATACTTTGCCTCCGCCAATTGTGTTCGCTGGAGGTGCAACTTCAACTTGACCAGCCGGATGTACATGATAAGTGCCAGTAGATGTTGCAGCAGGTATCGTTTGCCCCTCTTTAGAACTAAATACATTAATCTCTGCATATGGATCCACAGAAGGATCAGATACTGGTCCAGGGTTAGCTTCAGAAACCCAGTCTTGTCCATTTTTAGTGCCAAAAACGCCTCCTTCTTCATGAAATCCCCCTTTCTTATCATCAGTGGTTGGGGCATTTGAACGATCAACAGCATCTCCCATTTTCGAACGAACTCCCGCACTTGGCAATTCTACAGCTGATTTGACATCAGCAACCTGAGTCGTGTTACCAGCTTTTGTATTACTCTTAACAGTTTTTACATCTTTTTTGTCTGGTACAACATATATCTTTTTATCATCAACTCCATCAGTTCCTATTTTCACTCCATTCTGATTATAAAAATCACCGGCCCACATCCCATCAGGGTCAATAAATCTTATGGGATTATCAAGTGCATAAGTATAAGGACTCCATCTTCTCCCTAATTCCGCCAACGGATCAATTGAATGCCACCTCCCCAGCACCGGATCATAAAACCTCGCCCCATAATCCAACAAATTTAATCCCATTTCCTCCTGAAACATCTTCCCGTTGTAAAGATACTCATTCGCTTTGTAGGTGGCGC
>JACAAW010000276.1 GCA_013377115.1 Bacteroidota bacterium | reverse complement strand
CCCAACACCTTTTGAACTTGTAGCTTTTATTAAATAAATGCCACTGGGTAAATTTACAACATCAATCTTAGTGTTCATTTCATTGCTTTTTATTGTTTTGAGAATTTGGCATTGAATGTTTAGAACTTCAATGGTAGATTTTTCGATGGTGCTGATGGTAAGGTTATCTGTTGCTGGGTTGGGGAAAATACTTATTCCAAAATCATTTTGCAAATGATGATTTGAGGAAACAAAATAGGTGGAATCATTTTTATAAATTCCATTACGGCCTGTTCCGATAAAGAAATCATTATTTTCAGTTATTAGAAATGTATTTGGTCTATCATCTGACAAAATAGAAACTATTGACCAATTTATTCCATAATCATAAGAAACATATAAGCCATAAGAATTTAATCCATATAGGTTATTGTTTTCATCTGGAAATATTTCTTCAAAACTATTATTTGAACAAATATTTGTCCATGTAAGCCCATCATCATATGAAGCAAATGTGCCGTTAATTGCACCCAAAGTCATTATTGTACTATCAGGCAATACTATTAATTTTGTGATATAATAGTCTGGGAAACTAATTTTCTGCCAATTATTTCCATTATCCATTGACCTGTAAATTGTATCTCCCATAAATTGTGCGGCTAACACAGCACCACTTTTAGTGATAGCAATTGCTTGCAACGATTTAGACATATTTATTGTGTCAAGTTGTTGCCATTGATTGCCATTGTCAGTGGATCTAAATAAGCCATTACCTGGGTCGGAAACAAAAAGGTCGCCATTAATATTGACAGTCATATCCAACATTTGACCATGAGTTATTCCATTATCAATATTTTGCCAGGTTAATCCGTTATTTATAGATCTATATAAACCCATTTGATCAGTACAGGCAAATACATATCCATTAGCATTTGAAACTATTTTACGAATTATATTATTCCTCACTTCAGGAAAATCCAATTTATTCCATTTCTCACCATTGTTTGTTGATTTAAATATTGATAAGTCTGTGCCGCAATATAAGTCACCACTCATGTTTTGATTAAACGAAAATACATTTGTATTGTTTAAGCTGTCACTTAACCATTCCCAATTTACTAGAGCATCATCTGAGGAATAAATACCATCACCCATGGAGCCAATTAAAATTTTTTCATGAATTTCATCATGAAAAATTGAACATGCAGTAATAATATTCGTAGGATAATTGGACCAACTATTACCTCTGTCAGTGGAAATATGCATCTCTCCATCACTTGTTAAAACATAAATATTATCATTTGAGTCAATCATTAAATCGTAAATAGTTTTATCCGTGAAAGTGGAATCAATTTCTGTCCATGAGTTTCCACCGTTAATTGACTTGAAAAGGCCTGGGCTCCATCCATATGCTCCAGCAAAGATCTCATTGTAAGAGTTGATAGCGAGCTTTGAAACATTTGTAGCATTTGGTAATATTTGTGTATATGTTAAGCCAGAATTAAAAGATCTGTAAACACCACCATCGCAATGAGTGCATGTAAAAACTGTTCCATTTGTATCCACTATTACATCATTTGAAGCGGGCATTGTGGTTTGAGTCCATGAGGCTCCATTATTAGACGAGGCGTAAAGATATAACGCTCCAGCGTATAGAATATTATTTATTGTATCAATAGCTATTCCTCCAATTTCATATTGATTGGCTATTATTCCTAAAACATTCCAAGTATTTCCATTATCAAGAGAATGTATAATAGAATTATCAACAGTTATTAAAATTTCATCATTTCGAAAAATAATATGCCCAATGGAACTATTTTGACTGATATTCTGCCATTTTATTGATCCTTCTAGCAACTTATATAGTCCTCCAAAACAATTATTCCCTTCAAAAATATCTCCGTTGGAGTTTACGCCAATGCAATTTACATTTGCT
>JACAAW010000275.1 GCA_013377115.1 Bacteroidota bacterium | reverse complement strand
TAAATAAATACTTCCTCTAAGCATTTGCTATCTCGTTTTCAACAATAAAACAAACGCTTGGAGTTTTTTTCCACTCTTGTAGGAACCACTTAAAAGTAGACCGGTTTCTAAACAGGTATAACTACCTATTGCAAAACGATTTATAATTAATTATATTTACACTTCAATCGATTTAATTATTGATTGATTTCCTTAGCGGGAAAACCGACATCGGGTGTAACAGCCCGGGTCGGTTTTTTTATTTAATTTAAATGAAAGAACTCACATTCTTAAAATATATAAAAATGATTTATCCATCACCACAAATATAGCATGATTATTTAGATGTTTAAGTTTTATTCATATTTATTTTGTTTTGGTCGTAAAATTTATTTATAAATTTATAAAGTATAGGTAGATGTTTTATTTAAAAAACAATATTTTTTTACCTTTGCACTTCATTTGGTTTAGTTACTAAATGTTTACCTTCCACGGGAAACCCGACAATAGAAGCATGGTCTTTGTCGGGTTTTTATTTAAAATTATTTTTTACTTTATACAATAATCAAAACGAAACTTCGTTAAAATAGAAAATCACTAACACAAAACGATGGTTCCATACTTCTACTTTTTATTTTCTTAATTCAATAATTATTAATTTAAAATCTAGAAATTATGTCAACACATGAAACTGGTCACGATACCAACGTAGGAAACCTCGAAGTTTTAATTTCAAATTGTACTGGATTTGGTTCAACTTATAACCCTTCAAAAGTTTCAATCAAACTGCCGGGCTTAAATGCCTTATTAACAGCTTCTCAAGGATCAAATACTACGGTATCCGATAAGAAAAATCTCTACACTGTGGCTGTAGATGGCAGAGAAATTCTTTTCAATCCCTTAAGTCCATTAACCACACGTATTTTAAATGCGCTTGAGAGTTCTGAAGTTACCAAACAAATAATTTCCGATGCAAAAACATATACCCGTAAAATCACCGGAAAAAGAGCAACTCCTAAAGCCAAGCAAATTCAAATAGACCCAAATGGAAGTGTAAATGAGGGAACCGGAACATTAAATGCTTCCGATAATAACACTCCATCACTCGATCCAAAAGAAATCTCAGCATCTCAATTGAGTTTCGACAATCGTATGGCAAACTTAGCACGTCTAATCAATTTGCTCAGTTCCGAACCTGGCTACAATCCCAACGAAGCAGATTTAAAAGTAACAGCCCTCAATTCCATGCTGGCCTCAATGAAACTCAAAAACACAGCAGTAATAAATGCAGCCACAGCTCTAGCTAACTCACGTCTCAATCGCAACAAGATATTATACAAAGATGGCACAGGCCTATTCGATATTACAATAGCCGTTAAAGCTTATGTAAAATCAGTATACGGCGCATCCAGCCCCGAATTTAAATTGGTAAGTAAGATAAAATTTACAAAACCTCGTTAACCCCAGTTCATTTAATTTAAAGAACATATTTTCATTTAGATTGCCGCAATCGTAACCTCCCTTGCAACGATGTCATTGCGAATTCGCTCACAGGCGAATGAAGCAATCTAATTTGACAACATGTTAAATTGATAATTAAATAGAACTCTATACAATTAAATGAATGCTCCTTTATTTCACTAATTCACCAATTAACTCAATTACTAATTAACTAATTCGCCAAATCACTAATTAAAAATCACAATCTCAGCCAGTAAAAACGGAAACACTCTAAGCAAAATTGGAATCTCTGCCAGTACTTTAGCAATGTCTGACAGGGTTTTAGGAAATTCGTTCAGGGTTTTAGGAATCTTCCACAGGCATTTAGGAAACTCACACAGGGTTTTAAGAAACAGCAAGAGGGCTTTTGAAAACTTGCAAAGGGTTTCAGGAAACAACAAGAGGGTTTTAAGACAAACTCTTAAAGGGTTTTAGGAAACAAGCAAAGGG
>JACAAW010000274.1 GCA_013377115.1 Bacteroidota bacterium | reverse complement strand
GGTTGTAACTTTTTAATATACTTTCCTGAATCCCATTTCATGTTTTTATTATCATCCTCTATCAATTTCATTTTATAGGAACCTTGTTCCAAGAAATCATAAAAAACTGTTTGACTTGAATTCAGATATTTTTCACTAATTAGTTTATCCGTAGCATTGAATAACTGTAAAATAAAATTTTTGTTTTCTTCACCTAGAGGCAAAGTAACTTTAAATTTAAAAGTTCCATATTCCTTTTTTAATCTAGTCTTAAATGAAACTTTTAAGGTATCATTTGTTAAACCAAAAATATCAGTAAATGTGGTTGGTGGAATAAAAAGTGTGTAGTTTTTTCCCTCTTTTAACTTATTGCCAATTTTTAATTTTCGTTGTATTTTATCCGAAAAAGCAACCTCACTTTTTAAAGTGTCTTTTTCTTCCACTAATATTACTTTCTCGAATTCAAATTTAGAAAGCGGATGCCCAAATTCAAAAGATATTGGATTAAAATAATCATAGTTAAGGCCATTTTTAGCACTGCAAATTATACTCAGTTTTGGTTTCGCCACCTCTTTTTTCACTTCCCTTTTTTGGGGTGCTTTCAATGATATTGATAGGGTGTCTATTATTTTATTCTCGACTTTTATTAGAAGATAAATTGAATCCTTTTCAACTTTTGGCATCCAAAAAATCAAGCTATCATTTGTTTTACACTTTTCAATTATCTGATCATTTAGATTAATTTCAGGAGTTAATGATTCTATTTGAGTATTGGTAATTGACTGTTTAAAAACAATCATCATTTTTCCTTTTTCTAAAATAGACGTTCTTACTACTTTTTGAGATGTATCAGTTTCTGCAAAAAGTTTGAAAACAGATTCGTTATTCGACAATGAAACTGTTGAATCTTTTTTTAATGAATCAAGTCCCTTTTTTAAACTGTCAATTTTTATTTCTAGTTTAACTGAATCTGAGAAAATAGGGGAAATTAATGTGTCTGAAAATGCGATTTGCTCTTCTAATTGATCAAAAATAAAATTATTATTCAAATCTTTTATTGCAAAAAGTTTATACTTTCCTGTCGCTATATTCCTAAATAAAAAATTTCCATCAAGATCTGTTTTTGCAATATAATAAGGCATTTCTTTTAGGGGCAATGAATCAATATCATTTTTATAGAGCATCACAAATATGTCTTTTTCTGCTTTTAATGATTGAGCATTCACAATTTTGCCTTTATAAGAAAGAGAATCCACAAAATTCCCAGTAGAAAATACATAAGAGAAATTTTTTATCGGATTGTTTTCTGTAATATCTACAATTGAATTTCCAAAATTAATGGAATAGGTTGCATTTTCTTTTAGAGAATCTTTTATTTCGAAAGCCACAGATTTCCCTTTTATTTTAAAATCAGGAATGCTTTTTATTGGAGGAGAAATAATAACATTATTGCTAATTTCATTTAAAGCAACAAACTCATCAAAATAAATCCTAACAGATTTACTCTTAAAATTGGTTGACGAATTTACAGGTTCGCATTTCTGAACCATAGGAGCTGCAACATCTTTTGGACCTCCAGTTGGTGTAACCACATTAGCACAAGAACTCAACAGTGCCAAAGCAATTGATAAAAAAAATAATTTATTTTTTTGGAAGTGGAAGAATTTCATATTTTATGTTCAGTCAAACCTTTACCTGATTTGAATAAAATTTATTATACAAAGATGCAAAAAAATTAACAATAGAGTTAATTTCAAAGGATTTTTAATTTTGAACAATTTTCTATAGCATTTTTAAAATTACTTTCAAAACGATTTATAGAGTTGTATATTTGTATAAATAAATCAAATGATTATGAAATTTATTATTATCCCACTGTTTTTCGTTTTTTCTTCCTTTTTATGTTTCTCCCAAGATATTAAAGGCGGATTCCTTACTGAAAAAATTGCATTACAAGAACAAAAGGCGA
>JACAAW010000273.1 GCA_013377115.1 Bacteroidota bacterium | reverse complement strand
TGATAGTTTTTATTTTGGTAAAATAGCTTGCAACCATTGATTCCTTTGTTGAAGATGTGGTAATAACCACCAAATATCAATGGCTCCTTCTTTTGCATAATTCTATTCCAAATTGAGAATCAAAATTAGGTATTTTTCAAATAATAAAATCGTTTTCGAAAATTATTTAATTATTTATTGAAAGAGTCAATTTCAATTCTTTACTTTGTATTTCATTAATAAATTTCAAACATGAAAACCTTTGCCAGCGATAACAATGCACCCGTTCATCCATTAATCATGAAAGCCTTATCTGATGTGAATTTGGGCGATACCATTTCATATGGTGATGATGTTTATACAGAACGTTCGGTAAAGAAATTCAAGGAAATTCTTGGTGAGAACATTAATGTTTTTTTTGTCTACAACGGCACTGCAGCAAACGTTCTGTCAATGTCGAGTTTTTTAAATTCATTTAATGCAATTATTTGCAGCGATGTTTCTCATATCAATAATGATGAATGCGGTGCTCCCGAAAAGTTAACTGGTTGTAAATTGATCAGTATTCCATCTGAAAATGGGAAAATTTCAATCGATTCAATGAAGAAATATCTGCATTCGTTTGGCTTTGAGCATCATTCTCAGCCTAAAATAGTTTCAATTACCCAATCTACCGAATTTGGGACTGTTTACCAACCAAGTGAAATAAAAGACATCGCCGATTTTTGTCATAAAAACAATATGTTACTTCATGTTGATGGAGCAAGAATTGCCAATGCTGTAGTTACTTTAAATTGCGATATTAAAGATATCACCACCAATGCTGGAGTTGATATTTTATCTTTTGGTGGAACAAAAAATGGAATGATGTTCGGCGAGGCTGTTGTGTTTTTTAACAAAGACTTTGGTGCCAACTTTAAATATATTCGTAAGCAAGGAATGCAACTTGCTTCAAAAATGCGTTATATTTCCGCTCAATTCGAAGCTTTACTTACCGATAATCTATGGCTGAAAAATGCTGAAATTTCCAATGATATGGCAATTTATTTGGCAAATCGATTAAAAGAATTTCCTTCAATAAAAATAACAAAACCAATAGAAGCAAATGCAGTTTTTGCAATTGTACCTGGAAATATTATTCCTAAAATTCAGGAAAAATATTTTTTCTACGAATGGGATGAAGAAATTTCAGAAGTTCGTTTTATGACTTCATTCTGTACTACCAAAACAGAAGTGGATGAATTTGTTAAAGTTGTTAAGGATTTGGCTTTTTAATAAGAATCAAAACTAAGGACTTTATTTTCTTCTTTTCTGATTTTCATTCTTTGCTTGTATCCTTCTTCCTCATAACCCAGAGAAATCAATAAACCAATTTTTAAATTTTTTGGAATATTCAAAATTTTGTGGATTTCTTTTTCATTAAACCAGCCCATCATACAAGTTGCCATACCTTCTTCTGTTGCTTGTAAACAAAAGTGAGTAGCAGTAATTCCGATGTCGATTAAATGGTAATCGATGTCTTTAACAGTAGCACCAAAGCGCGACATGAAATTTGGTTTTTCGATAACAATTACTGCAATTACAGGCGATTCTAAAGTAAATTTATTAAAAGAAGCAATAGTGCCAAAAGTAGCTTTTGCGACTTTCTCTTTAATAACTGGGTCTTTAACAATAATATATTTCCATGGTTGAGCATTACAAGCAGAAGGCGCAATGCGTGCAGCCTTGATACAACGTTCAATTGCTTCCTCTTCAACCGGTTTATTGGAATATTTCCGGGTACTTTGCCTTTTTAAGGCCAATTCGATAAATTTCAAAATAGATAGACTTTAAATTTTCTGCAAAATTACAAATAAGCCTCATATGGAAAAAAAGAATTTCATTTTTCGCTAATTCTTTATACCTTCGCTAAAGATTTTGAACTTTGTAATTTACTTTAAATAAATGAAAGAACTTTCAATTACAAATACATATTTAGAATTTGATTCTATTAATGACCT
>JACAAW010000272.1 GCA_013377115.1 Bacteroidota bacterium | reverse complement strand
CTCTTCATTTTAGCTCTCTATTTTTTCGACTGCAAAAATAACCATTTATATAAATTATCATCATTAAAAGTTTTGCCCCAGCAATTATGACCAACATCTTTATATTCAGTGTATTTCGGATTTCCACCTGCTTTTTTTAATGCAGTTACCATATTTCTCGACCTCAAAGTTTTTACAACTTTGTCTTTTTCGCCATGAAAAACCCAAATCGGGATCTTTGATAACGATTTTGCTTTTTTCTCATCTCCACCCCCACAAATTGGAACTGCTGCTGCAAATTTATTAGGGAGTCTGGAAATAATATCCCAAACGGCAAAACCACCCATCGATAAACCAATAACATAAATTCTTTTTGGATCAATTGAATATTTTTTTAATAAAATATCAATCAATTCAATTACTTGCTTCATTGGTTTTGAAGGATTTTCAGAGAAATTATGAGAATCGGCTGTCCAGTCAGTATTTACCCATTTCAAATTATCAGGACATTGCGCTGCTAAAATATAACAAGGATATTTTGCTCTATTTTGGGTATTTGCTAAAATATGAATTCCAACTTCTAATTGTTTTTTGTTATCATTTCCCCTTTCTCCAGCGCCATGAAAGAAAATAACCAGTGGAAATTTCTTTTGAGGATTGTCAATTTCATGAAAGCGATATAAAAGAGTATCTTTTGAAGAATCAATATATTTTTTTTCTAAAAAAACATTGGTATCCTGCGAATAGCAGTAATGAAACGAAAAAAAAAGGAAAACAACAGCAAAAAGCCTCATTGGAATCATTCTTAATTTTAGGGATTAAGAATTTTTTTATATTTATTGGAATTAGCGGGATCTACAACATTTAAAATGTTTACCACTCGCGTTTTTTCCATTGGAGAACCTTGAGAATAAATATTTACAAGTTCATCAGACTTAGCAGAAAAAAATACTTGGAATATAAATAGAGAAGGTTTTTCTTTATAAACTTTTTGCATGGATTCCATTCCTGTAGTGATAGAACCTCTGGCTGTTTCATTATTTTCGGTCATCATATCCAATCCTTTTCTGTGGTATTGATAAATACAATCACGAACACCTGAATAAGATTTATTCATTAAATTTTCGACCAGCCAATACCTATTTTTCTGGCTTTCAAATGATTTCCATCCTTTATCTGCAGCATTTTGAGCATTATTTACAATGGTTTGAGCTTTCTCATAAAATGGAGAACCACCATAAGGTGAATAAGAATCATAATCTAAACCAATTACAATATATGCGTAATAACCCAAAACCGAAGTAAGATTCGACATGAATGAATTTTCATTAAAATCTAAAGACTGAGATTCAATGTATTTAAAAGTAAAATCTTTATCAACAAAATTAAATAAAGTACTACTATAAGATGTTTTGTAAATAGGTCGGCGGGATTGAACTTGAATAGTACCTTTAAATTCATCTTGAGAAACTCTTTCGGAAATGGTAATTAATATACTACATTCAATTTTCTCATCTATTCCAAAAGTGTTATTGGTCCATTTTTTCGAATTCATAAATTCATAAATGGAGGTTTGCAAAGTTTCATAAACCTTTTTATCAGTTCCTTCAATTTGAGGCGTAGCAACTTGTGCAACACATTTTAATTCCTGGGCAAAACTGTTTTTAACCAGAAAAAGGAACAAAATGGATAAATATAGTATATTTCGCATAACTTATTTCTTTGATTGAATGATTTTCAATACTTTATCGGCAATATCTTTGGCAACTTCACTTTTTTGTTTAAGTTCAAAATGTTCAACCTTATCATTTGAATTAATGATTGAAACTTTATTTGTTGGTGTGCCAAATCCCGCGCCTTTTGTTTTTAATGAGTTAATAACGATAAAATCTAGGTTTTTATTATGCAATTTAATTTTTGCATTTTCAATTTCGTTATTTGTTTCTAAAGCAAAACCAACTAAAACTTGTTTTTTGGATTTAGCTTTGCCAAGTTCGGCCAATATATCAACTGTTTTCTTTAATGAAACAG
>JACAAW010000271.1 GCA_013377115.1 Bacteroidota bacterium | reverse complement strand
CCTATATCCCCCTGAAGGGTGACTTTAAGATTAGTTCTATAATTATTTTTCTTTGTTTTATCTTTTCTATATTCCCCCTTTAGGGGGTTAGGGGGCTTCTATCCCTCCCGTTTAAATAACACCCCATCCGAATTGGTTACTCCCTGTTTAAACAGCGAACCGAAGAAGGCTGTAAGAAATACTCCTCCTAACATGATCCATTCCTGATTGGTTTTTGGTAATTCACCTTTATTGAGGTAAGCCAGGAACGGGAAGATGGCTGTTACCAAGGCATGATACAAGGCATTGAGCAAATCAACGCCACTTATTTTTCCAAATTCTGATTTCTTTTTCATTTTTATTTTCATTTTACCACATTAGACACATAGAATCATAAACTAAAAAGAACTAACTGATAACTGCAAACACTGCTTTTTCAATTACATCAAACACGGCATTGGCAGCTTGTTGAGCTATAGCTTTTGAGACTACCTGAAGAGCATTGAATTGTGCTTCGAGTACAAGCTTCTGATCTTCGATTCTTGATTTGGCTTCGTCATCACTAAGCTCACCCGACAATCGCAATTTGGCAATCATCAGAAGCTTGTCTTTGTTTTGCAACACGAATTGTTTAGTTACAGATTCCACTTTATCGTGGTTGGCTTCAACTGTTCCTTTTAGTACTGCAAGCACATCGGCCAGTACTTTGTTAATATCTAAGTTCATTTTTATAAGGGATTAATGATTAATGGTTAGTTATTAATGGTTAATGTTTTTTTGTATTAGGTATTATATATGTTGTAAGTAATTGAAATAAAAGTTGTTACTTTGTAATAAAAATGCAAAATTACAACGATTTAAAATTAAATGAAGCTCAATTCCTGTCTGTTGTAGGGGTTAAACTCCAGCAATTCAATATTTTAGTTCAGTTTTTTGAACCTTGTTGGGATGCTTATATTTCAGTCTATACAACTTCGGGTGATTACCGTAGAACGGTAAAAAAGCAACGTAAAGACGATGTTTTCCCAGATATTGAAACAATGTTGATATTTATTCTTTCTTACATGAAGAATAATCCATTACAACAAGCTCACGCAGCTTCATTCAACATGAATCAACCTCAGGCGAATCTATGGATTCATTTGCTAAAGAAAATACTTAATACTACGTTGGAAAAAGCGAATTGCATTCCATGTAGAACAGTAGATGCATTAAATAAATTGCTTGTTGAAGGACAAGATGTTCTTATCGACGGAACAGAACGTCCTATACTTCGACCTAGCGATCCTGATGTTCAAAAAGAGTTTTATAGTGGCAAAAAAAAACCACACGATTAAAAATTTGATTGTTAGTGACTTGAATAACAATATTTTATATATCTCCCAAACGTGGGAGGGAAAAATGCACGACAAAATGATGTGCGACATCGAAGAACTTAAGTTCTCTAAAAAAGTTAGACTTTGGCTTGATTCTGGCTTCGAAGGATTCAATCCTGAGAATGCCGAGATCAATCGCCCTAAAAAGAAACCAAAGGGAAGAGAGTTGACTGACATTGAAAAAAAATCGAATCAACAAATTTCCAGTACTCGAGTTAAAGTCGAACATGCAATTGGAAACTGCAAAGTATTCAGAATTGTCAAAGAGGAAATCAGATCATATATAGATGATTTCCGTGATTTAGTTATGGTACTCGCTTGTGCCTTATCTAATTTCAAACTAAAATATCAATAACAAACTAACTTATATAATCTCTATTATCGAATCAACAATTTTTCAGTAATTTCATCAACATTGGTAAAAGCCTTAACCAAATAAATTCCGGTTTGAATATCTGCAGTAGAGAAATTAATCATACTATTGGACGAAAAAGAAAGTCTTTTCAGGATTGAACCTGAAACACTATAAATTATCAACTCACCATAATTTTCAGAATTATTTTTCAGAACTATCGATTTCTGTTGTTGTTCCATTTTAAGCATAGTTCCGGCAACAGCGGTTTGATTTTTAATTGTAATAATTTTAAATCTTGTTCTTGAATTTGGTGTTGTTTGTGCTGTAAAAC
>JACAAW010000270.1 GCA_013377115.1 Bacteroidota bacterium | reverse complement strand
GCTTTAAAAATTGGCGATAAAATCACTGCCGAAAGTGAAAGTATTGGTTCTTTTTCATGGGAAATTGTTTCGTAAACCTAATTTTTAGTAATTTAGTAGAATAACTAACGAATTTACATAATGAAAAAAATCATCACCTACAATGTTAATGGGATAAGAGCTGCAATGACGAAAGGATTGTTAGATTGGATAAAAGTGGTAAACCCTGATATCGTTTGTTTTCAAGAAAGTAAGGCACAACCAGATCAAATTCCTATTTTCGAATTTGAGGAAGCAGGTTACCAAAGTTTTTGGCATTCTGCTGAAAAGAAGGGATATAGTGGAGTTGGAATTTTAACGAAAATAAAACCAGATAAAGTTATTACTGGAATTGGAATTAAAAAATACGATGATGAAGGACGTTTTCTTCGTGCAGATTATGGCGACATTTCAGTAGTAAGTGTTTACCATCCTTCGGGCTCAAGTGGGGAATTAAGACAGAGTTTCAAAATGGAGTGGCTGACGGATTTTCATAATTACATTAATGAATTGAAAAAAGAACGTCCAAATTTGATTCTTTGTGGTGATTATAATATTTGTCATAGACCAATTGATATCCATAATCCGGTTAGTAATGCGAAAAGTTCAGGTTTCTTACCCGAAGAAAGAGAATGGATTGATGGGTTTATTAACGACGGATTTATTGATTCTTTTAGGTTTTTTAATCAAGAACCAAAGCAATATACCTGGTGGAGTTACCGCTTTAATGCAAGAGCAAAGAACTTGGGTTGGCGTATTGATTACAATATGGTAAGTCGTTCGCTAGAAAGTCGATTAAAGCACTCTGAAATTTTTGCGGATGTTGTTCATTCAGATCATTGTCCGGTTTTATTGGAAATTGATTTTTAGGAAGTGAAGTACTTTGAGTGACTAGAGTAAATAAAATTTGTTTCTTAAAAACAATTTAATGAGATTCCTCACTACGTTCGGAATGACAATATTACTGCGTGTTGGGATGGAGCGAGAGAGCATACGCAATGAGTTTGGCATTGCGTATGCTCTCTCGCTCCATCCTATTTTGACAAAGTCCCTGTCATTCCGAACAAAGTGAGGAATCTATCCGGTGAAATCTTGGACACAATTAAAACTGGAAAAGATTATGAGGAGTCATAAAAAATGAATACGCATTTTCTGCCTAATATCCGTGTTTTATACTTTCTATAACAGTGGAATCAAATGAACTGTTTGCAATTTTTACTTCAATTGGCAAAACACTCAAACGATATGTACTCCCAACTCTAGGCACTTTTTTCATACAGACTTATTCACAATTCATTGCTCAAAACTCTTGGTGGTAATTTATTTTTGCCACTTAAATATTAGTATTTTTGTCCAAAACAAAACCTAAAAATATGAAATTCAAAACTTTAAAAATTGTTCTTTACGGTTCATTAATGTCAATGGTTGTTTTTTCTTGTGTTCCACAGAGGCAATACCTTGAAATGAAAGATAAACGAGAAGTTTGTGATACAGAAAACAAACAATTAAAATCTGAAAATCAATCATTGGTAACAAAAAATACAGAATTAAGTTCTAATATCGAAAGCATTACCAAGCGAATTACTGCTTTGCAAACGGACACAATGGTTTTAGGAACCTCTTTAAGAAGAGTAACTGTAAATTACGATCAATTATATAAAACCTATGAATTATTATTATCAAAAAATAAAGAACTTTTAGCCGGTAATGTTACAGAAACAGGAAAACTGTCGACCGAATTACAAAATACTCAAGAACGTTTATTGAAAAAAGAAGATGAACTAAAGAAACTTGAAAAGGATTTGGATCAGAAAAAAACAAGTCTTGAAGACCTCAGTAAACAGCTAACTTTAGCTCAAAATGATTTGAAGAAAAAAGAACAAAAGTTAAATGAACTTCAAAGTATTCTTGATAAAAAAGATTCAACAGTAAAAGCATTAAAAGACAAAGTTTCTAAAGCTTTAAATACTTTTGAAAACAATGGTTTAACCGTGAATTTAAAAAATGGAAAAGTATACGTTTCTTTGGAAGAGAGTTTGCTGTTTGC
>JACAAW010000027.1 GCA_013377115.1 Bacteroidota bacterium | reverse complement strand
AAATTCTCCTTTAGGATGCATATTGTTGTTTTTTATTACTACTGAATTATAAAAATTATTTTCAAGTTCCTATAATACTATGCAAAAATACTTTAATTAATTAAAAAATAATAAATTTGTTTTTTGATATTTTCAAAATTCCCATCAACCATGAAATGGATTATTAATTGGCTTGAGAATCATGAAATACCATGTTTCAACAAGATGGTTACTGGATTTGAATGCCCAGGTTGTGGAATGCAAAGAGCTTTTATTGATCTTATTAAAGGTGATTTCTTGGCCAGCATTAAAGTTTTCCCAGCTTTAATTCCAATGTTATTCATGTTTTTCTATTTGATTCTTTTTTTGAAATTTAATTTAAAAAATGGTGCAGTTGTTTTAAAATATTTATTTATATTTACAGCATCGATAATGGTATTAAACTATATTTTTAAACTTATTAATCATCAAATTTAATTTTTATCAACATGGAAAACGAAAATTTTGAATCAACCACTATTCAAACAAGTCCAGCACCTTCTGGCTTAAAAACAACACCGGGTGCAATTGCAGTTTTAATTTTAGGAATTAGTTCTCTTGCTTTAGT
This sequence comes from Bacteroidota bacterium, assembly GCA_013377115.1. GTDB lineage: Bacteria > Bacteroidota > Bacteroidia > Bacteroidales > CG2-30-32-10 > Cfx2-01. The sequence continues at coordinate 29,722 of JACAAW010000027.1, read as the reverse complement.
TTGTGGATATGGTATTGGAATTGTTAGCGGAATTATTGCCTTGGTAATGGCAGGAAAAGCAACAAAGTTGTACAACGAAAATCCTACTATGTACACAGAAGGTTCAATGAAAGCTATTAAAGCTGGTAAATTATGTGGTATGATTGGCTTAATTTTATCTGCATTATGGCTAATTATTATTATTTTCTTTTACGGAATGCTATTTAGTCATATGTAAAATCTAAACTTTCTTAAATAAAGAATAAAAGAAAATCATGGAGGACAATAGTCCTCCTTTTTTATAAAAGACATGAAAATACTTTCTGTTAAACAGATTAGAGAAGCTGATCAATACACAATCCTTAATGAACCCATTAAATCTATTGATTTAATGGAGCGAGCTGCTTTCAAAAGCTATCAATGGATTATTGAAAAGTTTGACAATACTTATCAATTTAATATATTTTGCGGTTTAGGAAATAATGGTGGTGACGGTTTGGTAATTGCCAGATTGCTGAGCGAAAATGGTTTTTTAGTAAATGTTTTTAAGGTAATGCATTCAAATAATTTTTCGGATGAATTTTTAGAAAACGATAAACGGTTTTCAAAATTATATCCTAAGAATATTAGCATCATCAAAAAAATTGGAGACATTAAACCTATTGATATCAGTAAGAAAAACATCATTATTGATGCGATTTTGGGTTCCGGTTTATCAAAACCCATTTCTGGAATTATTGAGGATACTGTAAAATGGATTAACCATCAATCATGCTTGGTGATTTCTATTGATATTCCCACAGGATTGTTCAGTGATGATAATTCAGACAATAATTTAAAAGCAATTACTAAAGCTGATTTCACGCTAACTTTTCAATTTCCAAAACTTGCGTTTATGTTTCCCGAAAACGAAGAATTTGTAGGAAATCTTGAAGTGCTTGATATTGGATTGCATCCAAATTTTTTAAAAGATGTAAAAACGAATTCTTTTTTTATCGAATCTAATGATTTGCAGGCCTTTTTTAAATACCGGAAAAAATATTCACATAAAGGAAGCTATGGCCATGCACTTCTATTAGCTGGTAGTTATGGGAAAATTGGAGCTGCAATATTGGCTTCAAAATCATGTTTGAAATCAGGTTCAGGATTAATAACTGTCCATTTGCCAGAATGTGGTTATCAGATAATTCAAACTTCTTTTCCTGAGGCAATGGTGAGCGTTGATAAAAACGAAAATTTCATTTCAGAAATTCCAGATATTTCAAAATATGATTCAATTGCAATTGGACCAGGTATTGGAACAGAGGAAGAAACTCAAAAAGCGTTCAAATTACTTATTCAAAGTTCGAAGATCCCTTTAATTATTGATGCTGATGCGATTAATATCCTATCAGAAAATCAAACCTGGCTCTCTTTTTTGCCTTCCAATTCTATTCTCACTCCCCACCCAAAAGAATTTGAAAGATTGGTTGGGAAATCAAGTAATAGTATGGAAAAAATGAAATTGGCCAAAGATTTCTCTTCAAAGTTTCAAGTTTTTATCATTCTAAAAGGTGCCAATTCAATGATTGTTTCTCCAAATGGTAATTATTATTTCAATTCAACTGGAAATCCTGGTATGGCAACAGGTGGCAGTGGCGATGTATTAACTGGAATTTTATTAGGATTAATGAGTCAAGGTTATTCACCTTTTGAAACATGTTTAATTGGAGTTTATTTGCACGGATTTGCAGGCGACTTAGCATTAAAAACAAATACTGTTGAAACACTTATTGCTTCAAATATAACAAGAAATCTTAACAAAGCATTTAGGGAAACTTTTTATTAGAATGAAATCAAAATAACAGCAATTATCTAACAGTTCTGTTTTTGATAATGTAATTTTTTGCAATCGGCATAGAATGTCTTTTGATCTTGCGCTTGTATGATGAACCATAACCCCTCCTAGCTGAAGAATAACTTCCTCTATGTTTCATCATTTTTTTATAATTCGATTTGCTGGCACAAGAATTCATTGCAATTTCAACAAAGAAACAAACTATAATTAAAACATACCACTTTTTTAAATATCTCATAGCTTAAAGTATATTGGTATTTTTAAAAACCCATTTTGATTTAAATTTTCGTCAGTAAAACTAATATTTTTTTTTTAATTAAAACATATAGTTATGAAAAATAATTAACCGAATAAAAATAAAAAATGTTAATAACCCATAGCAGCATTGTTTATTATTGTTATTTTAAAATTCTTGCATTTTTTTGATTTTTTATTACTTTTATAAAATTATTATATCCCCCAAAAAAGAAAAAAACATGAAACTGATTCAAAAAACAACTTCAATTCTTTTTATTTTCATATTATGCGCAAAAATAGGGTATTCAAAGAATACAAATCCTGGTAACCCTAGTCCAAGTCAAGTAGCATTAACAGGCTCTTATGTAATTGGTGCAGCACCTTCAGATTATACCACTTTTACTCTTGCTGTTACAGCCCTTACAACAAATGGTGTTAGTGGACCAGTAATTTTTAATGTAAAAACAGGAGTTTATAGCGAACACATTTCAATTCCACCAATAACTGGAGCTTCAGCAATAAATACTATTACTTTTCAATCGCAAACATTGGATAGCACTAATGTAACCTTGTCTTACCAAACACAAGCCACTGCTGCCAGTAATTATGCTATCCAATTAGCTGGTGCAGATTATATTACATTTAAAAATATGACAATACAAAGAATCTTAAATGGTGGAAACACAAGTTATGGAATTGTAATTGATGTCTCTGGTGGTTCAACACACAATACTTTTAGCAATAATTACATTAAAGGAATTACAGCCACAGCTGCAGCAACTCCTGTTTCAATTATTTATTCAACCAATGCTGCAGATGATTCCTATAATTCATTTTCAAATAATTTAATTGAAAATGGTTCAAATGGAATTTATTATCTCGGTCAAAATGGGACTTATGATGCAGGAACAATTATTAGAAAAAACTCTTTTTTGAATCAATATTCCCAAGCAATATATACAGGCTATCAAAATGCTCCAGTTATTTCTGAAAATATTATTAATACCAATTCAATCGCCACCAATTTTTACGGAATCTATTGTTCTTATTGCTCCAACGCTTTAAGAGTCGAAAGAAACAAAATAGTTTTATCCAATGGCGGAACAGGTCTTTATCTAAATTATTGTGCCGGAGCCCCAGGACAATATGGTTTAACCTCAAATAATTTTATCACTGTTCTAGGAAATGTTGTTTCAAATGGCATTTCGGAAAACCTTTCAACGAATCAAAATTTGTATTACAATAGTATCAATATTACCAATACATCGGCAACAAGTAAAGGACTTTATATGAATGGCGTTACCAGTTCTAACTTTGATATAAAAAACAATATTTTCTCCAATACTGGTGGTGGTTTTGCAATATTCATTGAATCTTCGGCTACTGCAGCATATTTCCAAGCTAACAATAATGACATTTACACCAATGGATCCAATTATTGCTCCTGGGGCGCTACTGGCAATGTAGCCAATATTGCCGCATGGAGAACTGCATCAGGAAAAGATAACCTTTCCATTTCAGCCGATCCTCTTTTTCTATCTGTTACAGATTTGCATACCAATAATAATTTGCTTTACGGAATGGGTATTCCATTGACTTCAGTTAGCACACCCGTAATAATTGATATTGATGGGCAATCAAGAAGTGTAACTACACCTTGCATTGGAGCTGATGAATTTACAATTAATGATTTGGGTGTTTCCAAAATAATCCTTCCTTCTGTTCGATGTGAAGGAATGAGTTTTCATGTTGGAGTTTATGTGAAAAACTTTAAAAACTATTCATTTACAGGGTCCATTCCAGTTTCCTACACTTTTGGAATGAATCCAGTTGTGAATGCAGTAATTCCTTCAACAACAATTAATGCAAACGATAGTTTGCTTTACACTTTTACAAATAATGAAACAGGAATTGTTGGCACATATACCGTTGGCGCAACGACTTCTATCTCTGGGGATATGAATGTAAATAATGACAATACTGTTTTTCTGCCATTTACAGTAAATCCTAATCCAACAGCAAATGCCGGGGCAGACCAAGCAGTTTGCCTTGGAAATTCAGTTACCTTCACTTCTACTCCATTTCCAATTTATATATGGAGTAACGGCATGAGCTCACAAAGTTTTTCGTTTACACCAACCGATACCACAACGATGATTTTAACTGTGACCGATTCTAACGGTTGTTCAGATATAGATTCTGTTACTGCATTTACTGTTTCCTTTCCTGTTCCAATTGCTGGTTTTACCAATTCTATTTCTGATTTAACGGTGACTTTTACAAATACTTCAACCAATGGAACAAATTATTCATGGGCTTTTGGTGATGGACAAACAGACACTTTGGAGAATCCAATTCACACATATACAAATAGCAATACGTATACTGTAACATTGATAACAAGTAATATGTGTGGTGCTGATACTTCAGAAGTTTTATTGACTGTTGTCGGTATCGAAGAATTTAATGATTTTGACAGAATAGTGATTTCTCCAAATCCTTTTTCAAATAATATTCTAATTGATTTTAGTAAATCTTTAAACAAACCTAAAAAACTCATCCTATATAATATATTGAATCAGGAAATTCTAAATATTGTTGTGAATGAATTTGAAATCAGTAAAAATATTGATTTATCAAATTTACCAAACGGAATTTACAATATAAAAGCCGTATTCAATAATAGAGTTGCTTTGCGAAAACTTATTAAACAATAATTTGAAATAATGGAAAGTTGGACTAAAGAATTCCCATCAGCAATAACAATTTGCGATGCAAATGGAATTATTTTATTTATGAATGATAAGTCAGCCAAAACATTTGAAAACAGTGGTGGTAAGAATTTAATTGGAACAAACGTTATTGATTGTCATCCTGAACCAGCAAAAAGCAAGTTGATTGAAATGATGAAAACTCAAACATCAAATCATTATACAATAGAGAAAAATGGAATAAAGAAAATAATCCACCAATCACCTTGGTTTGAAAATAATATATACAAGGGTTTTGTTGAAATTTCAATAGAAATCCCATTTGAAATGCCAAATTTCATAAGAAAACCAAGTTGATATTTCATGAATTGCTTAGGCAGAAATTTTGAAATATGGTAAAAATAACATAGGTTTGCATTAACAAAAGGGAAAAAATATGAAACTTTCAAAAAAGAGTGAATATGCTTGCTTGGCATTAATTGATTTAGCTGAGAATTTTGAAAGTGATTATATTAAGATTTTGGCAATTTCTACTAGGAAGAAAATTCCAAAGAAATTTTTAGAGCAAATTCTCATTTCTTTAAAAAATTCTGGTTACGTTAAAAGTAAAAAAGGTTCTGAAGGTGGTTATAAACTTACCAAAGAACCTAATAAAATTTTTATTGCTGAAGTTATTAGATTATTTGATGGAGCTCTTGCTCCCGTTGAATCTGCGAGTAAATATTTTTATGATTCCTCCCCAGTTGAACAACACAAAAAGTTGATGAACCTATTTATTGATATCAGAAATTATGTTTCTGATAAAATGGAGAACACCAGTTTCCAAGATTTAATTAATTAATTTAATTTTTTCCTTTTTTATTAATTGTATTTGAATTACATTTGTCGACCTTATTGATAGATTTAATAATTAATATAATTTACTATGAAAACCAAAACTTTTCCTTTTTCCTTTTTATTAACTGCTTTATTCTTATTGAGCTCAGCATATACCTATTCTCAAGTCTCAATAGATGGAGAATTACGACCACGTTTTGAATACAGAAATGGATATAAAAAATTTCCGGATTCAACAACAACTCCAGGTTTTGTAGTTTCTCAAAGAACAAGATTGGCTGTAAAATATTCCATAAAAAATTTAAGCACAAAAATTACTTTTCAAGATACCAGGATATGGGGAGATGATCCACTTAAAACAGATGTAGCAGGCCTACTACTTTACGAAGGATGGGCAGAATTAGGTCTATGCAAAAACCTTTCAATAAAAATTGGTCGTCAGGAAATCAGCTATGATAATGAACGACTATTATCCAAAATAAATTGGAATATAAAAGGAATGACACATGATGCCGCAGTAATTAAATTCAAAACCGATACATGGAATATTGATTTAGGATCAGCTTTTAATCAAACTACTGATGCCAATAATTTTGGAACAGATTATTCAGGTGGTGCAGGAAACTATAAAACATTAAATTATTTATGGGTTTCGAAATCAATAAAGGATCTAAACGTTTCTGCACTGGGAATTGCTGATGGATTTCAAAAAAGAAAAACATTAAATACGTTGTATGTTAGAGGAACATTTGGGCCAATTATTAAATACAAAGTCAATAATTTCGATGTCGCTTTAAGAGGTTTTTATCAAATGGGAAAAGATACTGCAGGTGCAGATATTAAAGCTTATTATGGAAGCCTAAACACCTCTTATACTTTTTTCAATAAATTAAACACATTAATTGGATGTGAGTATTTTTCCGGAAATGATGCATTAGACACTTTAAACACTGAAATAAATTCATTCTCAACTTTATATAGCTCTGGACATGCATTTAATGGCAATATGGATTTCTTTACAGATATGCCAAAACATCTTAAAAAAGCTGGTTTAATTGATGCTTATCTAAATTTAAATTACAAAATATCGGAAAAAGCAAGTATAAGATTGGACTATCATTACTTCATGTTGCAAAACAATTATTTGTATAAAAAGGAAGTTATCGATAAAAATCTTTGCTCAGAAATTGATTTGTCAGGCAAAATTATTTTTTCAAAAGATGTTAATCTAACACTAGGTTATTCTGCAGCATTTGGACAAAAATCAATGGGAATTATTGTTGGTGGAAATTATGCAACTATTGCAAATTGGGGCTGGGTTAGCTTAAGCATCACTCCTAATTTCTTTAAAAGCGAAGAAAAAAAGTAATTATTTCTTATTAAATAGTTTCTTTAATTTCTCTTTCTTTTTTTTCTTTTTATTATATGGGGAATCTTTGTATCTAATTTCAATACTATCTTTATTGAGTTCTTTTAAAGCCTGGCCTTTCAATTCTATTTGAGGCAAAAGATTGGTGGTATCTCTAGCTGAAATCAAATCCTTTTTATACATCAAATGCGCCATTAAATTAAAATAAGACGATTGACTTTCTCTTATTTTTCCATCCTTTGTAAATGAGTTTGCAAACCATTTTGGATGAGAAACGATACTTGCCAGGAAAATTCCTTCTGCAACATTTAGTTTGGATGGTTTCTTATTGAAATAATAATGTGAAGCTTGATTTATGCCATATATTTCTGGTCCCCACTCAATAATATTCAAATATATTTCATACATCCTATCCTTGGTGACTAGTTTATTATTTTCAATCAACCACACAATTAGAATTTCCTCTAATTTTCTTACAACAGTTTTATTGCTATTCAAAAAAGTATTTTTCACCAATTGCATAGAAATGGTGCTTCCTCCACGAACAAAACGCTTTTCTTTTACGTTGATGGCAATAGATTCCATGAATGATTTCAAATAAAATCCTTTATGATTATAAAAACCACCATCTTCAGAAATTAATATGGCATCTTTTACATAGGTCGAAATTTCTTCAATTGGAGTAAAATCTGGATTTTCTGGACCTACAATAAATTGGGTAACTTCATCTCCCTCTAAAAATACTTTATGCTTGAATGGTTTGTTTATTTTGGTAAAGTCGGTTTTACCATATTTAACAACCTTTAAATTTTTTGGAATTAAGGCGGAATATAACTTCACAGAATCGGGCTCTTTGGTATCAATGAAGAATTTTAAATGATAAGATAAAGTTCCAGTTGTTTTTATTCCTTCAATATTTGAAAACAATCCTTTGGGAATTGATTCAAAAAAGTCAGTTGAAGAAATATTGTCCTTATTTAATATTATTGTCAGTTGCTTCGATGGTTTCGGACGGTATTTAATATATGGATGAAATGATAATTTATTATAGGTAATTGAAGAACTGCTGTCCATTTCAATATAATCATCACCAATTTTTAATGAAAAATCTGCAGCACCTTTATCCAAAACCACATCACTTTGCGAAATTCTGGAATGATTCATTATCAAACCTGAAACCGAAAATGCCCCATTTATACTTAATAAACCATTTAACAAATTGTTCTCTTTCAATTCGAAATTAACGGTATCAAATCCAACTTTTAAATTGTATTTACTTTTTAAATAAGGAAAAACAAGTTTTTGACTGTCCGCGGAGAAAACTTTCAATGAAGCCGTTCTTTGATTAGAATTGATACTTCCAATGACTTTCCATTTGTTTTTTAGTGAATCTTCTTCAATTTTCACAAAGGTCTCAAAGGTTTTGTCAACAATTTTTAAATTATCAATTTCCAGACTAATTTTATTAGAATCTGAATTTGCCAGAACGTTAATGCCATTTAATTTTAGAGATTCTGGGAAATTATCAAAAACTGTTTCGAGGTAAGAATTCGTTTTCTCAGCAAAGCTCAATTTTTCTGTTTTTTCATCTGAAGCAGCATTTTTTTTGAAAAGAAAGGAGAAATTATTAACGCTGTCCTTTTTAACCAAATGAACAAAGGTTTTGTTTATTTCAAGATTACTAACTTTAAGGTCCCCAAAAATGATTGAAAATAGTTTAAAATCGGCATGAATAGAGGAAACTTTTAAAAGGGTATCCTTATTTGTTGGTGTGATTGCAATATTCTGAATGCTTAAACTAGATAAGCTTTCGAATTTAGAATTCTCAACCGAAAGTGTTGCAGGATATTTTTCGGAAAATGCTTTTATTTTTTTATCAAGAATATTATGGAGCAGAACATTTCTAAACGAAAAATATAAAATGGGAATAAGAACAACAATGACAAAAATTGAGAAAGCAAAAACCTTAATTACCTTTTTGATCGAAATCCTCTTTTTTGCCATTTTCATTAAAATAATTCTTCAGCAAAAATAAATGATTATTTTTTGATTTTACTTTTAAAAATGGATTATTAATTATTGTGCTTATTTTGACAAAAAAAAGAACTAATCAGCCTTGATATATTCTAAAAATGTCTTGTCAGTAAAAAAATAAACAATTCTTTCTACTTTTTTGCCTGAAATAGAGGATTCTACAACTTTATTTGGGATTATTGCTGGTCTTTCAAAACTGACTTCATTAGAAGCGATTTCCCGAATTTTCTCTTCAATTTTGACCGAAGGCTCATCTGGTTCATTTTTTTGCGAAATGGACGCTAAATTTAACTCGGGTTCAAAAACATCCATTTTTTCAATTTCAGACGTAAATTTTGGCTCTTCAGTTTTCTTATTATTGGCGACTTCCATTAAACTAAACAAATCAGGTTCCTTGCTCATTGGGCCAATTCCTGAAATTAACCATTCCGAATTTATATCCGGAAATTTTTTCAATACTTTTTGAACCAATTCCAAACTAGGATTATTTCTTCCAGAAAGAATATGAGAAATACTAGAACGTTGAACTCCGATTTTATCTGCAAATTTTGAAGCCGAAATATCTTTTGTTTTTAAGATCAATAAAATGCGCTCAACCATAATTTACATTTTTAACTTATTAAAATAAAATATTTCACAAAGGTAATTAATTTTTGAATTACATAAGTAATTTTACATTATTTACATTTGGAATTATCCCAATTTCTTTTAATTGATTAATCTAATAATTAATATTTATACTTTATAATATCTATATATCAATAAGTTAAATAATTATTTATTGATAAAATTAATTTTATGAAAAACATATCTATTTATTAAACTAATGCATTACTTTAAATGTTTTAATGTACTGATAAATTGATTAATATAAAATTGTATTAATCAATATTACAAATAATTTAATAATTTACAATTACATTTGTAACAATTGCATAATTGTACCAATTAACAATTGTAATTTGTACAAATGACACTTGAAATTTACAATTGTATCCGGAAAAATTACAAATGTAATTCGTAAATTTTCTCTTAATTTTTCTTATTTTTACAATTTAAAACTCATAATTTTGAAGAAAACAATTTCATTATTTACTTTTCTAATAATTGGTTTTTGCTCGTTTGCACAATCCTACTCCCCTGACTCTGTTATTAAATCGAGTCATAATTATGCTGACACATTATTGTCTTATAGGAATTTCTATAATAATTCAACAAAATCAAATACTATTTCAATCCAACATTCCGACACTTTATCCTCTGAAAATGGCCGTAATATTGATCTTTATTCCTTTGGCAAAGCAGATTCTTGCATATTTATTATCGGTGGAATTCATGGAAATGAACCTTCTGGAATTGAACTTGCAGGCATAATAATTAACTACCTAAAGCTCTCAGATGACCAAAAATTTAAATATAAAGTATTGGTAATGCCAATTGCTAATCCTGATGGAGTTGCTTTAAATACGCGCCAAAACGCAAATGGTGTAGATCTTAACAGGAATTGGGATACGAAAAATTTTAAAGAGGGAAAATTGAATTCCAAAAAAGGTTTTTATGGAGGAAAAATGCCTTTTTCCGAACGAGAAACAAGAAATATCAAATCAATAATTGATTTTTACAAACCCTTCTTAATTATCACTTTACACGCTCCATATCAATGTATTAACTACGATGGTCCCGCCTATTCTTATGCAAAACTTATCTCAAATTTGATGAAGTTTCCAATCAAAAGCGATTTAGGTTATAAAATCTATGGTTCATTGGGAATATATTATGGGCTTGAAAGAAATATTCCTGTTGTTACGGTTGAATTACCAGCAAAGACAAAACAATGGGAATTATACAAATTGGGATTACTTAAAATATTAGGCTCAAAATAAAGAATTCAAAAAAAACTATTTTAAGCTATTATTACGAAAATTTATTCCCGAACAAACTTCAAGGTCATTTTCTCAAAAAAAATGCTTTAAAAACGAGATATTGAAGTCAATTAATCCTTCATCACTTTAGTGGAATAAACTTTATTTTTGGATGATAAACGAACCACATAAAACCCTTTAGCCAAATTCCCGATATTATCAATTGAATAATAGTTAATACCAATATTTCTTGTCTGATTTAATTTATTATAAACAGAGCGGCCAGTAATATCAAACATTTCAATATTTACTGTTTGGGTATCTGTAGAATTAAAAACTAAATAAATATTGTTTTTAAATGGACTTGGGAAAACATTTACAACTCCTTCTTTATCAAAATCATGGATTGGCAAACCAGATAATAATAAATTGGCAACACAAAAATTAGGAATACCATAACCCATTGAATCATTGGGGTTATTAAATAAAGTAGCACTTTTTTGAATAGCATCAATAATTTGCATATTGCCTAAAGTTGGATTTGCTTGCCATAAACAAGCAACCATACCAGCCATAATTGGAGACGAAAAAGAAGTTCCATTTCCAGTTACCACTCCACCACCATAAGGAGAAGCAACAACCGATTGTTCACCCTGAGACATAACGTTAGGTTTTATTCTACCATCAGAAGTTGGACCAAAAGAACTAAATGCTGCAAAACTGCCAGCAGCATCAACAGCACCAATAGTCAATACACTATCTCCGTCAGCAGGGATTCCAATAAAATGCCAAGGCGAATTCCCTGAATTACCTGCACTATTTACAACCAAAATCCCTTTACTGGCGGCTAAATCAGCAGCAATAGTTGCAATGCCTGTATTTCCATCTAATTCACCATAAGTATGATTGTGATTTCCATCATCAAAAACAGTATATCCTAGCGAAGAATTAATTACATCGGCGCCAACACTATCAGCAAATTCGGCTCCACTTGCCCAATTATATTCTTCAATAAAAAATTCGCTTGGAGCATCCTCGGTGCGAATCAGCCAGTATTTTGCCTTAGGTGCAGTACCAACAAGTTGACCAGGAAGATTTCCACCCATAGTTGAAAGTACCATCATTCCATGTGTGCTTATTCCGGGGGCAAAAACGTTTCCACCAGGATTTACAAAATCTTTGGTGCCTTGAATTTGTCCTCTTACCCATAAACTGTCAAAAACTTTCATGGTATCAGCATTTTGAAATCCTGCATCCAGAACGGCAATAGTCATTCCGGCTCCATCATAACCCTGACTATGAAGAGCATCGCCACAAAGCATATGGATTTGATTATAACCGCTTCCATAATTATATGTGGTAATTTCCTTTGAAGTATTTTTCGTTCCTTGGTTATCAGCAACAGCAACAACTTTCTTTTTTGGAGTACTATTAGTAATTTCATTTTTTCCTCTGCCTTTATTTGTTTTTGCAACAGAATCAACTTGCAACACAAATGGAAGAGAATTAATTTTTGCCATTATTGTTGGGGTGACATTTGAAATAATAACACAATTCATCCATTTTGATTTTGTTATTACGGTTGCTCCTGCATTGCGAACACTATCGATATAGGCTGGATTTACAGGCAAATCATTAGGTTTCAGAGAAATATTTTGAATCGCTCTACGAGTTATAGCTTTTGCTGATAAAAACGCAGAAGGATTTGATAATGAGTATGGGGAGTTGTTTTTATCTTTGAATTTAACAACAAATTTTGTTGCAGATTTTTGAGAATAAGTTGCACCAGCAATCAGCGCAAAAACAATAAAAAAAAATATTTTTTTTGTCATAAAATTAATTTCCAAATGATTGAATTGTATATGAATATACCTCTCCAGAAGTAATTATTCCGCTAGGTAATTTTTTCAAATGTATAAACTTTTTGTAAACTAAGCCGATATTTTTCACAAATACTTCTTCTGAATAATCACGACTAATAATAATCTCATTAAAATCATCGTATTGCATAACTGTTGCTGAGGAATCAAAACTCATTCCATTTATTGAATAAGGTTTATCCACATCAATTAATTCGTATTCCCAGGAATCAAGCGTATTGTATGCATTTCCATTCCATTTTGTATTTTCAACAACAGGAAATTTCAGCTTGACAAATCGAGTATCTTCCTCCACTTTCTGAGCATCAGAGGGAGTTCTGTTGATCATCCACACATCCTTAATATACCAATCTGATGTATCAGTTTCTTTTCGGTACCTTTCAATACGCTGGGTTTCTCTTCCTGAATTGTCAATAAATGTTGATTCAATAATTTCTTTTATATAATAACTAAAAGTATCACAGGGACTTAGAGTATTATTATAATCAACAGAATCAACTTTGTAAATTACCCAATGACCAATATTATTGGGGAAATAATTGTATTTCATGTCGGTAGGTGGAAGTGATTCGTCTTTTTTACATGAAGAAAAAATCAATAAAATAACCAAAATAGAGAATATCCAATTAGTATTTTTCCTCAGAAATGGAATCATTGTCTTACTTTTCGAATTTGAGCTAGCTAAATTATAAAAAAATCAAGCATAACGCAAGAAGAATGTTCATAAATTAATGATTTACCATAAAATACCTCAAAAAGTACTTTCGATTCTTTCAGCAGAAATAACACCTTTTACCTTTTGAATATTGGCTATCAATACGGTTAAATGCGATAAATCTTTAATATGAACAGTAATTACTCCATCAAAAAGTCCATCTTTTGAACTGAAGGAAACAGCTTGCATATTAACTTTCAAATCTTTAGAAACCACGGATGAAATATTGTTGACAATACCAACCGAATCCACACCTACAATTTTAATACTGACAACATAAGATGAAGAAGTATCCGCCTTTTTCCACGAAACATTGATGATTCGATAGTCATACTTTGCAAGGAATTGAGCTGCATTTGGGCAATTAATTCTATGAATGGTAATTCCCTTTCCGATTTTAATAAAACCAAAAACTTTATCTCCAAAAATTGGATTACAGCATTTCGATAAAGTATAATTAATGTTTTGAACTTTATCATCCGAAATTATGAACTCAATTTCTTGTTCATTCTTTTTTTGAGTTTTGGATTCCGTTTTCTTTGAAGGAACCAATTCAGAAACTTTAGTTTCCGGTTTCTCTGATTCGAGCAAAATAGCTTTTATTTCAGCAACTTCAATTTCCTCAGTCGAAATTTTATAGTAAAAATCTACCGCTGTTTTAAATTTGAAATGATTGATCAATTTCTGGATGGCATCGTCAATTTGCAATACTTTCCAACTCTTTAGTTTCCTTAGAAACAATTCTTTTCCTTTTTCCGCTTCAGCAAATTTTTCTTCGAGAAGGCATTTTTTTATTTTGGATTTTGCGCTCGAAGTTACCACAAAACTCAACCAATCCATATTTGGCTTCTGGTTTTTGGCAGTAATAATTTCTACCTGATCACCATTTTTTAATGCATATCGCAAAGGAACGACTTTGTGATTTACTTTGGCCGAAATACATTTTGAACCAACATTTGAATGAATTGAAAATGCAAAATCTAGCACTGTTGCTCCTGCTGGAAGTTTTTTCAAATCCCCTTTTGGTGTAAAAATAAAAATTTCATCATCGTATAAATTCAATTTGAAATTATCGACAAATTCAGTGGCATTCAACTCATGATTTTCGAGGATCTCTCTAACATTATTTAGCCATTCATCCAATCTGCTTTGAATTCCGCCTTTATATTTCCAATGTGCCGCCAAACCTTTTTCGGCAACTTCGTTCATTCTTTTGGTGCGAATTTGAATTTCAACCCATTGTCCTTGAGGTCCCATTACCGTGGTATGAAGCGATTCATAGCCATTAGATTTTGGAATAGAAATCCAATCTCTAAGACGGCTAGGATTAGGCTGATAATGATTTGTTACAATTGAATAAGCTTTCCAGCACTCAGCTTTTTCAGTATTGGATTCTGTATTGATGATGATTCTTATGGCAAACAAATCGAAAACTCCTTCGAAATCAACATTTTGTTTTTTCATTTTCTCCCAAATGGAGTTAATGGTTTTGGTGCGCCATTTTATTTCAAAATCAATATCTTGAAGTTTAAGTTCGTTTGAAATTGGTTTCAGAAAACTTTCAATGTACTTTTTTCTATAAGAGCTGGTTTCGTGGAGCTTGGTTTCAATAAGTTCATAAACACTTTGATTCGTGAATTTCAAAGAAAGGTCGTCCAATTCTGATTTAATATTATAAAGTCCGAGTCGGTGAGCCAATGGCGCATAAATATATGCTGTTTCTAATGAAATTCTTATTTTCTCTTCCTCGTCCATCGAAGCCAAAGTGCGCATATTGTGCAATCTATCAGCAAGTTTTATCAGAATTACTCGAATATCGTCAACTATAGTAAGCAAAAGCTTACGCATATTCTCGGATTGAAAAGAAGTAGTTTTATGCTTAATTCCTGATATTTTTGTAAGACCTTCAATAATTTTTGCAACTTTTTTTCCAAAATCTTTTTCAATTTCTTGTAAAGTAATAGCAGAATCCTCCACCACATCGTGCAATAACGCTGCTATTACAGAAGTGGAATCAAGTCCTATTTCTTCGATTACAATATGGGCAACTTCAATAGGGTGAAAAATATACGGTTCTCCAGATTTCCTGAAAACATTGTAATGGGCAATTTTGGCAATTTCAAATGCCAATTTTATTTTCTCAAGTTCTTCAGGCTTTTTATAGATTTTGCATTTTTCTAAAAGCAATTCGAATTTAGATTCGATTAAAGTTTTATTTTCAACATCGTTTATTTCCATCTACCATTTTTTTGATGGATAAAAATACATCTTTTCAAGTAAATAAATTTGAGATTTTTAAAATTCTTCTCAAAACTTCGAGATATTCCTTAATTTTGTTCTTATTCAAAAACTATTCAAATGAAATTTCTTTCCACTTCCCTCCTCTTATTATTCTCAATATCAATCAGCTTCGCACAGACTGATAAGAAAATGCCGACTTATTATGAAAAGTCAAATTTTCTGGGAACACCAAAATATGATGAAACCATTGAATATTGTAAAAAACTTTCACTGGAATCAAATTTGATAAAATTTACCACCTACGGAAAGAGTCCACAAGGAAGAGATTTGCCATTGTTGATTGTCAGTAAAGATGGCGATTTCGATTTAAAAAGCATTCGTAAAAAAGGGAAAGTTGTATTATTGATTCAAGCTTGTATCCATGCTGGAGAACCTGATGGAAAAGATGCTGGTTTAATGCTGATAAGAGATATTGTGATTACCAAAACCCAATCAGCATTATTGGATAATGTTTGCATATTATTTATTCCAATTGTAAATGTTGACGGTCATGAACGTTATGGAAAATACACTCGAATTAATCAGAATGGACCTGTGGAATGTGGTTGGAGAACAACTGCTCAAAATTACAATATGAATCGTGATTTCATGAAGGCAGATGCTCCAGAAACCCAAGCTTGGCTTCAACTTTACAATGAGTGGTTGCCTGATTTTTTCGTTGATTGCCATGTAACCGATGGAGCAGATTATCAATATGCAATTACTTATGCAATGGAAGTTTATGGAAATATGGCTCCAGAAATTACAAAATGGACCAATGAAAACTACATCAGCAAAGTAGAAAAATTGATGACATCAGGAAATTTTCCAATCACACCTTATGTTCAGTTTAGGAATTGGTACGATCCACGTTCAGGTTTGATTAGCTGGGTTGCCCCACCAATGCTTTCGCAAGGTTATGCTGCAATTCAAAATCGTCCAGGTTTGCTAATTGAATCTCATATGCTAAAAGATTACAAAACAAGAGTTACAGCAACTTATGAAATGCTTAAAAACACATTATTCATTTTGAATTCTGAATGCAAGAATTTATTAAGAGCGATAAAAAATGCAGATGATTATACGGCTTCTTCAGTATTTAGAAAAACACAATATCCTATTCAGTTTGAGCCAACCAGCGATAGCACCATTATTGATTTCCTTGGCTTTGAATACGAAGGCGTTAAGAGTGATTTAACTGGTGGAACCTGGTTTAAATACAGCCATAAACCAATCACTTATAAAATTCCATTTTTCAATAAGCAAAAGATATTATCGACAGTAGAAATTCCAGAAGCATATATTATTCCACCAGAATGGCTAGAGGTAATTTCTAAATTAAAAACACATGGAATTAACTATTCCGTTTTGGAAACTGGAGATAGTATTTTTATTAATAGCCAGAAATTCAGAAACGCAAAATTCCGTGACAAACCATACGAAGGCAGACAGATTGTTACAACTGAATCAAATGACATTTTTGAAAAGAGATATTTTCCAGCTGGTTCTGTTTTAGTAAAAACCAATCAACGGAATGCTGGAGTGATTGCACATTTGTTTGAATCAACTGGTCCAGATTCATTTCTACACTGGGGATTTTTCAATACTATTTTTCAACAGAAGGAATATGCGGAATCTTACGTTATGGAAGGCATGGCAAGAGAAATGATGAAAAAAGATCCAAGTTTAAAAACTGAATTTGAATTGAAAATGGCAATGGATACGGCATTTGCAAAAGATTCTGAAGAAATTCTGAATTGGTTTTATTCAAAAACGCCTTATTGGGATTCAAAATTTAATATTTATCCTGTTGGACGGATTTTAGATGCAAAAGAAATTGATAAGTTGAAAATGCTGAAATAAAAATTATGAGATTTTTTTATCCAATTCATTATTTGGATAGTTTTTTAAGAATTTCACAATAAGTGTTATAAACAATTTTTGAATCGGATTCATTATTAGATTCAACCCGAACTGATTTTTTGTTTTCCATTAAAATATTTCCCAAATGTAGTTTTTGCTTTGAATCATTGAAGTAAATCCTATCAGAATTATCAACAATCAAATCTACACCTTTAAAGGAAATGATATGATATTCAACGTAAATCGGCTTATCTAATCTGCTGGAAGCATTTACATTTTCAACTTTTCCATTTTGAAGGATATAGCTTCTCAATAAATCAAAATATTTGGCTTGAAAATAAGTGCTATCGGATTTTATTTCAAAACTGCAAGAAACTGCAATTTTTGAATTAATTGAATACTGTTCCGCTTTTAAATTCGAAGCAATAACCAGCATGAAAACATATAATGCAAAAAATATTTTTTTCATTTTTGAATATTTATGACATTTTCTTTATTAAAAATGATGCCACAAAAGCCTCAATTAAACTTAATGGTATTGCATAAAGTAATATTCCGTTTGGCAAAACGCCCATATTTCCAATTACCAGCCACATTAAAACAAATCCAACAAACCAGGAAAGCAAGAATGTTTGTACTAAATTAAATTTTTTAGAAATGATAAAAATAGCAATGGCAAACATCAAGGACCAAAATCCCCAAATAGCTCCATTAACAGGTTCAGAAGGAAATATTAGTCCTAATTTTTTGTAATGGTCTACCCAAAAAGATTTTAAAAGGAATTCATTTCTGAAAAATTCTGAAATACTTATCCAGATTGTGGAAAGTAATATAGGTAATAAAGCTTTCGTGAATATTTTCATGTTCTAAATTTTATTAATCTTATTTATTTAAAAGAAGAAATCGGCCATTTGCATCCATTTTCAATTGTTCAATTTCGTTTATAGAGAATTCTTTAATCAATTTGTCATTGGCTAAAATTCGGATAATTTTATAATCTTCTGGAATACTTTTGTTGTATTTAATCCATAAAAATTTTGAAAATCCTCCTCCCATTGCTGGAATATCAACATTAAAAACATTATCAATTGCTGTTAATTGTGAAAATTCTCCAGCACCTTTATGAATCATCACCTTATATTCAGGCTTTTCAACCATAAATTGATAATGTCTTGGTTTTGATTGAGTTTCAAACTTTGCACAATTTGAAAACATGCAAATTGAAATAACTAGAACAAAAATAGAAAAAGATTTTTTCATATCGTAAAATTTGGAGTGGCTCCCATTTTATTAAAGGTTAAATTTAACTTGACAGCCTTTTAAATTATCAATTATTCTTTTTTTTTCATTTTC
This sequence comes from Bacteroidota bacterium, assembly GCA_013377115.1. Lineage (GTDB taxonomy): Bacteria > Bacteroidota > Bacteroidia > Bacteroidales > CG2-30-32-10 > Cfx2-01. Next base: position 10,765 of record JACAAW010000027.1, on the reverse strand, counting down.
TGAAAATGAATTTGCGTAAAGATAAAAAACTCTCAAATTTAGCAATTTGCCAATTTCTTGAGGAAGTTTGGTAAGCTGATTTTCACTCAAATCAAATTCCATTAAATTTTCCAAATTACATATTTCTTCTGGCAATTGATTTATTAAATTTCCAAGTAATCGCAGGTTTCTCAGCTTTGTTAGATTTTTAATACAAGCAGGTATACTTGAAATCTTGTTATCACCTAAGTTCAAGTCTTTAAGATTTTTTAAATTACAAATTGATTCCGGAAAAACAGATATTCCATTTTCATAAAGATCCAAATTCTCAAGTTGATTACAATTTTTAATGCTTGAAGGCAAATTACTAATTTGATTTTTCTTTAAATAAAGTTTTTTCAAATGCTCCAATTTTCCAATTCCAGTGGGTAATTGACTTAACTTATTTCTTTCTGCTTTAAGAACGGCTAATTCTTTAAGATTGGCAATTTCCTCTCCGATCTCAAAAATCTGATTCTTTGAAATAATAAGAACACGAAGATTTTTATAAGTGTAAACATCTTTAGGAATTGAAGTTAATTGTTTGCCTGATAAATTCAGTTCAACAACACTATCTGGAAATTGATTTGCGTCTTCAATTGAAGTGTACTCTTTTAACTCAAGTTGACAATAGGAACTTGCTGAAATAAAAACGATTCCTAAAAAGATAAAAAAGGCTTTCATGTTTTTGAAAAATAAGTTTATATAAATATTTGAAATATTGAAGATTAACCGTAACACTTAAATTAACACTTTATATTATTTCATTAAATTCCTCCTCTTCCTTATCTATAAAATCCTTATAATTTGGATTAGGAGTCTCATGCCAAACCATTTGTTTCTCTCCAGTTTTTTTATTGATATGATAACACTCTGCGCCTCTGCTTATGCCTCTTGAAATAATTAGTTCGAAAAAATCTTTTTCCTCTTTTATTTGCATTCTTTCATCTACTGCAAAGGGACAAATTTGTTTATCCAAAACAATTTCAATCGTATTTTTTTGATTTTTATTTAATTTATAATTACTCGAATCAGGATGATAATCAAATGGCGAAATTGAATAATTATCTTTGGTTATCAATACCTTTAAGTCATAATTTGCTAGTTGCTTTTCATTTTCATTCCACATAAATCCCATATTGAATAAGACATAAATTTGAGTGCTATTCGCCATTACTCTAATTTCATTCGATTTCTTGTAAGGTATTTTTATTTTCTTTTGCTTAAGAATATTCAAAGAATAATTAATTATTGAATCTTTCCCTGATTCTATAAGCTTTTTTATATTTTGTGCTTCAATATTAGGAGCTATAAAAACAAGAAATAAAACAAGATTTAGAATTTTACTTTTCATTCGATTTTATGAATTTATCATTATAATGATTTAATTCTTTTATAAGCTTCTTCATCACCGTAATCTATAAAACCTTGATGATGCATCGGTTCTTGAAAATCCGAATTCAATTCGTGTTTAATTCCACACCAGTATTTCTCAGTTTCACCAGCTATTGCAGAAACGTAATGAAGTAAACCGTTTGCATAACCACAATACATGCAATTTAGTTTTTCCACAAAATTTAAATAGGGTAATTTATGTCTGTCAATTTTTATGTATTGCTGCCTTTTCACATATGGAAGACCATAAGCTAGAAAGCAAATCCGATGGTAAATCTCCACCCAAACATCAAGAATTATTAAAGGAAATGTTAGACTATAAATTACGGGCATTACCAAAATATGGTAAAACAAGCGATTTTTATTTAAGGAAGATTTCATTTAAATAGATTTAGCTGAATTCAGTTTTTTTTCCAAAAATAGAATGTTTCAAAATAACTTCCAAATTTCAATTAAAGAATTATTGTTAGTTTAACCCCTTTTTATTTGCATAAAGAAGGTTTATGGTTCCCAAAGTTCTATTTTATTTCCTTCGACATCCATAATATGTACAAATTTGCCATAATTATAGGTTTCTATGGTATCAACGATTGTAACTCCTCCTTTTTTTAATTCGGAAACAAGATAAGCCAAATTTTGAACACGATAGTTAATCATAAAGTCTTTTGTGGATGGCGCAAAATATTTTGTTTGTTCAGGAAATGGACTCCATTGTGTTGTTCCTTTTTTTGTTGAATCTGCACATTCCCACCATTGAAAATTGGTCCCATAATCGTCGATTTCGAAACCTAAATTGGTTTTATACCATTCACGCATTTTTTTTGGATCCTTGCATTTAAAAAAGATACCACCAATTCCAGTGACTTTCTTTATTTTAGGTGTTTCATTTGTTTCTTTCGACAAAACTGATTTTACAGCAAATCCAAAGCTAAATGACAGTAGTAAAGCAAAAATAAGAATGCTATTTCTTTTCATTATTTATTAATTTTTGAATCTATTCCTTGATAAACTTCTTAACCCTTATTCTATCCACTGAAATTGCTTTTATCAAATAAGTACCTTTGGCAAAATTGGATAAATTTAAAGTAATTGCATCATTTTCGCAGTTAATTGTCTCCAATAACTGGCCCTGAATATTTAATATTTCAATTAACGATTTTTGCTTCGATTGAATTGTTAAATTATTGTTTGTTGGATTTGGGAAAATTGAAAGATCCCAATCTTTAGAATCAATATTTTCAATATTTAGTGAACTTGCGCAAGGCACAAACCCGGCAACATCATCCCAAAAATCAGATTTTGCAGTTCTCAATCCACATTGGCTTCCATTTGGTGTTGCTTTTATCTCCAAATAACAATCTGTAGAACTTTGATATTGAGGCCAGTTAACAAGTCCTATTCCGTTTGGATTTCCCGTATTTGCAAAATTCGACCAATATTTCATCATAGCAAATTGAACAGAATCATCCTGTGCACTAAAAAGCGGTCCACTTCCAAGAGGAGCGTTTTCCCATGTATTGAAAACATAAAATAATTCCATGCCATGATAACTTCCGTAAACTGCTAATGCTGGAATTGTATGTTTATGTGTAAAAAAGTAACGATACACTGGTTCTGTTTGATTTTGACTAATGCATTGTGCAGCACGTCTAGCTGTTGCAGTAAATTGTGCGTCGGTTAAAATCCCAATATAAGATGCCTTAGCTTCAGTATTCGTTGTTCCAGGAGGATAAAGTGATGTTGCTTGTGCTTGGAATGCTGCTGGAACAGTTGAATTGATAAGCGCTGTGACCATAATAGGTAAAACAGTAGGTGGAACGGAAAGACTCATTTCGTCAGAATTGGAGCCAATTATTAATGGCACTTTGTTAAAACTTCCACTTTGAAAACCTTGATATGGGAGATTATGAAAAACTACATTGTCGAGAACAGGTCTCCAACCCATTCCAACTGCACCACCGCTGATAGGAGGAGTTTCAAATCTCACTAAAGAATCACTTGGCAGCGAGCGCATATATGCAATTTTCTGAACATCGTTTCCAACTGTTGTAAAGCTATCAACATATGAGATTCCTTTATTTTTCGAACTAAGGTAATCGTCTATCACCGGCACTGCGCTCTCAATACATGCCCGCTGGAATAATCCAGATGCTAATGGAGTTAACAATAAATTACCAACATCCACTCCGCCCGCACTTTCGCCGAAAATCATAACTTTGTTGGTATCGCCACCAAAATTCGCAATATTGTTTTTCACCCAAGTTAATGCAAGAATTTGATCCAAAACTGCATAATTGCCAGAAACCCCATTAATGTTTTCAGGTTCTAATCCTGGATGGACCAAAAATCCCAAGGGACCAAGTCGATATTGGATTGTTACAACTACTGCATTTCCTCTTTCTGCCAAATTCTTTCCAAAGAACATTTGTGTTCCGGCACTTACTTCGCTAGCACTTCCCTGTTGATTTCCTCCTCCATGAATAAACACCATTACTGGCAAGTTTGGATTAATAATTTGAGGAGTCCAGACATTTAAATAAAGGCAATCTTCATCACCTACTATTGTATCAGTTGCTCCAGTTTGATCAAATTTTCTTTGCGGACAAACAGGCGAAAAATTTACAGTATTTATCACACCAGACCAATTATTTGGATTTAAAGGAGCTTTCCATCTCAAAGTGTCAACTGGTGGCTTAGCGAAGGGAATTCCAAGAAATTGATAGATTGTCCCATTTAATCCACCTTGTATTTGTCCAAACTGTGTTGTTACAATTTGAGCCTTTAATGGGAATACAAATAAAATTAGGATACAAAACAGAAGTAATTTATTTCTCATTTTCAGTAAAAGGTTTTTGTTTCATTTCTTATAAGTCAAAAATACAAACTTATGCTGCCTCTAGCAAATAATATTTTGTATAAAAAAAGACGAAGCGTTTACTTCGTCCTTTTTATTTGCTATTCCATTGGAGAATGCCTCATTCATCCATATTAATGCTGAAATTAGTTTTGGTTAAACTAAATGCAAACCTAAGTTTATCGAATGAAGGCATTCCTGAAAATAATGTGAGTTCCCAATTATTCGTAAATCCCAAATGCTCACTTGGTATTCCAAAACTGTGATCAATCATTCCATTTGAGTTTTCGTCATGAACAATTATTGCGGCATAATCACCATAAGGAATACCTTCGATAAGGACAGTAGCTTTATTGTTTTTAATAGTTGCCTTTACTTTTTTAAATGGACTTGAAGGCATTTCATCATTTTTACGATATAATTGCACCATTATTTGCCCATCATTATTTTCACAACCCGTAACGCTAAATGTCAAGTTACCAGAAGTCTTCGCACTTTGTGAATAAGTATTCGCAGTTTGCAATAGAAACAAACCAATTAAACCAATTATTATCTTTTTCATATCTTCTAATTTTATTCGTACGACAATGCTTTATGTGTTGGTATTTCAACAGCTGATCTGGCGGGAATTCTGCTGGCAAGCCAACCAAAAATGATGGTCACAGCTAAAGTAATTCCAAAACCCAATGGACTAAATGCATATTCCAAAATTGCTTCCTTGCCGAGCATCAATTGGCCAAAAAATATCGCTGCTAATTGACTCAAAGGATAAGCCAATATTAAACCAATAACAATGCTCATAACACTTATTATCATTCCTTCCATAACAAATAAAGAATAAATCTTTTTTGGAGTTGCGCCTATAGCTCGCATTACACCAATCTCGCGAGTTCTCTCCCAAATATTGATTCCTGTTGCAGAAGCCATCCCAACTGCACTTACAATCAAAACTAAAAGTGATAAGAAAACAACAGTAGTTAAAATAATGTTCAGATGATCGTAAATAATCTTCACTCTTTCAGCTTGAGACATTACATAAAGCACTTTTAAATCAGAACCTGCAATTGCTTTTTCGATGTCCTTTTTTAATGCAATCACTTTTTTATATTCATTGTCCTTGGCTACGAAAATGATACTATTCACCAAATGATCCGGATTGAAAATGGAATCATATTGTTTAATATCTACATAAATCTTTGGACGCTCGAATTGTTCTGTAATTCCAACTACTTTGGCATTCACACTTTTATTGCCAACAGTCATCTTAATGAATGAGCCTATTTTGGGGTTTTTATAAGTTTCTGATGCCTGTTGATTTAGAACAACCTCAAAATCATTGGTTGGCAATAGCCATCTGCCGTCTCGTATTCGCAATTTTAGTAATTCTGAATTCCTTGGAAGAGCAATAATCCCAGCTCCCTTTTCGGTAGAAACCACTTTTGATTGTAATTCCCCTCTTCCACCTACCCAGGTTTCGGCCTTAGTAACATTATTTAAATACTTGAAATTTTTAAGAGCATCTTCTTTTGAAATAGGAGCATTTAAAACCACTTGCACATCATACCGCATCTCATTTTTTAATCCCGACAATAAGTTCCAAAGTGATTGCCTAACATTAAATCCTGTACTAAAAATGGCGACTCCAAATGCCATCGACAGAATAGTTACAGTTAATCTTTTGCTATTTCTTAAAGAATTCCTTATTGCAAGAATAAAAGTATTGGAACCAGTTAGCTTTTTTAGGAGTTTGTATTCTCTGGAATAAATATTTTGAGTAATCCCATAATCACTTAGTGCTTTTTTAACTGATATTTTAGTTCCTTTATAAAGAATTGAAATCGATAAAATTAGGGGGAGAAATAAACTTGCAGCAATTAAATAAATGTAGATACTAATTGGCAAGGATGTGGTTAAAATATTGAAGTTTAATTTCCCTGCTACAAAATAAGAGAAGGCATTTCCAGATAAAACTGATAATGGAACTGCAATTAATCCTGAAGTCAAGCCCATCAATAACAACATTGCTATATAAATTTGAAAAATCTTAAATTGAGAGCCACCCACGGCTTTTAAAATTCCAATTTGACGAACCTGATTGGCCATAATTGATCTCATTAATTGGGAAACCAATACTGCTCCCATTATGAAAGCCAGAAAACCAATTGTTCCAATTAAAAACAATAAGGTATTCAATTGCCATTGATGTGGATGTTCATTAAATCTTGGAACCTCAATTGATGTAATAGAAATTCCTTTTGCATTGAAATCCTTTTTCAAAATCTCAGATACATTTTTCACATCGTCTGCTGAATGAACATTTCTCAATCGTACAATCAATCTTTGATTGGAGGGCATTCCTGTAATTTGACTGTATGTTTTTTTGTCGGTGTAGGAATATACAAAAGCGTCTTGTGTTGCAGGCGCTTGTGCTGGATCAAAACAAATTCCACTCACTTTTATATTTTCAATTTTTCCACCAACTCTAACTCGAGGAATACTTCCTATTTTAAGATTTGAAACTCGTTTACAATCTCTCTCGATCAAAATAGAACCAGGTTCGGGTGTTTTAGAACCATTCTCATAGAAAACACGAGCTAAATTGAATTTATCAAAACTCTCAACACCATAAAGCCAAAGTGGAATCCATACATTTGGATAAACTTCTATTCTATGAATTGAAAAATCTCGCAACTCAGAAGTTTCAACTTCTGGACGTTTATTGAATTGTGCCAAATCCAGCTGATCAAACTTTTCAGAATGAAATATAACTTGTGTGGGCGTGGTGCTTTGATAATTTGCATTTAAATCTTTAGTGAGAATTACATAAGATACCAAAACAGTTCCCACTCCCCAAATACCAAGTACCAATGCAAAAACGACAAGAATTGTGCGTTTCGGACTTATTGTTAAGTCGCGGAAAGCTTTTATGAATTTCATGCTCATGGCTATTTATTTTGAATTGTTTGTGATTCTATTTCTCCATCCAAAAGGTTCACAATACGATGGTATTTTGCTGTACTGTTTTTGTCGTGAGTTACAACAATTACAGTTTTCCCTGAATTCGCTAAAGAACTAAAAAGTGTATTAATGGAATCGGCAGTTTTACTATCTAGGTTTCCAGTAGGTTCATCAGCAACAATAATTTCGGGATTGTTTGCCAATGCCCTCGCTATTGCGGCCCTTTGTTGCTCACCTCCAGATAATGAACTGGGCATTTTAGTGGCATGTTCAGCAATACCAACTTGTTGAAGCAAATCATTAATTCTTTTCAATCGATCTGACTTTGGAATAACATTTACAAATTCCATTGCTAAAAGCAAGTTTTCTTTAATTGTAAGCGTTGGAATTAACTGAAAAAACTGAAATACAATTCCAATATTTTCACCTCTCCATTTTGCAAGTTTCGTTTCGCTTAACTTATTGATGGAATTTCCATTAAAATTGATAATTCCAGATGTTGGATGATCAATACCTGTAATCATATTCAACAAGGTTGATTTCCCGCTCCCAGATTTACCGGTAATTGCAAGATATTCTCCCTTTTCGATTTTAAGGTTGATGTTTTTTAAGGCAATGAACTTTCTCTCTTTCGATTGAAATTCTTTTGAAACATCCTGAAGTGTTAAAATTAAATTATTCATTTCTGTCGTCATTTGATTTATTTTATGACTACAAAAATAGAATGGAAAATTCAAATGGAGTTTGCAAATCTTGGCAAGTTGTTTGCAAATCTTGCGGTATTATTTTACCGGAATCAAAATAGTGCGATTATTCTTCTCGTAAGGTTTATCAACAGGACTTTCTTCAAATTGCTCATAGCAAATCATTTCGGAAATGGTATACCCTGTTGATTCCATATAATTATGATTTAATGCAATTAGCGAAGCCATAGTATTATTGATATCTCCCGATAATTGATAATTTAAATATTCGCCTTTATTAAAATCAATAATACTAATTCCTTTAGATGTTTTGATTTCAGAACTGAATTCAATTCCACAGAGGAATCGGCATTTATCATAAGGCGTGATGAATGGAAAGTCGAGCCAAACTCCAAAATATTTTGTTGAAGGTGAAATTAGTTTTAATGGAACTGCCCATCTTAAAAGACTTTTAAAGGCAAATGAAATATTTTCTTTATGACTCAGCGAAGTTTGAATACAAGCAATTTTAAATGGGTATTTGGTTGAAACCGTTGGCAAAGGATCAATTTTTACCGAATCAATTTTCTCTTCAATATCTGTAATTGGGGTTATCCAGGGAGTTTCGTTAATGGGACTTAAGAGATTTTTCCTATTATGAATTTCCTGCATTTTATTTGTTGGAAGTTCTCGAAACTGTTCTGCTGAAATACCATAATAATTTTTAAAAGCCCTGCTAAATATAGAATTTGATGAGAAACCGCAACCATCAGCAATTTCGTTGATAGGCAAATTCGGAAATATTTTAATGAAATGTGCGGCTCTTTCAAGCCTTAGCCGGATAACGTATTGTTTTGGAGTTTCATTCATTGCTTCAGAAAAAACTCTCTGAAAATGGAATGGAGAATAATTGGCAATAGCAGCAATGGCATCAAGAGAAACATCACCAGCAATATTTTGGTTGATGTAGTTTAATACTTTCAAAATTACTTGTTGGTATTCGGGTTTAATACTGCTGCCGTGCAATTGCATAAATGATAAAAACTTTGTAAAAATAATATTGGTAATTTTCCAGAACCAAAAATACAATTTCTAAATCTTCTGGCAAATTTATATTTTGGATTGCTGATTTTTAGTATTAATTACAATCATGGCGCAATAGTTTGATCCATTGCACCATGATTGATGTTTTTTTCAGAATTTATGCTTTCAACAATTTACCTTCCACAACAAGATTATAGATTTTTATTTAAAGTTTTTACATTGGTAACAGGCATTTTTACTTTTGCAAGATAAGTTTTGATTATTTTTATTGAACATTCTATTCTTTTATTAGGAGTTTTAAGTTTTTTACTGCTTGATTTATTTTTACTATCTTGACTTTTTCTTCTTTTACCTTTCGTTTTTATTTTACTATTGGAAGATTGTAAAATAATTAACTGTGTTTTTACTTTGGGTATGCTTATTTTGGAGAATAGTCGGTAAGTTTGAATTTGAGAACCATTTTATATTCAGGACTTTTAGCGCCATACACACTTCTGACATAGTGTATTATTTGATTTGCAATATCGAATGCACCTGAGACCTTGGTGTATAATAATTTATTGCGGGCGATGCGATTATTTTTAAGGTTGCTTGATGTTGTGTTAACAGCTGTGTTTAATGTTGGCAAATTATTAACATATGTGTTGAGCGCAGTAATTTTTAGATCGGTTTCGTTAGGGTTGTACTTTGTAATACCACTTAAATAAGCTACGAGTTTTTTAAAATTCTCAACACGATTGTCGAAACTGAGTTGAGAAACCGAGTGAATGATAATATCGCTGGCAGGAGCAATATCTATTTGTGTATCTGTTGTTGGATCAGCGGGAATATTGGCAGTTGTAGTGGTATTTGCAATTGATTTTATTGATTTTGCTCTAATTCCTTAATTGTATGTGAAATACTTTTGGCATCTTTTATCTCTTTTGTTGTAGCACCTGATGCGCTAAGAGCCTCAACAGCACGAGTGGTTAAGCTATTCATCATGTCGTAGGCGAGCTGACGGGAGTTGATTGCATTTTTGTTTAGAGAATAGGAATTGCGAACAGCAGTGATGGCGGTATCGATGTTTGTTTTTTGGGTTAAGAGATTGGGGATTTTTATTTCGATAGCACTAGGATTGTAAATGATACCGAAGGTTTGAATTGTTGTTACGATACCACCAAAATTTGCGGCATTTTTGGCATGACCAGTTTCGGAGAATGATTTTGATTTGTTTTGGTTTTCGGGATTGATTTGAGGTTCGGTTGAAGTTGTCATGATTTCTAAGTTTTAAATTAATAATTATTGAATTAAGAAAATAAAAAGTAGAAGTATGGAACCATCGTTTTGTGTTAGTGATTTTCTATTTTAACGAAGTTTCGTTTTGATTATTGTATAAAGTAAAAAATAATTTTAAATAAAAACCCGACAAAGACCATGCATCTATTGTCGGGTTTCCCGTTCAAAGAAAACATTTAGTAATTAAACCAAATGAGGCGCAAAGGTAAAAAAATATTGTTTTTTAAATAAAACATCTAACTATACTTTATAAATTTATAAATAAATTTTACGACCAAAACGAAATAAATATGAATAAAACTTAAATATATAAATAATCATTATATATTTGCAAGTAAGTAAAAACCGATTATTATCATTTATTTGTGTAAAAAAGGAAAACAAAAAAAACCGACCCGGGCTTTACACACCCGAAGTCGGTCTCCGTCTAAAGAGAACAAATAGTAATTAAACTAAATGCAGTGTAAATATAATAAATTATCGCACCTATCCATATTAGGACAGACACTTCTTTTGTGTTCGTTTACCGTAGGCT
>JACAAW010000269.1 GCA_013377115.1 Bacteroidota bacterium | reverse complement strand
GGTAATTGTATCTAATTGCCAATTTGTAACTGACTATAAGATATTGATTTTCAAAAATTCATGTCAATTTTTATTTTGTAAAGCGTGTTTCATTAAATTTTGATATTCAATTGCATACCGATGTCCGAGTTCCCGACATGATTTGGCATCAAAGTGTAATTTATCGCCTCTGTCAATAAGACCTTTGCTCGAAACGAAGGCAGTGTTTGTGCCTTTTTGCATTATTTTTTTTGTCGTTTTAATCACTTGTACTGCGCTATATTTTCCATCTTTCTGTTGCTTTTTAACAAAAAAGCGACAGAGTTCCCCACACAAAAATGGAATATTCTTGTTCCCTGCATGGAGGCGAACGCGAGTTATCAAATTGATCAATTTGTCTTTATACAATTTGCTCCTAACCGGGTCTGAATCACCTTCACCCTGTAGCCAAAGTATACCCACTATTTCACCATTTTGCCTCGCAAATGTTACGCGATTTGCCATATCATCCCAGGGATGGGTATTTGTATTGGCGTCATAGGCTCCGGGCTGCCACTTGTCAATATCAGTTCCACCAACGGCACATGGTATTAGTCCAACTGAAAAACATTCAAGTGTATCCATTTGATGATAATATTTTTGCATCTCAATTCCAAAGGTTCTGCCTAAACCTACTCCAGCCTCTTTTTTATCAAAATGAATTGGATCACGTGCAGGTATCCATTTCAAGTCTTTGTTTAATGACAGAACTCCAGGGTAGAAGACTGTGTCTTGCATTTCTATTTTTCCGCGACCTGCCATATTTGATTGACCTATTAGAAGAAATAACTTCATCTTAGAAATTTCCTGTGCAACCAGTACCCCTTCTGCATAAAACACTAATACGAATAATAAAATTGAAATCCTTTTCATTACAAATATGTTAATTATATTTTCTGAGGAGACAGTGATATAAATAAATTATACGAATCAAAGATTAAAAAGCAATTTATCTGAGATGGTTATTTTAATCCTTCAGAAAAGCCTGAGTACGCTGGTTTCTTTCCATAGTTTTTATCCCAAAGTAAAGGCCAGTCATTAGAAATCCAAGTAGTTGCATCGGTAATACCCCACATGGTAATACCATAGCGTTGAGATGACGGCACCAGCTTAAAATATTCGGCGATACTCTTGTATTTTTGTTTTTGTTGTTCCAGCAAATTATCTGTTGGTTGGCTTAATGTTTGAGATTTATTTATGGAGATGTCTAATTCGGAGATGTGAATAATAAGTCCTGTTGATGCCATAATCTGAATTGCATTTTTAATGTCCAAGTCAGGTCGCTCCAAGTTGGTGTGCATTTGTATTCCGATTCCGTGAATAGGGATTCCTCTACGTTTAAATTCTGAAACCATGGCAATGATCGCGCTATTTTTCTTTGAACTATATTCCTGCCCATAATCGTTGTAAAATAGCATTACATCAGGATCGGCTTCATGCGCATATTGAAAACATCGAGCAATGAAGTCAAAACCAAGTTTTTGGCACCATAAATTGTCTTTTTGCGAACTGTTTAATGCAAATCGCCGTAAGGATCCGTCGTCATTAAAAGCTTCATTAACGACGTCCCATGATTTTACTTTACCTTTAAAATGTGTAACCATTGTCTGGATTCTGGTTTTCATTAAATTTTCCCACGCCAACGAATCCCCTTTGAAATTGGTAACCCAAGAGGGTAAAGAATTTCCCCATATCAGCGTGTGTCCATGAATTCGTTTTCCCTGTCGCAGAGAAAAGGCTACAATAGAATCTGCCTGTGAAAAATCAAACCCATTTGCTGTTGGCTGCGTGGCTGCAATCTTCATGGCGTTCTCACAGGTAATACTATTAAACTCCTCTTTTACAATATTCAGAGAGGATGAATTACTAAATGTGCTAAAACTCATTGCAGCACCTATTGGGAAGGTGGAGATCTCTTTCAATTTTTTCTCATAGTTCTCCACTGGGAATTTAACTTCTGGAGCTATGTCGGAGGTGCCGTTATTGCATTGAATGAAGCAACAAAAAATTAAAAATGTTATCAAGATTGAAAGAAAATTTTTCACAAGTTTATCATTTGAT
>JACAAW010000268.1 GCA_013377115.1 Bacteroidota bacterium | reverse complement strand
ATTTTAAAAAGTATTTGACATCAACTGCAACAAAAGTGACTCCATCAGATTTAGAATTGTGCATCAATCTAAACAAAAATTACACAGCTTTACTCGACAGCCTTGGTAAAGATTCAATTTTATTAAATGAAGTATTGCGTGAAACCGTTTTGGCAAAAGGTTTAGGAGAATTATATAAACTTAATTCTTTTGACAAAAAAAATATCATTTTTATGCTTTCAGAAATTTCTAAAAAAACGAAATTTCCAGAAATTTCAATCATTGCCAGTAATTTAGTTTATAACCTGACAAAACTAGAACCTGGCACAATTGCACCAAGCTTTTCATTGCCAGACATCAATAATCTAAAATATTCATTAAGTGATTTCAAAGGAAAATATGTTTATTTAAATTTCTTTACAACAAACAACCTGCCTTGTATTTCAGAGTTTCAATTAATGAATCAACTTAAAATTGATTTTGGAAAAGATATTGAAATCATCAGTATTTCGGTTGATAAGGAAATCCTAAAACTTGATTATTACCTAGAAAAGAAAAGCTTTAACTGGCTATTTTTGCATTTTAACAATGACTACGATTTATTGGAAAAATATGAAGCAAAATCATATCCCCTTTTTGTTTTGATTGACAGAGAAGGGAAAATACTTTTAAATCAAGCTCCAATGCCAAGCGAAAACGTAAAAAAATATTTTGAAGAGTTAACAGCACCTGTAGTGAAAGAAATTAAGAGACAGTATTAATAACAATTTCTCCAAAATTTCCATAAAAATTTTTTTGAACCAAAATATAAATTTAATAAAAGACTAATATGGGCATATTACTTTTATTCCAAATTGGCTAAAAAATTCCGAATCAAAATATTGCAAATAAATTAACCATTGTAAATCATCTTTAAAATAGCTACTGACTGCCTTTTGAACCTGAGATATATTAAGCCAAACAACTGTATATTTTCCTACTGGGATTCCAATTGAATAATATTCTTTCACAAATGAATCAACTTCCTTACTAACACCATCAATAAAGCTATATTTTGATTTTTTCTTTGACCATTTTTCAACTAAATAAATAGAGTCCATGGGATTAACTATGTATGAAATAATTGCAGTATCATTGTAAAAACTAGTATCAATTGTGTATATTGCATCCGAATATTTAGTTTGAACTTTTAAGAAAATGTCTTTGTACACATCTAATGAAAAATCCCTAATATTTTCAAAAATTAATTCCTTTAGCCAAGAAGTTGGGTATTGTAAAAGAAATTGTTTCTTAAATGAAAAAGCCCTAATACTCAATGAATCATTTTTATCAAATGAAGAAAACATCTTATTATTTAAATTTTGATAAAAGCCCTTTTCAATAATTAATTCAATGTGATTTACTTCTTCAGTAGAAAATAAATTCATGAATTCAGTTATATCAAAGTAAGGAACTTTTGAAGCCGAACTATCATTATAATTATATTCTTCAAACCATGGTGCGATGCCAATGACTTTTCCAGTATTCAGTTTTGTGTCCCAGTCTAAATAAATTAAATATTTATTTGGTATAGTTGTATACTTCGAAAAATAGTAGACGCCACTATATGGAACTGTAAAATCATCATAATTTACATAAATTTTATTTTCTAAAACCGGTTTTTTTAATTTTTCAAAAATAGTCTTTGAATATTTTGCATCAAGTTCAATTGAAAAAAAAGTTCTTCCATTTTGTGCAAAAAGAGATATTTGAATTAATAGTACTAATAATAATATAATTTCAAGTCTTTTCAAATTATTCCTTTTTTTGTTTCTAGCAGTTAAAATTACAATATTTTACAACAAAAAAATTCAACTCTATTCTTAAAATATTTTATTATTGAATATAACCTTCGCTTATCACTAAATCCCTAATAGAATCATAGGCATTTTTCATTGCATTCACTGTTTGCTCAGGATTTAGCCATTTTGCAACAGTAATATGTTCTTCAAGCTGAGGACTTGGCTCAGAAAGGTCTTCACAATTCATTTCGAACCAATGACTATGTTTTATTACTTTTTCGCCATTCAGTGAATAAATGTGAAACGAGTGCTGCAAAGGTTTGGTAATTGTTAATTGTGACACACCACACTCTTCCGAAACCTCTCTAATTGCTGCATCTTCAACTGTTTCATCAACCTCAAGTTTTCCTTTGGGCAAATCCCATTTACCATGTCTAAAAATAAAAAGAATTTCAT
>JACAAW010000267.1 GCA_013377115.1 Bacteroidota bacterium | reverse complement strand
AATATTTACTGATTAATGCTTTTTTAGCAATTTGTTCTTCTTCAGGAAGTGAATCAATAAATTCTTGTTTTATAGCAGCAAATGCATCATGACGAGCATGTTTATCAGCATTACCAGATTTTGCAGCATTGTATACTTTTTCGTAAGTTGCTTGTCTGATTTGCGCTTTAAAATCGAAATCATTTACCTCGTGACAATAAGTTCTTTTTGTTTTTGAAGCTTCAACTAAATTAGCAAATTCGGTTTGAGCTTTACATTGAATTTTAATGGCATCATGTGCAAATTTAATTGCTTCTAACATATCATTTTCACTGATTTCTTTCATTTCGCCTTCAACCATCATAATGTTTTCCATTGAAGCGGCAACCATAATATCGATATCAGCATTTGGAAGTTCAGCAATACCAGGATTGATACAAAATTTTCCATCAATACGAGCAACTCTAACTTCTGAAATTGGTCCATTAAAAGGAATATCAGAAACAGCAATTGCAGAAGATGCAGCTAAACAAGCCAATGCATCTGGCAAAACATCTTTTTCAGTAGAAATTAAAGTAATTAATACTTGAGTTTCTGCATGATAATCATCTGGAAAAAGTGGACGCAACGCTCTATCAACCAATCTAGAAACTAAAATTTCGTACTCTGAAGGACGAGCTTCTCTTTTAAAGAAACCACCAGGGAATCTGCCAGTAGCAGCATATTTTTCTTGATAATCAACAGAAAGTGGTAAAAAATCTACATTATCTGCTGCTTCTTTTTTTGTAACAATTGTTGCAAGTAACATGGTGTCACCCATTTTAACTACAACAGATCCATCTGCTTGTTTTGCAAGCTTGCCTGTTTCTAAAGTAACGATTCTACCGTCTCCAATATCGAACGATTTTGTAATTGCTTGAATAGCCATTTTCTCTTTTTATGTTTAATTTATGTAAGTTCCTTTATATACAAAAAAAGGCAATTTGGGAAATTGCCTTTTTTCAAAGTATAACAGTGAAATATTATTTTCTAATATTTAATTTCTTAATAACTGCTCTGTATCTTTCGATTTCGGTTTCTTTAAGATAATCAAGCAATCTTCTTCTTTTACCAACTAAAGTAACTAACGATCTTTCAGTAAATTTATCATTTCTGTTAGATTTCAAATGACCAGTTAAATGGTTGATTCTAAAGGTAAATAATGCAATTTGACCTTCTGAAGAACCTGTGTCAAATTCTGATTTTCCGTGTTCTTTAAAAATGTCTTTCTTTACGTCTGCTGTTAAATACATACTAATATAAGTTTAATAATCATTTTTTATAATGGGCTGCAAAGATAAATATAAATTTAAATTACTCCAAATTTTTCTTACTATTTTTATCTTTTAATATTTATCCGTGCAAATATCACATTTTCAATTCATTTTAACAAATTATTTCTATTAAAAAAGCAATTGAAAGGTATTATTTTGATATTAATAGAATAGGAAAATCATAAAATGTTTTGATTTTTTAGGAATTTTTATAAAAATTTCCAAAGGCTAAATTTTGATTTCTAAATAATTACTCTTATGTTTGTATTTACAAAACATCTAAGAATATAAATATTAGTTCATGAAATCATTATCAATAAAGCTTTTTTTCACTTTTTTAATTACTCTTTTTGTTTCCGAAATCACTTATTCTCAAAGTGTTCCTTCAAACATTCTTGACACCATAAATATAAATAACAGAAAAGTTGTTCTTTATGCCGATAAAACTTGGGAATTTTTAAACAATACCCAAGAAGCTCTAAAATTACAGGCAGATACTTGTTCTTTTTTTAAGAAAAATTGGAATTCAGAAATTATCTATTCTTATTTAGGTGAGAAAAAAATTGACACAATCATCCATGAAATTAAATTAACTGATAGTTTACACAGTTTTGTTCTGCCTGTTTATGGTAAAATTTATGGTGTATTTTCTAGAAGACACGCCGGAATAGATATTGAATTAAAACGTGGCGACCCTGTAAAAGCTGCTTTTGATGGAAGAATCAGATTCTCAACCAGAAATGGTTCGGGTTACGGAAATTTGGTCATTATCAGGCATTATAATGGATTAGAAACCTATTATGGACATCTTTCAAAACGATTGGTAAAGGTTGGTCAGGAAGTAAAAGCTGGCGATGTTATTGGATTAGGAGGCAGTACAGGACATTCTTATGCGAACCATCTTCATTTCGAAACTCGTTATCATGACAAACCACTTGATCCTCTTTCATATATCGATTTTGATAATCAAAAGTTAAAACCAGAAAACGT
>JACAAW010000266.1 GCA_013377115.1 Bacteroidota bacterium | reverse complement strand
GGAAGTAAATTATTGATTTGAAGATGGGTCAATTTGAAGATTTGAAAATGAAAAAAGCCACAGATTGTTGATGAAGCAATATTTCTTAGGTTGAAAAAAACTTTAATTGAATGTGATTTTCTAAAAACGCAATTTAGTTTGTGATGTTGGCAAATTTGATTTTTCGAAATCGAGAAGCCATTTTTTTCGCCAAAGTCCTCCTGCGTAGCCGGTCAAATGTCCATCACTGCCAATAACTCTGTGACAGGGAATTAAGATTGCAATTCTGTTCAAACCGTTTGCATGGGCAATTGCACGAATGGCTCCAGGATTTTCTAATGCGGTACCTTGTTTTTTATAAGTACTGGTTGCTCCGTATGAAATGGTTTGCAATGTTTTCCAAACCAACTGCTGAAATTCGGTTCCAGGTGTGAATAAAGGAATAGAAAATTCTTTTCTTTTTCCAGCGAAATATTCACCCAGCTGCAATTTTAATGATTTGAAATGTTTTGTGGAAGCTATTGCCTCAATAAATTCTAATTGTTTTGATAGCGAATTTAATTCCGTTTCCAGATTTTTCCTATCGGCAAATTCCAAAAGACAAACACCTTGCTCAACAGCACCTGCAAGCATTGTTCCTAATGGTGTTTCGATAGTTAAGGTTTTCATTATTTAGCTTTTCCTTTTTTTATTTTGGTGTTTGCTGATTTTGCGGCTTCCTTCAAATCATTATCAATATCTCTTAATTTTGATTCGCAAATTGCAATTAATTCGTTGGCTTGCTTCACTTTTTCAGTAAGTTTATCAAGTTGAATGTTGCCGTCCTCAAGTTGTTCAACCAATTCCTCAAGTTTGCTAAACGCTTCGCTATAATTCAGTTCTTTCTTCATTTTTAGTTTTTTTTGTTACAGTGCTAAAAATTGTTTCGTTTCTCAATATGGTTTGGATTTCAGTATTTTCTTTAATATCATTTGGATTCGTTACAATTTTATTGTTGATGGTGATGATTGCAAAACCCCTGTTTAATATTGCATCCGGACTTGCTAATTTTACAATTCTTTTGGCATGGTTTAAATCATCTTTTGCGTTTTGAATTTGCTGAGCAATTGCATCGAAAAAGTTTGTTTTTAGTTCGATGAGTTTATTTTCGAATTCAAAATTACACTCAACAAAAAGTGATGCAACTTTGGTTGGCGTTTTTTGTTCTCTCGCCATTAAGTCAACAATGCTTTGATTCCTATCATGGCCAATACCGGTAAAAATAGGAATTGGAAAGTTCGCCACATATTGACAAAGATCGTAATCATCGAATGGTTTAAAATCGGTTTGCGAACCGCCACCACGAACAATTGCAATAACATCAAACTGAATTTTGCTCATTTCAATTAATTTTAATTGTTCCAAAATAAGTTTGTGAGCATTATCGCCTTGAATGGTTGTTAGAAATTCCTTCACTTCAAACGAATAACCGTATTTGTTTTTTAAAGTTTCCTGAAGAAAATCTCTTTGCCCATCAGAGTTTGGAGCCGTAATCAGAGCAATGCTTTTAATTAACAAAGGTAAAGGCAAGCGATTGTTAAACGTTTTGAAAACACCATCATATAATTGGATGGTTTTGGGATTTTCTTTTAAAAGTCGTTCAATGGTTTGTTGTCGCAACAATTCTAAACTGCCAATTGTGTGAGCAATATCAATTTGTAAAACGTCGAGATTAAATCCATAAACTTTGTGGAACCTAATTTTTACTTTGCAAATAATTTCAATTCCGTTTTTAAAAATCTGTTTTGTAGTGTTTTCAAATTTTTCAATTTCCCCATAGCTATTCGACCAGAAAACGGCCCTCATTTCTGCAGTTTTCTCTCTGTTTTCGTAATCTTCTAATGTTAAATAACATCTTCTGTTCGATTCGTATTTTTTAACATTGGTAATTTGTGCCGAAACCCAATATTCTTCTCCTTCAAAACGATCAATAATTGTTTCTTGAATTTGCTCAACGAGTTCGGATAATTTTAACTTTTCAAACATATTATTTTTTAGAAAATGGTCTGTATGATTTGGTTTCACTGATTATTTTTCCAACTTTAAAACCCAATGATTTTGAAAGTTCGTCAAGCGAATTTACCTTTAATTTTTCACATAATTTTATTGCAATCAGGGCAGAGGCAATTGCATCGCTTTCGGCATTGTGATGATTTAGTTTAATATTAAAATGTCGCGAAACCTCATTTAATTTGTGACCAGGAAGAGGCAAAGATTCTTGAGAAAGACGGTAGGTGCAATGATAAGACAAATCGGGATAGGATAAATTGTAATTGTCCAAAGTAAATCTTAAAACGCTGCAATCGAAAGCTGCATTGTGGGCAATAATGGTTTGATTGTGAAAAAATGGTTTTAAATCCTTCCA
>JACAAW010000265.1 GCA_013377115.1 Bacteroidota bacterium | reverse complement strand
ATTTTTTGTGGTTTGAATTTTTGTTATTCTATATTTTTTAAAGCATAAAAATATTGTTTTTATTAATTTAATTTTCAATTTATGAAGAAGTTTCTTATTTTATTTATTTTATTGTCTACTGCCTGTTTTGCTCAAGATGATGTTTATAAAAGTTCAATAAAAAAAACAAGCATTGCAATTTATTCTGCTCAAAAGAATATGCTGGCTTCAAATTCAAATGATGTGAATGGAAAATTAGCCAAAGCAATTTTGTTTCAAAGTAATTCAATAAAGTATTATAAAGAAAAAGATAATGCATTGTCTTCTTGTTATACCCTCCGTGCAAGAGAAATGGCAATTGAAATAATTCAGCTTCTTACTCAAAACAAAAAGGATGATCCTTATTTTCAAATTACACTTGAAGAAAAGGGGCTGAATTTGAATTGTTTAGGTGGAGATCAATTGTATTTAAAAGGGAAGAGTAGTTTTCCCGATTATTCTGGATTTGATAAAGATTTTCTTGATCCATTATCCATAAAAAAATATATTGACGTTGATTGATTTTTTGATAGCCTTTATTAATAGGTTTTAGTAAAAATGAGATATTAAA
Organism: Bacteroidota bacterium; assembly: GCA_013377115.1. GTDB lineage: Bacteria > Bacteroidota > Bacteroidia > Bacteroidales > CG2-30-32-10 > Cfx2-01. The sequence goes on along the minus strand of JACAAW010000265.1, from coordinate 1,798 downwards.
AAAGCAGTTTTAGGGAATTGCTATGTACTTTAAAAAAATAAAACATGAGGAAAAAAATACTTTTTATTATTGTTGCATTAGCTTTTAGTTTAAAATCTTTTTCGCAGGGAGCTCCGGCTTGTCCTTCTATTACTCCCACCGCGACTCCCTCAATTATTTGTCAGGGGGCAAGCTCAAACTTAAATGCGACGGTTGTTAGTAATAATGAAACATCAAGTTATTCTGTTATGCCACTTGCCTATGTTCCTTATGCTTATACGGGAGTAGCTGGAGCGATACCTGTTTCTGTGAATACTGATGATGTTTGGAGTGGAGTGATTCCTTTAGGTTTTACTTTTTGCTATTTTGGAAATGCTTATACAAGTGTGGTTATTGGATCTAATGGGCATGTCACTTTCGATTTGTCGAAAGCAGGCACTTATGATAATTATCCTGTAACTGCTGCCTTGCCTTCCACTACAAATATGCCAGGGAATACTATTTGTGCTGCTTTTAGGGATATTAATCCAGTATCTTCACCATCAGGAGCAGTAAATTATTATTATACAGGCACCTCTCCATGTCGTGCATTGGTTATTTCGTGGTATGATATTCCTCTTTTTAGCTGTGGAACTCCAAATTCAACATTCCAAATGGTTTTGTATGAAAATACAAATTATATTGATGTTTATATTCAAAATAGTCCGGGAACTTGTTCTTGGCAAAGTGGAAATGGCATTGTTGGAATTCAAAATGCTACCGCTACTGTTGCTGTTTGTCCTGCAGGAAGAAATTGTGCTCCTTTCACTGCAACAAATGAAGGGTGGAGATTCTCGCCTCATGGTCTTCCATCGTATACTGTTACATGGACAGATCCTAGTAATACTGTTGTTGGAACTGGATTAGGACCAATAACTGTAAGTCCCACCACGAATACTCTTTATACATCAACCATGGTAATTACGAATTGTATAGGGACCTCAAATACCTATACTAATACTGTGAATGTTGTTGTTCGTCCTCCAATAGTATCAACTTTTACCCAATCGCCTAATCAATGTCTTTCTGGTAATTCCTTTAATTTTACTAATACTGGTGTTAGTGGGCTTGGGTATTCTCAATCATGGAATTTTGGGGGAGCTGTGGTCAATACATCAACTGCTGCCAATCCCACAGGAATTACCTATGCTGCGACTGGTACATATACGATTACCCATACCATTACGGATCTTTTGTATGGTTGCACCAATACAACAACTTCTACTGTAACGGTAAATGCCCCCACAGTTCCAACCTTTACCCCAATACCAGCATTTTGCTCAGGCTCAGTTGCGCCCATTTTGGCAGCAACATCTAATAATAGTATCACAGGAACTTGGAGCCCATCAACCATAAACAATGTAACAGCCGGAACTTATACTTTCACACCATCAGCTGGTCAATGTGCAACTAATCAATCTTTGATGACAACAATTACAACACAAACAGTTCCAACCTTTACACCAATACCAGCATTTTGTTCAGGTTCAGTTGCTCCTATTTTGGCAACAACATCTAATAATAGTATCACAGGAACATGGATTCCAGCAACGGTTGATAATCTGGTAGGTGGAACTTATAATTTTACACCATCTGGTGGTCAATGTGCAACTAACCAGTCATTAACGACAACAATTACAGCACAAACAGTTCCAACCTTTACTCCAATCCCAGCATTTTGTACTGGGTCTGTTGCACCAGTGTTGTCTTCAACTTCTTTGAATGGTATCACAGGAACATGGATTCCAGCAACGGTTGATAATCTGGTAGGTGGAACTTA
>JACAAW010000264.1 GCA_013377115.1 Bacteroidota bacterium | reverse complement strand
ACAAGAAAGGTTTGCTTTCAGCAGGGTTGAACTGGTAATTAAAACGACAAACAAATTATAAACAGCAGTGCTGAGCGAAAGGCGTTTGGGCCTTAAACCCCGCCAAAAAGCAAGCCTCCGGCGTAAGCAACTAAAAGAGACCATAACCAGAAATAAAGGAATGAAAAGAAAACAACTTTTATTTTTATTATTAACTATTTGTTTTTTCATATTTATAGAAACACTTTACGCTAGAGGAGGAGGTGGCGGTGGTTCTGGAGGAGGCGGTGGTGGAGCTGGCGGCGGAGGTGGACACGGTGGCGGACATGGTGGAAATTATGGAAATCATCCTACCACAATTTGGGACTTAATTATTTATATCGGTTTTATTGTTTTTGGAACTTTTAGCGGAATAGTTACTACTCTATTAGTATGGAAATCGGAATTTTCAAAAAGAATACTACATAAAATTGCAGGTGCTGACCCGATGTGGAATTTTGAAGATATGAAATTATATGCACGCCAAACATTTTATAAAATTCAAGATGCCTGGGAAAACCGCGATATTGATCGAGTTAAAGACATTGTTACACCCGAACTTTATGACAAGTATAAAATAATGCTTGATGATATGAAAGCCCGGGGCGAGAAAAATATTATTGGAAATATGAATATAACAAATACAAGCCTTATTGGATGTCAGGACTACAAAGACGATTCCATGGATAGGTATGTCACCTATATAAAAGGAACTATTTTAGATTATACAATTTTAGAACCATCAAATGAAATTATTAAAAACCCAAATAAAACTGAAGAAAACTTTTCCGACACCTACCATTTTGTAAGAAATGGTAATGTATGGTTACTTGAAGACATTGATAATTCTGTTAGTTTGTGGGATATTATTAGTACAAAGAATTATAAAGAAAAAGAATAAGCTCACCAAATATAGGTTTTAAGTTAGTGGGCTGACATTGCTAATACAAACATTTAAACAGCATTTTGGTTTGATAGTGAGGTGTTTCAAATGCCCGCCACATAAAGCCCCGTCCGTTGCAGCAATTGGTTTATTTCAAATCTTCTATTTTGGTATTTTTAGGAAAATAGGGGAATTTATTTTTCAGATTATTTATTGGAGATTCAATGTATTTAAATGAAAAGTGAGCAAAAACAAACGTAATGATATAATAAGTAACAAATAACAAATACTTCGAAAATGCAAATTTGCTATTGAATATAATTACATCAGGGACCACCCATAATACTAAACTGGGAATAAATAAATGAAAAACATATAACCCATAAGAAACCTTACCAGAATAGCATACAAACTTATTTTCGAATATAATTTTTTTGAATCCAGTAAATCCATTGTTTGATGCTTTAAGCACGACTAAAGATGCAAAAATGGCAAATATAAATTCATCAAATATTTCTTTGTACCAGTTTGCTTTGAGGACAACTTGGATAATTTGTAGGCTCAGGTACAAAAATAAACTCGAATAGATCCAAATAGACTTCGATAATTTTGCGGTAAATTTTTTATTATAAGTAACAAAATAGGACAATAAAGCTCCAAGTCCTAGTGCGTGCATACAGCTGAGGGTTATATATGAAGTAGCTCTCCAATTATCAAAAAAGAAATAAAGCGATGATTTGGAAATTAATGCGATTATAATTGTTAGAATTATTATTAAAAGGCTTTTTTTGCTTTTAGTAAATAAAATTAACAATGGCCATAAAAGGTAGAATTGTTCTTCAACAGCCAGTGACCAAAAATGATTAAAATTTCCGATATCAACATTGTTTACTGACTGATATATGTTAGAAGTGTAGGATATTAACCAAGGAAAAACACTTCGAGTATTGTCATAATTAATAATAAATAGAAATATTATTATTAAATAATAGATTGGAAAAATTCTTAATACCCTACGGATATAAAAGTTCTTCAAAAGAGGAAGTTTGCTTAAATTCTGAATATTATAGTTTTCTTTATTTGTAAATAAAATATTAGAAATCAGAAAACCACTTAATACAAAAAATAGAATAACTCCATGAACAAAAGGTATTTTTGTCAAAATAGTATTTGTCCACTGCCATTGCAGCCAATGCGCAACCATAATCATTAGAATAGCATAAAATCTTAAACCATCTAATTGCGCAATATGTTTGTTCTCCATTTGTGAAATTTACTGACCAATTTATCTATTTACATTTGTCGCCATTGGTACTAATTCATTTTTTCTAAAGAACTATTGTTTTTCCTGAAAAAATCCTAAATGAATAATCAATAGTTTCACTATTTATTATTTCAAATTATTGAGAATCTTATATTTTTTCCACAATTCGGTTGTACGCACAATGATCGCATAATCGCTATTGCTCATTAAATACGAATAACTATAATTGCAATAGATTTCAAATTTTCGGAGTTCTTCGCCTTTGAGTCCGGTAATAATTCTTACCCGTTCATCATTGGCCTCATCAAGAT
>JACAAW010000263.1 GCA_013377115.1 Bacteroidota bacterium | reverse complement strand
TTCCAGAAGATTATATCAATTTGCACCGTTTTTTCTCCAAAGATTTATCAAATGTCACTCATTTAGTTGGAAATTCTCAGAATTTCGATTTTAGTTCCTTAAATAAAAAGTTTGATTTAATTTTTGTTGACGGCGACCATCACTCAGAAAGTATAAAAAAAGATACTGAAAACGCATTTAAATTGCTTAAAAACGAAAAATCCGTCATTGTGTGGCATGACTATGGAATTGGAACAGAAACTGTGAGATACAACGTTTTACAAGGTATTTTAGATGGTTGTCCAGAAAATAAAATCCAAAATCTTTTTCATGTTTCAAATACTTTATGTGCAATATATTTGCCTGACAAAGTAAAAGCTGAAATAATTAAACCGAATACTACTCCCAAAAAGTATTTCAAAGTAAATATTGAAACGGTTAAAGTTTAATACTTTTAACTTTAAAAATTTTTCTGTTTGTCATTCTGAACTTGTTTCAGAATCCAACATTAACGGTGCTTTTCGATTGTTATTATTTTATTAACCATAAAGTTCACAAATTACGGTTTTGTATACGAAATAGTGGTGGTGCCAAAATTCTACACCTGTAAACCTTGCTGGGCGTAGTTTTCTAAAACCCATTTCAAAAGTGAGAAGTTTGTAACTTCGAACAAAATATGTATTTTAATAACTACGCCCCAAACCCCAAATTTTCTAACTTTTTACTTTAAAACTTACAACTTTATAAACTTTTTAACAACAATCCCATTCTCAATTTTTGCTTTCACAAAATAAACCCCACTGGCAAAATCAGCAACATCTATTTGTGTATTTAGTTCCGTAATAATATAGGTTTTAAGAATTCGCCCCTCTATATTTAAAATTTCTATTACCGATTTTATTGGTGCTGATAAAGTAATGTTACCATTGGTTGGATTAGGATAAACACTCAAACTATTCTCCCCTTTTATTACTTCTGTTATGCCCGTTAAATTTCCACAAGTATCCACATAATTACCGCCAATCCATTTAGCAACTCTGTTAATGGAAACACCATCAATAGTTGTAAAACCACCCCCGACATATAAGGTATCTTTGTAAAATCCCACAGCCGTAATAATATTATTAAAGGCACTACCTAAACCACACCAGTTTATGCCATCCCAATAGGCAATATATTGAGCAGTTACTCCGCCAGCTGTTTGAAAAACACCAACAGCATATAACTTTCCATTATTTACTATTAATTTATTTATTTGACCATTTCCACCTCCCGCACCTAATACACCACCACCTACATCGCTCCATTCTGTGCCATTCCATTTCTGAATATAATTACCAATATTTCCATGTGCTTTTACAAAAGTACCCCCTACATAAAGTTCATTATTATAAATTACCATGGTACTTATTTCATCCATCCCACCATGCATTCCACCACCTACGGATTTCCATTGAGAACCATCCCATCGAATAATGTTTTTAATTGAGTCACTAGGGTAGGAATTGCTTAGGAAATTACCAGCAACATATAACTCATTATTATACTTTATAATATCATAAATGTAATCCGTATTACCAATTGTAATATGAGGAAAATTATTAACCGTACTCCAACTTGTTCCATTGTATTTTGCTAAACTATTTGCAGCAACTCCTGCAACGCTGTCAAAAGGTCCGCCAAAAACATATAATTCATTATCAATCACTTTTAATCCATTTGCTGACGCAATCGAACCACCTTCATATTTTAAGCCAGAGCCAACTCTTTTCCAACTGATACCATCCCAATAAGCAAGACTGTTAATAGTTTCAGCTTCTGCAACTGTAAACCAACCAGTTGCATATAAAACACTATTATATCTAACTACACTTGCAATATAGGCCCAAGTCCCACCAGTATTAAAAGGAGTCGAACAATCCCAGCCCAACCCACAACCATAAGAAGCAATAATATTTCCATCCCATCTTGCAACACCCATTATAGTATCAGAATTAACTTTTGAAAAATTTCCTGCTAAAATAAATTCGCCTGTTACAGAATCATTATAAAAAGATTTTACAGGATGATTAAAATTACCAATATCAACCCAATTTTGGGCTGATATTGGTAGTGAAAATAATATTGCACAAGCAATAAAGATATATTTCATCCTTTTAGTTTTTAATAAACTTTCAACGCTAGGTGATTTCCTATGCTCCTGATAATGGTTTTGCAGACTTCGTTTCATAAATAATTAAATATTATTTCCAGCTTGTCTAATCATTCTAATATTTATCAAATATAAACATTTTTACAATATGTAAATAATTATTGAGCGCATCCTTTCTCAGCTACCAAGGAAACTTGCTCGGCCATTGAGGAATACTGCTAAGCCATTGAGGAAATATCCGCAACCATTAAGGAAATATCCTGAACCTTTGGGGAAACTTGCTCGGCCTTTGGGGAAACTTGCTCAGCCTTTGAGGAAACTTGCTCGGCCTTTGAGGAAAGTTTCTCACCCGTTAAGG
>JACAAW010000262.1 GCA_013377115.1 Bacteroidota bacterium | reverse complement strand
CGTTATCGGCAACCCTAAAAAAGACGACAATGCAGACATTGAAACATGACAAACAGACGGAAACGACAGGACAATTTCGGCAAAGCCGTTTTGGCTATCGCTTCTGTAAAAGCAAAAGAGATGCACAAAGATTTTATTCTTTATTTTGGAGTGCATCACATTTGCTTTTACCCCAACGCACTGCAAAATCCGAAATTTCATCATTATAATAAAAATCAAAAAAATCCGTTTCAAATAAATTAATGAAGAAAGCAATTTATATATTTCTATTAGCATTTTATTCTCTTGGGACTTTGTGTTTACCAATGGGGGACTTTTCTGTGTTGCAAGACATACCTCAAATGTATCACCATTGCAAGACAACAGAAGACAAGGATATGACGCCTTTTGATTTTATTACTGACCATTTAATAAATATTGATTGTATTTTTGATAAGCATGATAATGGCGATGAGCAGAAACCACATACTCCAATCGAATTTCACCATTCGAAAATACAAACCACTTTTGTAGTTTCACAATTTGAATTTTCTATTAGCAAACCAATCCCCTCAAAAAATAAACTTCCTATTTATTCTGAGATATTTTACCATTCGGAATATATTTTCAAAATCTTTAGACCTCCGATATTTGCTTGATTATTCAATACTCGCTTTTAATTAAGTATAAACTTTAATTTTTAATAATTTAAATCAAGCATAAATGAAAAAAATAATTTTCGTTGTTATGGCTATTGTATTTGCCTATACAACAAGTTTTGCTCAAAGCAAGACACCAAGTGCTGTAACGACAGCTTTCAGTCAAAAATTTCCAAATGCAACAAATGTTAAGTGGGACAAAGAAAATGCTCACGAATATGAAGCATCCTTTGAATGGAAAGGAGAAAAACATTCTGCAAACTTTAGTGATACCGGCGAATGGTTGGAAACAGAGAGTATTTCAGCTTTTAATCTACTCCCCGACAAAGTTCAAACAACTTTTAATGCTTCACACAAAGGAGCAACTATAAAAGCAGTTGCAAAAATTGAAACTTCAAAAGGTGTAATTAAATACGAAGTAGAAATTAAGCAAGGCATAAAAACGGTTGAACTGTTTTATACAGCAGACGGAATTGAGACAAAAGAATAAATAACCAAAGGCAAAACGCCATTGGCGTTTTGCCTTTTTTAAATTAATTATTATGACAAATCATAAAAAAATAATTCAACAAGTTCTTGGTTACATTGTAGCAGCCAATGCCATAGTGTTTCTTCTGCTTGCATACTTTCAAATGTTTTCTAGCACACCACGTTCAATTGTATTCGTTGACTTTTGGGGACGGCTATGTGTTTACTCACTTTGGTTCACAGGCTATGCACTTTACAGAAAATATTTACCACAGAAAAGTTTTTTGAGGAGTATAATCATTTTTATTGTATGCCTCAACATTCCTGTATTTCTGACGCTTGGTTACTTCAACAAACTTTCTCCCGACTTAAAAACTTTGCCATTCATTGATTTTTGGGGTAGGTTGACAGTTTACTCGTTGTGGTTTATGGCGTATGAATTTTATCGTAACTTTATAAAAGAAGATACCACTGAAACAAAAACAATTTAAACATGAATAAACTTCCTGCAATTACAATTTCATTTTGGATAATGAAAATATGTGCGACTACATTAGGGGAAACTGCTGGTGATTTATTATCAATGACCTTAAACATCGGTTATGCTGTTAGTTCCATAATTCTTTTAAGTTTCTTTCTTGCAACATTATCAGCTCAACTCTTTACTAAAAAACATCATCCTATTATTTACTGGTCTGTTATACTTGCAACAAGCACCGCAGGGACAACGATGTCTGATTTCATGGACAGAACGCTAGGCTTGGGATATGCAACAGGTTCATTGATTTTGGTTTCATTTTTAATTACGACACTAATCATTTGGAAAACAACAGAGAAATCATTGTCTGTAACCAATATCAAATCCCTTCGTGGTGAAATATTTTACTGGACAGCAATTCTGTTTTCTAATACTTTAGGTACAGCATTGGGTGATTATTTGGCTGACAATTCAGGTCTTGGGTTTGCAGGCGGAGCAATACTTATTGGGAGTTTATTGTTACTAATTGTTTTGATTTACCATTTCACCAAAGTATCTCATGTAATTCTGTTTTGGTTAGCATTTGTTTTGACAAGACCATTCGGAGCAACCTTTGGCGACTTGTTAACTAAGACACATGAAAAAGGTGGGCTGAACTTTGGAACTATTGGTTCATCAATGATACTTTTTGGTATTCTTACAATCTTGATTATTATTTCAATTATTAAGCTTAATGCAACACAGAAAAGCGAAATTGCATGACACTTGGGAAGAATGCCAACACATTTGCACTCACATTTTGCTTTGCTCAACGCACAAGCAAACATAGCAAAGCAAAAAGAGAGTGCAATCCAACACACACGACACAGCAATGATATTGAAAATATGAAACTATGTAAATTCGGAAAGACAGAAGGGCAGCCGATAA
>JACAAW010000261.1 GCA_013377115.1 Bacteroidota bacterium | reverse complement strand
AAAGGTTTACCAGATATCAATTCCTATTCAAAAGGTGATATTTTAGTAAATATCAATGTTTGGACACCACAAAATTTAAATAAGGAAGAAAAAGCAATTTTGGAAAAACTCAGAACTGCCGAAAATTTTCATCCAAAACCTTCGAGCAAAGACAAAAGCTTTTTCGAAAGAATGCGTGAATACTTTCAATAAGGAATTTACATTTAAAACAAAATATGGAAATATTTAAAGCAGTAAATGTCACCAAGAGATTCGCAAACCATACAGCTCTTGATAATGTAAGCATTTCCGTTCCTGATAATAGCATTTTTGGACTTCTTGGTCCGAATGGTGCTGGAAAAACTACCCTAATCAGAATCATCAATCAAATTACCGGACCCGATGAAGGTCAGTTATTTTTCAATGGAGAAAAACTAAAACCTTCCCATGTTGAAATTATTGGTTATTTGCCAGAAGAAAGAGGTTTGTACAAAAAAATGAAAGTTGGCGAACAAGCTATTTATCTGGCGCAGTTGAAAGGTTTATCTAAAAAAGATGCATTAGTAAAATTAAAATACTGGTTCGAGAAATTTGAAATTCAAGCATGGTGGAATAGAAAAGTGGAAGAACTTTCAAAAGGCATGCAACAAAAAGTTCAGTTTATTGTTACGATATTGCACAATCCAAAACTTTTAATTTTTGATGAACCATTTAGTGGATTCGACCCAATTAATGTCAATCTTTTAAAAGAAGAAATTCTTAGTTTGAAGAATAACGGAGCAACTATTATTTTTTCAACGCACAATATGGGTTCTGTTGAGGAATTATGCGACCATATTGCATTAATCAATAAATCAAAAAAGATATTGGACGGAAATGTAAGAGAAATAAAGAAAACATATAAAACAAATATGTTTCAATTTGAGCTTTCAAATATTTCCGAAAATATGAATTCAATTTTTAATGAGAACTTTCAGTTGATTGAAATGAATCCAATTGATGAACTTACCAACATGACAGTGCAGCTTAAACAAGGTGATGCAGCAAATGATTTCATCAAAATGGTTTTGAATAATGCGCAGGTTCATTCATTCAAAGAAATTATTCCAAGCATGAATGATATATTTATTAAAAAAGTACAAGCCGACGGTATAGAAATCGATTAATACACAAAAAGATGAAGAAAATATCAATAATTATTCGTCGTGAATATTTATCCAGAGTAAGAAAAAAATCTTTTGTGGTAATGACCATTTTGGGTCCAATTTTAATGGCAGCCTTAATGATTGTTCCAATTTATATTTCAAAATTATCCGACGATACCAAAGTAATTGGAGTAATTGATGAAGGTAATTTTTTCTATAAAAGATTTCCAGATAGCGAAAGCATTAAATTCGATTATCTAAATTCTGATTTAATCGCATCGAAAGAGAATTTCAAAAACGGCAACCATTACGCATTACTATATATTCCAAAAACAATTATCAATTCTCCAAATGCAGCCCAGCTTTTTTCCGACAAACAACCTAGTATCAATGTAAAGATCTATATTGAAAGTTTAATTAAAAAGGAATTGGAAGATTTGAAACTCTCAGCCTCAGGAATCGACAAAGACATTCTTGCTTCAATAAAAACAGATGTCAATGTCACCACTTTTAAATTGAGAGAAGAAGGAACAGCTGAAAAAAGCAATACAGAAATTACAACCGTCCTTGGACTTTTCGGCGGAATTTTAATCTACTTTTTCATATTCCTATTTGGGTCACAGGTAATGCGAGGTGTAATTGAAGAAAAAACTTCACGTATTATTGAAGTGATTGTCTCCTCTGTAAAACCATTTCAGTTAATGATGGGGAAAATTATTGGAGTCGCAATGGTTGGTTTAACACAATTTTTATTGTGGATTATTTTAACTTTTGGAATTGTTACAGCTTTTCAATCATTTATGCATGATAAAAAAATTGTTAAAAAATCTGAAATTTCTTACAATGCGAATAGCAAAATGCTAGACAAAGATGAGTTGAAAAATCTCAATACTGAGAAAAAGGATGCCAATCAAATTAAAGATTTAAAAGATATTTTGGGTTCAATTAATTTTGGAACCATGATAGCGATGTTTATTTTCTATTTCTTGGGAGGTTATTTACTTTATGCTTCCCTTTTTGCAGCGATAGGTTCGGCCGTGGATAGCGAGGCAGATACACAACAGTTTATGCTCCCGGTAACCATTCCCCTCATTCTGGCAATTTTTCTATCACAATTTATCATTAACAATCCCGACGGACCAATTTCCTTCTGGCTTTCAATGATTCCATTAACATCACCAATTGTTATGATGATAAGAATTCCTTTTGGAGTTCCATATTTACAATTGGTTTTATCTGCAGTATTGTTAATACTTGGATTCTTAGGATCAACATGGCTAGCAGCAAAAATTTACAGAACTGGAATTTTAATGTACGGAAAAAAAGTTTCTTACAAAGAACTATGGAAATGGCTTACATATAAAGGCTAATTATTAAAAAATTACATTGA
>JACAAW010000260.1 GCA_013377115.1 Bacteroidota bacterium | reverse complement strand
GCTATTGCAACATCAACAAATTTTATACTTCGAACAATTTCAATTCTATTTTCAAATGGAATTATTGGAATTTTATTTTTAATTGAAAAAGTCAATTCATCTGTTGAAACTCCAACAATTAATTTATCACAAAGTCCTTTTGCTTTTTTCAACAAATTCAAATGACCAATATGAAATAAATCAAATACTCCAGCAGTATATCCAATTATCATAAATGCTTGTTTTTTTGCTTACCTTAATTATCCTTCGAAAAACATAATAGATGCTATATTTCCATTTGATTGCACACAACATCTTTTACCAACTACATCTATCTCATCTTTGGGACAGAAGATGTAATTAAAACGATTCCTTAACTTTAAATCATTAGGAATGTCCTTCAAAGAATGAGAGATTTTAAACCCATTTTTCCCAATAAAAACAACTGTTTTTTCTAATATTAATTCTTCAATTTGTCTATTTGCCCAAAAACTTACCTCATCACCTATATGAATAATATAGTTTTCATGATTCACATCAATGTTTGATAAATTTGTTACTATTCCATCAATATTGAAAGAGCCGAAATTCATAAATGTATAAAATTCATTAAAATTACAAATTTCAAAATTTGGAGTTGGTCTTAATTGTACAATTTCTATCTCATTATTGCAGATAAACCCCTCTGTATTTATTAAGAAATTACATTTTTTAGATATCTCAGAATGTACGTCAAATACTTGAATAACATCGACTTGATTATTTAACTCTCTTAAAGTAGAGATTTTATCATCAGTCTCAATAATAATTTTATTTTGACTTTTAATAAACACATAAGATTGTTTATTAAAGTAAATTTCTAATATATCCTGATTGTTATTTTGTTGAAAAATAAAAAAAACACCATCCGTCACAATCTCTTGAAAAACTATTGATTTTTGTTTTTCTAATACTAGCATTATAGAGTCGTTATTAAAGATATATTTTTCAATATTGGAGCGATTTAAAGTGAATGTAAGATTGTTTTTAGATGAAAATAAACCTTTGATTGAATTAATAGAGAAATCACCTATAAAACTCGAATATTTCATGCGTACATTCTTTTCTATTGTATTACAAATATTTAATGAAACAAAATCTTTTTGAAATAAAATATCAGTTTTAACAATATCATATTTGGGAATTTTAAATGACTGTAATTCCTCAGAAAGTCTTTCCGCGAGCAAAATGCCCCAAGCAACTCCACCCAATTCTTCGTAATATCTATTATTAAGCATAATTATTAAAATATTAACAAGTATAAGAATATCGTTGATCTATTTAAGATGTAGTCTAGCATAGCCTATTTTGATGTGTATTTAATTTGTTAGTAAATTTTACAGTATTTTTCAGCTTTAATAACTATAGCATATGGCCTGTGTAAATCAATAATTCTTTCTGGCCTTATTAATAAATCTTCTTCTGATGGTTTTGTTTCAACTATTTCATTAATATGGAACATATTTCGTTGGAACATATTTACAATTTCGCTAAAGTTTCGATGATATATCTTATCTCCATGGTCGCTTCCAAATTTTCGTTCTCTAGCACCGTTCATATAATAATCTGAAATTTGTAATAACCATTTGCCATTAACATAGACTAAGTTATTCTCAGTACTTTTTAGGGGATGTGGCATAGCAACAATCAGTTGCCCGTTATTTTTCAATAACTTATGCATTTGACCGAGTGGTGAATCAATATTTTCAATATACTGAAAAACTACCGAGCTTAGAATTTTATCGAAATGATTGTTAATATTCTTTAAATTATCATCTGAATCTTCTATAATCTCAAAATTTGCTAAATTAAAATGCGCTTGAGCGTATTCAATTAGATCTTTATTGATGTCAACGCCAAACACATATGCTCCTTTTTGAGCAAAGTAGTTTGCCACAATGCCATCACCACAACCATAATCTAAAATTTTTTCACCACCTATATTTCCTACCATTTTTTCAATAACGGGAAATATTTGCTGCCAATATTTTGAACTTTTGTTCTCTCTATAAGCTATCCAATCATGATATTCCTTTGCTTTGGCAAAATAATTATTATCTTCCATATTTAACTATGTCCACAAATTTCTCCATCATTATTAATTACTTATTCAAGCATATTTAATTGTAAGGTCTCGGCTAATTTTTATTTTACATATGACAAATATACATTTAATGTTTGAAATATGGTATTATCCCATATGAAAAATTGTGATTTAATAATATTATTTGAACTAATTTTACTAAATAACAATTCATTGTTAAAAATGATACATATTTTCTGTCCAATATCTTGAGGATCATAGTCAATAAAAAAGCCATTTTGTCCATCTTGAAAAATACCTTCTAATGCTAATTGGTTTGTAGTTAGTATTGGGAGCCCAGTTGCCATTGCTTCAAATATTGCAATACCTTGACTTTCATAGCTTGAAGTTTGGATGTATGCGAAGGAATTATCGAAAATAGATTTAATTTCATCCTGATTTATTTCACCAGTAATTTTAATATTATTTTGTAATTCTCTTTGTTGAAT
>JACAAW010000026.1 GCA_013377115.1 Bacteroidota bacterium | reverse complement strand
AATTCTCTCGTTTCTTGGTTGATGAAAAAAAGAATTCATCAGATTGAGCTATTCATTAAATATCCACATGAAGTTCAAATTGAATGGCAAAAAAAACTTGTCAATGCTGCCAAAGATACCGAGTGGGGTTTGAAATATGATTATAAATCAATAACAAATCCTGCTATTTTCAGCGAAAGAGTTCCAATAAGCGACTATGAAGCATTAAAGCCATACATTACTCGGGTCCGCCATGGAGAACAAAATATTTTATGGCATTCTGATATTAAATGGTTTGCAAAATCATCTGGAACCACCAGTGATAAAAGTAAATTCATTCCTGTAAGCTTTGAAGCAATAGAGGATTGCCATTTTAAAGGTGGAAAAGATTTAATGTCGATTTATTGCAATAATAATCCAGATACTACTTTTTTTGATGGGAAAGGCCTTGCAGTAAGTGGAAGCCATCAAATTTCAGAAATAAATAATGAATCTTATTATGGAGATTTATCCGCAATAATTTTGCAAAATCTTCCTTTTTGGGTAGAGTTTCATCGTACTCCAAATCTTTCAATCGCATTGATGGATGAATGGGAAAGTAAAATAGAAATGATGGCTCAAGCAACCATTCCCAAAAATGTTTCCAATCTTTCAGGTGTTCCTTCATGGACTCTATTGCTCATAAAACGAATTTTAGAAATTACTGGAAAATCTGATCTTTCAGAAGTATGGCCAAACCTTGAAGTATTTGTTCATGGTGGCGTTAATTTTGGACCATATGTTGAACAATATAAAAAAGTGATTTCATCGCCAAGAATGAATTATATTGAAACCTATAATGCTTCTGAAGGATTCTTTGGAATTCAGGATAGAAATCAATCTGATGAAATGCTGCTAATGCTTGATTATGGCGTTTATTACGAATTTTTGCCAATGGATCAATTAGACAGTGACAATCCAAAAACAATCATGCTTGATCAAGTTCAATTGGAAACCAATTATGCCCTTATTATTTCCACAAATGCTGGATTGTGGCGTTATATGATTGGCGATACCATAAAATTTACTTCAGTGAGTCCATTCAGAATTAAAATAACAGGAAGAACAAAAAATTTCATCAACGCTTTTGGTGAAGAATTGATTATTGAAAATGCTGAAAATGCTTTGGCCATTGCCTGCGAAAAATCCGGAGCAACTATAAAAGATTATACGGCCGCTCCAATTTATTTTTCTGATAATGATAACGCAGCTCACGAATGGCTTATTGAATTTGAGAAAGAACCAGAAAGCTTAGAATATTTTACCGAAATATTAGATAATGCATTAAAGTCGCTGAACTCAGATTATGAAGCAAAACGTTATCACAGCATTGCTCTGAAAGAACCATTAGTAAGATCAATGGAGCTAAATACTTTTTATAATTGGCTTAAAATGAAAGGAAAATTAGGAGGGCAAAACAAAGTTCCTCGACTTTATAACGATAGAAAATATGTTGATGAAATTTTATCAATGAAGATATCATGATAAAAAAAATAGGGATCATTCTTTTAGCATTTCTTTGTTTTAGCTTTAAAACGGGAGATTTTGATTTAATTATAACATTACCTATTAAAGGGCAGTCGATGTTTGCTGATCATTTGGGGAATTTTTATTTTCTGGATGGCGATCAACTTCTAAAATATAATGAGGATTTCGTTTTGCAAAACACCTATAGCAATAAGCTTCTGGGAACAATTAGTTCGGTTGATGTTTCTGATCCATTGAAAATTTTATTGTTTTATAAAGATTTTAATGAAGTTGTTTTTGTTGACAATACCTTGAGTGTTAAAAGTGATGCAATTAAATTGGTGAATTTGGAAATAGGAATGCCAACTTTGGCTTGCACCTCTTATGATAATGGTATGTGGGTTTATGACCAATCACAATTTCAAATTCTAAGACTGGATAAAAATTTGCAAGTTTCCTCAACAACAGGAAATTTAAATCAAATCCCCAATATCGAAGGCGAAATTCAACCTAACTTTATTGTAGAAAGAGATGGTTTTGTTTATATGAATTCACCATTACAAGGTGTGTTTGTTTTTGATAAATTCGGAACCTATTATAAAACAATTTCAATAAAAAATCTTAAGAATTTTCAAGTTTTGGGCGAGAATATCGTTTGCCCTTTAAAAGGAAAATTGATTATTTATAACCTAAAAGATTTCAATATTAGCGTAAAAGTGTTACCTGAAGAAACTTTTGATTCATTTCAAATTGCGTCAAAAAACCTATATTTGCTAAAAAACAATGAATTGAAAATTTATTCTTCAAAACCTGAAATTCAAAAGCAAAAATAATTAATTTTAACCCCCTTAATTTTTATAATCGAAAAACAAAAATATATGCACTTAGCTATAGCAGGAAACATTGGTTCAGGAAAAACAACATTAACAGGGTTGCTTTCAAAACATTATTCTTGGGATGCCCATTTCGAAGATGTTGACATGAATCCATATTTAAATAATTTTTATGAAGACATGCAACGTTGGTCATTCAATTTGCAAGTGTATTTCCTAAACTCCAGATTCCGCCAAATCATTGACATTCGCAAAAGTGGAAAATCAGTAATCCAGGATAGAACCATTTACGAAGATGCTTATATTTTTGCGCCAAACCTTCATTCAATGGGTTTGATGACCTCAAGAGATTTTGATAATTACAGTTCGCTTTTTGAATTAATGAATTCGTTTATTCAAGCTCCTGATCTTTTGATTTACCTTAGAGCCACCGTGCCAACTTTAGTTAATCAAATTCAAAAAAGAGGCAGAGATTACGAAAATTCAATCCGTTTAGATTATTTGAAAAGATTGAACGAACGTTATGAAGCATGGATTTCTACTTATAATCAAGGCAAATTATTAATTATTGATGTTGATAATATCAATATTCCTGGAAATCCTGAAGATTTAGGAATGGTCATCAATAAAATTGATGCAGAAATTCACGGTTTATTTTAAGCAAAATGAATTTTATCGGAATAATTCCTGCACGATACCAATCGACCAGATTTCCTGGTAAGCCATTGTTCGTGATTAATGGGAAAACTATGATACAGCGGGTTTACGAACAAGCATTAAAATCAAAAGTTCTTAAAAGAGTAATTGTCGCTACTGATGATAAAAGCATTGAGAATCATGTGAAAATGTTTGGTGGCGAGGTGATGATGACTTCTAAAAAGCATAAAAGTGGCACTGATCGCTGTAATGAAGTTATTGAAAATCTTAAAAATATTGAAAAAGATTTTGTTTTTGATGTCGCAATAAATATTCAGGGGGATGAGCCTTATATCGATCCTCTTCAAATTGAATTACTTGCGTCCTGCTTCAAAAATAAAGAAGTTGAAATTGCAACTTTATTGAAAAAAATTGATTCAGAGCAGGAACTTTTTGACCAAAACGTCGTAAAATGTGCTCCAAATATTAATAAAAGTGCATTGTATTTTAGCCGTGCATCCATTCCTTTTATTCGTGATAAAGAAAAGGGTAAATGGCTCGAATCTCAGGATTTTTATAAGCATATTGGAATTTACGCATACAGAATTGATGTTTTACAAAAGATTACTAAACTAAAAAAATCAAAATTAGAAACTGCTGAATCGCTTGAACAACTTAGATGGCTTGAAAATGGTTATAAAATAAATGTTGAGTTTACCGAAATTGAGAGTGTTTCAATTGACACGATAAACGACATTTTGAAATTGAAAGTTTAAAACCGCTTTGTGATTTTTGCGTAGAATCTTTGTGTTCCCTGCTTACCGGCAGGCAGGTTTGTGGTTAAAAAAGAATAGGGCTTAAGATTGCCGCGGTCGTGCCTCCCTCGCAATGACGTCATTGCGAATCAGTCAGTTGACTGAGGAAGCAATCTTATTTAATAATTAGGTTTAACCTGAGAATATTAGTAAATTTAAAATAAAAAAAAACGAATATATATTATGAATTACCAAAATTACATTAGCGAATTACTTTTTGAAAATGATTGTGTTATTTTGCCTGAATTTGGTGGCTTTATCGCAAATTATTCTCCAGCAAAAATTCATCCTGTTCATCATACTTTTGTTGCGCCTTCAAAAGAAATCGCTTTTAATTTAAGCTTAAAATCAAACGACGGATTACTTGCAAAACATGTTGCTCAAAGTTTATCTATTTCATATATTGAAGCAAACCAGTTGGTTTTGAAATATGTTGAAGAATGTAAACAAAAATTGTATTCCGAAAAGAAATTGAATTTTGAGAAAATTGGAACATTAACAATTGACTCACAAAACAAAATCGTTTTTACTGCAGAAAATTCTGTAAATTTTTTACTGGATTCTTTTGGTTTGGAGGATTTTGTATCACCAGCAATCAAACGTGATGACATTCAACAACGTCTCGAAAAGAAGTTTAAAGATAGAGTAGTTGTTCAAAAAGCAGAAAAACGCAGTTATAAAAAATTGTATTGGACAGCTGGAATTACACTTCCATTAGCTGGACTGATTATTTGGGGTGCATTTAATATGGACACTGTTAGCGATTTGAGTAAAAACTATACCAGTTTTGTTCCGTCTTTCTTTAAATCAAAAACAGAAACACCTGTTACGAAATCTAATCCAATAAAAGCAGAAGAACTAAAATCGATTCCAAAAACGACTGAAACAAAAACAGAAGTTAAAACTGAGGAAACTACGCCAAAAACTGAAGTGAAAGAAACAGCTTCAAACATCGAATCGTTTTTTATCATTGGAGGTTGTTTTAAAATTGAGCAAAATGCATTGAATCTAATTGAGCAACTAAAAGGAAAAGGTTTTGATGCAAAAATGGTTGGGCAAAATAATGATGGTTTATACCGTGTTGCTTATTCTGGATTTGCTGATAAATCTGCAGCAGAATCTGAACTTTCTAAAATTAAATCATCTGACAATCCAGGCGCTTGGATTATGAAAAAATAATTCTTTTGTAAGGTGGCTAAAAGAAAACTATGGAAGTTTGCTCAACTAGAGACTTTCGAAAATGCGATTCAGGCAACATCTCAAAATTTCAATCAAGATTTTTCATTAAAAGGAAAATGGTCGAAAGAGTATTTTAAAAACGACCGCCCAATAATTTTGGAATTGGGTTGTGGCAAAGGTGAGTATTCTGTTGGTCTCGCCGAAAAATATCCAGATATAAATTTTATTGGAATAGATGTGAAAGGTGAGCGACTATGGCGTGGCTGCACCAATGCTCAGGAAAAAAATCTCACCAATGTCGTTTTTATCCGTACTCAAATTCAGTACATCGAGAATTTTTTTCAGAAAGATGAAGTCTCTGAAATTTGGGTTACTTTTCCAGATCCACAGCCACAACCAGGAAAATCGCAAAAACGTTTAACTTCCCCTTATTTTCTTGAGAAGTACAGAAATATTCTCAGGGAAGACAGCATCATTCATTTAAAAACAGATAATGCACCTCTTTTTGATTTCACTTTAGAAACCATCAATGAAGAGAAACATCAATTAATTTATTCTACTCACGATTTGTATTCCAAAGAATTGATTGATGACATATTGAATATCAAAACCTTTTATGAAAATAAATTTTTACAACAAGGAATTCCTATTTGCTATTTGAAATTCAAACTTTCATAATGCAAATTATAAAAAAGATTGCCGCGGTCGTTCCTTCCTCGCAATGACGTCATTGCGAATTCGCCTTCTGGCAAGTGAAGCAATCTTAAAACCAAGATAAATGGAAAACGATTCTTTTTTCGAGAAAGTATATATGGTCGCTCGTCTTGTTCCAAAAGGTCGAATCACTTCCTATGGCGCTATTGCTGAATATTTAGGTTCAAAAGGTTCAGCCAGAATGGTGGGCTGGGCAATGAATAAATCTCATTTTCAAAAAGAATATGTTCCAGCTCACAGAGTCGTAAATCGTTTTGGTTTGCTTAGTGGCAAACATCATTTTGGTGGTAGTGACATTATGCGTCAACTCCTCGAAAGCGAAGGTGTTGAAGTTGCTAATGACCAGATTCTCAATTTCGAAACGCATTTTTGGAATCCTTCGAAAGAATTATAATTTTCTATATTCCATTTACTTGAGTTTTGAAAATATTTATTAGTATTTTTATCCCTCATAAACTCAAAGAAAATTATTATGGCTAAAAGAGAATTGCTATTTAGTTTGGTCAGGTCACTTAGTAAATCCGAAAAAAGACATTTCAGTATTTTTTGCAAAGCCTATAAAGACAATAATAAATACATTGCTATTTTTAATAACCTCATAAAAATGGATGTCTACGAAAAAGAAGTTTTTTTGAAGGATAAAAGTTTGGGCATTGCATCCGAATCTCAATTAGCCATTCAAAAGCAATATATTCAAAGGCAATTGATGCGGAGTTTGCGGCTTTTTCATGAGAATCAGTCAGTAAACATGGAAATCCAAAATGGTTTATGTGAAATTGAAATTCTATACAATAAAAGTTTAGGATGGCAATGCACAGAATTGATTCGGCGCATGCGAAAATTGGCTGAAGATTACGAAAAATATGGCTTGTTAATTCAGGTTTTTGAGTGGGAACGCAAATTAAAATATCTATTCGACAAACCCGAACGCGAAGAACTTGAAATTACTGAAGACGAAGCTTTGGCGCTTAGAAAAAATTATAATAGCATTCAATATGAGCGTCTTTTCAGTAAGGCAATGGAATTCAAGAAAAAGCACGGTTACGTTAATGGAAAAGCCCGCGACGATTTATATCAAGAAGTAATCAATAACCGATTGTTAAGAAGCGCTTCTTCCTGTTTATCTCAAACTGCTGAGTATTATTTCTATTTCACAAATACGCTTTCAAATATGATGATTCAGGAGGAGAAGAAAGCTTATTTTTATAGTCGGAAAATGATTGAATTAAATCCTCAAATTATTGGAGGTGAGTTGTTTTTCAATGGCTTACTACAGCACATTACATCCTGCGTGTGTTTAGGTTTTTTTGGAGAAACACTTTCATTATTGGATAAAACTGAAGAACTATTGAACAGCCCAATTATCAATACACAGCCCCAGTTAAAATTGAGGTATTTCTATTATTGGTCAAATTATTCGCTTTATGCCTACACTTATATGGGCGATAAGGAAGGAATTGTTAAAACAATTGACGAAATTAAAAAGCAGGTCAACACGGTATTTAATCCAATTAGCAAAGAAATGCTGATGGTGCTGAATTCAAATTTAAAAAATGCATACTTCCTTATTGGCGACATCAAAAGCACCCAGCAAACTTTGGTAGAATCTTTGAGTAATATGGACAAAACCATTCGTAACGATACTTATGTCGATTCCTTATTGTTCAGCCTTTTTTTCTGGCTGGAAACAAAAGAATACAGTTTGCTTGAATCTTCTATAAACACTACTGATCGGTATTTTAAGCAGGTGGCAAAAAATTACGAAGATGATTATTTTATGGAAATTTCAATTTGTAAATATTTCAAACAGGTAAAAGATTATACCGATGATAAGGAATTGCGAAAATTATATCAGAATGTAAAATCCACCATTTATAGTTTTATTGAAAAACATAAAGGATTGAATGATTTTTATGAGCAGGTTTTTATTTTTGTGATTATTGCTAATAGTAAATTGAATAAAACCACTTATATCGAAGAAGCAAAAACCTGGTATAAAAACCACAATAAAACCATTAAATTCGAAAATTAAATCTTCGAGTTTTTATTGCTAATTGCTTGAAATTAATTTCATTAAAATTTGAAAAAGTAATTTGCTTTTTTCTTATCTTTACACAATCTAAATTAAAATTTGTTAAAAATGAAAGTTACAGAAAAACAAGTACTTGATGCTTTATCAAATGTGATGGAACCAGATCTTAAAAAGGATTTAGTGACATTAAATATGATAAGTGATATCAAGATTGAAGAAAATAGTGTTGAGTTTTCTGTTATATTAACTACTCCGGCCTGTCCTTTAAAAGAAAGTATTAAACGAGCTTGTATTAATGCCGTTAATGATAATTTGGGAAGCGAAATAAACGTCATTGTTAACTTGACTTCTAGAGTTACTTCAAATCGCAAACCAGCCGAAACGATGTTAGGTGGTGTGAAAAATATTATTGCAGTTGCATCTGGTAAAGGTGGTGTTGGGAAGTCTACTATTGCAGCAAATTTAGCTGTTGCTTTGGCAAAGACAGGAGCAAAAGTTGGATTAATTGATGCTGATATTTACGGACCATCTGTTCCAATAATGTTTAATTTGGAGAACGAGCAACCAGAGGTTATTGAAGAAGATGGAAAATCAAAATTGGTTCCAATATTGAAATATGGCGTGAACTTGCTTTCAATTGGTTTTTTCGTTGATCCAAGTAAAGCATTGGTATGGCGCGGACCTATGGCCTCAGGAGCATTAAATCAATTGTTTTCTGATGGAAAATGGGGAGAACTTGATTATATGGTAATTGATTTACCTCCAGGAACTGGCGATATTCACTTGACTTTGGTTCAGTCTTTACAAGTTACAGGAGTTGTTGTTGTTAGCACACCTCAAAATGTTGCAATGGCCGATGCCAGAAAAGCTGTAAATATGTTCAGAGAAGAAAAAATCAATGTTCCAATTTTAGGAATCGTTGAAAATATGGCTTATTTTACTCCTGCTGAATTACCAGACAACAAATATTATATTTTTGGTAAAGATGGCTGTTCAGGATTAGCTAAAGAATTTGATATTCCATTATTGGGACAAATTCCAATTGTACAAGGAATTTGCGAATCTGGGGATAAAGGCAGTCCAATTGTTTTAGATGAAACTTCACCTGTGCATGATGCCTTTATCAAATTAGCAGAAAATGTTGCACAACAAATTTCCATTAGAAACAATACCATGGAACCAACAAAAAAAGTAGAAATTAAATAAATAATCACTATAAAACATAGAAGAATGAATCCATCACAAGACTTAGAATTAATTCAAAAAATTATTAATGTTATCAATCAAATTCGTCCTTATCTAGAAGCTGACGGAGGAAATATTCAGTTTGTAAATGTAACTGATGAATATGTAGTAAACGTTGAACTTCAAGGAGCATGCAGCCATTGCGCAATGAGTACAATGACTTTGAAAAATGGGGTAGAAGAAGCAATGAGAAAAGCAATTCCACAAATTAAATCTGTTGAAGCAATCAATATGAATTAAAAAATTAGGTCATTGAGCTTGTCCCAGTGTCTAATTTTTATGAAAAGAAAAGCTTGAAAGCATAATGAATTCAGGCTTTTTTCTTTTTGTTCAAAAATATTTTATAAAAAATGTCAGAAAAAACTTGACATTTTTTATTTTTGTTTTAACTTTGCAAATCAAAGTACTTTAAAATAATTTAAAAATGGATATTGAAAATCAAAAAGATCATCTCAAGGATTTGGCCGATATACGGTCGATGATGGAGTCTTCAACAAAATATTTATCTCTTAGTGGAAAGTCAGGAATATTTGTTGGGATTTATGCTTTGATAGGTGCGGTTGCCGCATATTATTATTTGGGAATTGATTTTCTTACGCCTGGTTATTATGAGCAAGGATTGGTGAATGGAAGTTTAAATATTAGCTTCTTAATGTTTTTTGCTTTAGATGCTTTTTCGGTTCTTTTTCTTTCATTAATTACTGTTTTTGCATTTACATATAAAAAAGCAAAGAAAAATGGTCAACCAATGCTTGGTAAGAATTTCAATCTTTTATTGCTTAATTTATTTGCTCCATTGATTACAGGTGGGATTTTTATTTTGGTTTTATTAAACCATCAAATTGTTTATTTGGTTGCTCCAACAACATTGATTTTTTACGGATTGGGTTTGTTGAATGCGGCTAAGTACACTTATAAAGACATTCATTATTTAGGAATATGTGAAATAATTTTAGGACTCATTTCATGCTTTTTTGTTGGATTTGGTTTGTTGTTTTGGGCTTTTGGATTCGGACTACTTCATATTTTCTATGGTAGCTTAATGTATCTAAAATATGAGAAAACAGAAAAGTAATTAGCATTACAGATTACAAAAGTTTTTGAAACTTTTGTAATCTGCTAGAATGTAATTTGTTGAAAAAATATTATGCAAAATTTAATTGAAAATCTGAATAAAGCTTTCGATAATCGTGTTCGCCTTGGCATTATGTCAGTGCTGATGGTGAACGATTGGGTAGATTTTACTGCGATGAAAGAAAGCCTTCAAATTACAGATGGCAATCTTGCTTCGCATATCAGTGCTCTTGAAAAACTGGAATTCATTATCATCAATAAACAATTTGTAGGAAAAAAACCTCAAACAAAATATATGGTGAGCATTAAAGGTAGAAAGGCTTTTAATGATCATCTAAATGCTCTTGAATTATTAATTAAAAACAAATAAATTTTTTTTATGTTCTTGCTTTGAAAAGCAAAGTACTTTTATAAACTCAAAAACGAAAATTATGAAAAAGAACGATTGGATTTTATTGACATCAGTGGCTTTGTACAGTATTTTATTTTACAAACAAAGTGCTGGAATTAACTTTCTAATCTTTAACGTCGCTGCAATCATCATGCTTGCGATTAAAGATCAAAGTTTATTAAAAAACAAACTTTGGTTATTAGCAGCAGTAGGAAGTTTGGCTTCATCATTAACTGTCGCTTATTATGGAAATACATTAAGTTTCCTGGCCAATATTCTATCCCTGAGCATCCTTTCGGCATTGAGTGTGAGTAAAAATGCTTCCATTATTTTCGCATTATTTTATTCGCTATTTTCTTATTGTTCCTCAATTGGATTTATGATTGCAGATATTTTCTTGCGAAATGCAAATAGTCCGAAGCGCAAAAAAGCAGGTTTTTGGGTTAAATTGCTGGCTGGCACATTGATTTTTTTAGTGGTTCTTGCATTTTTTCTTTTGTATCAAGCATCTAATCCTTTATTCAAAGATTTCACAAAAAATATTAATCTAGATTTCATTACTTTTAGTTGGGTAATGTTCACTTTTTCTGGATTATTAGTGATGTACGGATTTTTCTACCACAGAAATATTCCACCAATGCACAAATTTGATGTGGATTCTTCGGATGATTTAACCCAAGAATTTGTTGAAAATAGAAAAGTTGGATTTTTAAGCAGAATAGTGAGCAAGGAAAACCAAAATTTAAGTGGTAAAATTCTTTTAACTTTATTAAATATACTTTTATTATTGGTCAACTTTGTGGATGTATTTTACCTTTTCATTGTTGGTAAATTACCTGAAGGAATGAACTATTCAGAATTCGTTCACAAAGGAACAGGTGGTTTGATAATTTCCATCATCATCGCAATCGGAATTATTCTTTTCTATTTCAGATCAGAAATGAATTTCTTTGAAAAAAGCAAAGCCTTAAAATATCTTGCTTATTTCTGGATTTTGCAAAATGCAATTTTAATTCTTTCCACTGCTTATAAAAACCAACTTTATATTGAAGAATATAGCCTTACATTTAAAAGAATTGGGGTTTATGTTTATTTAGTTTTAACATTCATCGGTTTAGCTACCAGCTTTATTAAAATTCTTATGACGAAAAGTAATTGGTTTTTAATTCGCCGAAGCACTTGGGCATTTTATTTTGTTTTGGTTTTTGCGTCATTTTTCGATTGGACCGGAATTGTAACCAATTATAATATTAAAAATTCCAAAAATATTGACAAAGAATACTTGCTGGATTTGGGTTCAACCAATATTCCAGATTTGCTTCAATTGCCAAAAGATACCATCATAAAAACTGATATTGTTAATTCTTTTCCAGATTTTGAATATTTTTCAAGTAACAGGTATGGCAGGAATTTTACAAATAATCTCCATCTGAAAATGTTTGACTTCCTGAAAGAAACAGAAAATCTTGAATGGCAATCTTATTGTTATTCTCGTCAAAAAACTTCAGAAAGAATTTATGAAATTGATAAGCAAGGGTCGTTGAGAGAGTTGTATTTGGCAAATGGTGGAATCGAATCACTTTCTCCACTGAAGAAATTTGAAGAAACGAAATTGTTAGATTTGAGAAATAACAATATTAGAAATTTATCAGAGTTAAACAATTTCAAAAAATTGGAATTCTTAGATTTGTCTCTAAACAAAATCGACAATATTTCCAGTTTGCCCCAAATGGACAATTTGAAAACCTTACAATTATTCAATAATGGTTTATCAGATTTAAAAATGCTTAAAAATGTTCCCAACTTGGAGAATCTGGATATTTCTAATAATCCTTCAGTTGATTTTAAATCGGTTCCGCAATTAATCAAGCTTAAATCATTAAATATTTCTTCAGATAATTTAAGCAGTTATCAGTACATAGCGAAATTTCCAGTTTTGAAATCATTAACTGTTAACGCAATGCAAAATAGAGATATGACGACCTTACCGAATATTGCTTCCTTAGAGAAATTAGAAGTTTGCAATAATAATATTTCAAATTTGGAATTGGCAATATTTGTCAAATACAATAAACTATACAACCTCAAGTCTTTAAACGTTTCACAAAACAATATTGACAATATTTTAGCATTAACCAGCAAAATTGACAAACCGCTAAATAAAGAAATTGGTCCTTTGCTAAAAAATCTTGAATCTTTGAATTTGTCAAACAATAAATTGGAAGATTTGTATGGCTTTGATGCATATAGTAATCTTACGAATCTTGATTTGTCTGCAAATATGATATACAAGATTGATAATTTGATGAATTATCAGAAATTAGAAAATTTGTCACTTCGCCAGAATAAAGTGTTCGAAATAAAGCCTTTGCAAAAATTGACAAATATTAAAATACTGGATTTGTCACAAAATGAAATTACGGATATTTCCTCTATTTCAGAATTAACAAATCTGAAAGTTCTAAATTTGTCAAACAATCAAATAGCCTCTCTTAAAAGTTTGAAAAAATTGGATAATATTAAGGATTTGGATGTTTCAAATAATAAATTAGTAAGTGTTTCTGATATTTTGGAATTGAAAAATTTAGAAGTTTTAAATTTGAATGGAAATAATATAGCTGATTATACGCCTTTAAAAGCTCTAAAAAATCTTAAAGAACTGTCCGTTTATTCTATTTCTGATGAGCAATTGGCTGTTTTACAAGCTAATTTACCATCAACAAAAATCAATGTTGCGATCAAACGAGGTTCTTCGTTTTAATTTTTTTTGAATTATTAATAGCCATGGCCTTTAGGCCGTGGATTATTAAAATGAAAAAATTAAGGGCTTTAGCCCAACATTTATTAAAAATTAGGAATAAATAAATTTAGTAATAATGAAAACAATAACAAAAACAATCATCTGGATTACCATTTTCAGCATTGCAATGGGTTTCTTAGAAACGGCTGTGGTGGTTTATATTCGAGCATTGTATTACCCAGCAGGATTTGCTTTTCCGATGGTTATCATCGATAAAAATATTATGGTTACGGAATTGTTTCGTGAAGCTGCCACCATTATTATGCTGGTAGTAGCTGGAATTATTGCTGGTCGAAAACCTTTAGAGAAATTCGCATTTTTTATCTATTCATTCGCAATATGGGATATTTTCTATTATGTATTTTTAAAAATGATTCTTAATTGGCCAGAATCTTTTATGACTTGGGATGTGCTGTTTTTTATTCCTATAACTTGGATTGGGCCAGTGCTTGCGCCAATAATTAATTCGGTGACAATGATAATTCTGGCATTGCTAATCATTTATTTTACTGAAAATAAAGAAAACCCAAAATTGAACTTTTCTGAATGGTCACTTTTAATCATTGGCTCTTTGGTTGTAATTGTTTCATTTACTTATGAATATGCAATTTTTATGATGGGAACTTTTTCCTTCGGACAAATTTTAGATGCTTTCAATAATCCGGAAGTACTAAAATATGCTACGAAATTTATTCCTTCAAATTTTAAATGGCTGGTTTTCTCAACTGGCGTGGGAATGCATTTGATTTCAATTTCCTTATTTTATTTTAGACAAATAAAGTTGAAATCAGCCAATAAAAGTTTCTGAAACAAAATGAGACTAGAAAAGTTTTTAAAACTTTTCTAGTCTCATTCAATCAAACAATCATGAAAAATGAAGTAATTCTTTTTTTACAAAGCCCAAAAGATTATACCAAAACCTGGATTTGGAGAATTCAATTTTGGATTCGACTGGTTTACTATTTTCGCATGAAAAAGTGATGAGGTTTCAATTTTTATTTGGTTTCAAATTATTTCTTACAACTTAATCTTTTTATTTTTATCTTTATCGAAAGAAAATAGTTTCTTCAATTGTAAATGTTTAAAAACATAATGAAAAAATGCTTTTTAATTATTGCATCAATAATTTTGCTGCCCTTGGTAAGTTATTGTAATAATATTGGCGAAGATGCAATGATTCAAAGGGATACCACAAAGCATTTAAAAAAAAATATTATTTATGCTGAATTTCTTGGAAATGGATTTCCAGCTTCCATTAACTATGAGCGAATGTTTTCTTTTAAATCTATGAAAAAATCGCAATTTAGTATTCGGGTTGGTATTGGTTCCAATCCTTTGAATTGGTCTCACCCATATATTTTTCCTGTAATGATTAATTATATTTATGGAAAAAGATCTGTGAAATTTTATTGCGGTTTAGGATTTAATTTGCCAAAAGGTTCTTGGTTTGGGGATGGAGATTATTATAATGGAACTGCCTCATTGGGTGTTAGGTTTGTTCATCAAAACAAAATTTCCATTACAAGACCTTCATTTTATTTCAATTTTGGTATGACCCCAATAATTGGAATTCCAACTTCAAGGTATGGTTATTATAGTAAGCCAAAATTTTTTCCGATGCTTGGTTTAGGAATCGGTATTGCATTTTAAACCAAATCTATTAAATAATTCAAGATATAATTTAATGTTTCTTATCCTGAATTCAGGTTATTTTTTACAACAAAAAAGCAAGGAATTTTCAGTTTTTTAAACTAAATTTGCGTTTTGAAACAGGAAGTTTTATCAATTGACTTATGGATATTTTAGCAATTAAACAACGTTTTGGAATTATTGGAAATTCTCCATTATTGGAACGTGCTATTGATATCGCAAGGCAAGTTGCTCCAACGGATATCACAGTTTTAATTACCGGTGAAAGTGGAACTGGAAAAGAATTTTTTCCAAAAATAATTCACCAATTAAGTGCACGCAAACATGGACCATATATCGCGGTTAACTGTGGTGCAATTCCAGAGGGAACAATCGATTCGGAGTTATTTGGTCACGAAAAAGGATCTTTTACAGGAGCACACGATGCGAGAAAAGGTTATTTTGAAGTTGCAAATAACGGAACAATTTTTTTGGATGAAGTTGCCGAACTTCCTTTGTCAACTCAGGTGCGTTTGTTGAGAGTTTTGGAAACAGGTGAGTTTTTTAGAGTAGGTTCATCGAATGTTATTAAAACAAATGTTCGGCTTGTTGCTGCCACCAATGTTAATATTCCTCAAGCAATAAATGCCGGAAAATTCAGAGAAGATTTATATTATCGTTTAAGCACTGTTCCAATTTATATACCACCCCTTAAAGAACGCAAAGAAGACATTGTTTTATTGTTTAGAAAATTTGCTTCCGATTTTGCTGAGAAATATCGAATGCCAATTATGCAATTGGATGAAAAAGCTCAGCAATTATTGATGAATTATCGCTGGTCGGGAAATGTCAGACAATTGAAAAATTTGGTTGAGCAGATTTCAATAATTGAAAATAATCGAAATATCAGTGCCGAAATGTTATTAAAATACCTACCTGAATACGACAAAACTGATTTGCCTGTATTGGTAAAAAATAATAGTTCAAGTTCTGAATTTTATGAAAGAGATCTTTTGTATAAAGTCCTTTTCGACATGAAAAAAGACATCAACGATTTAAAAAAATTAGTGGTTGATATTATGCAAGAAGGTGGCGTTTCGAATGATTTTCAGGAAAACAATTCAATGCTCATAAAAAATTTGTATAAAGATTTCGACTCGGTTGACAATATTGAAGGGGAAAGCAATTTAAAGATACATCACGATGTAAGTAATTCAAATAATGAGCCTATTATTGATACCGAGGAAATAATTGATGAACCATTGTCGTTAGAGAAGAAAGAAATCGATTTTATCAAAAAAGCGCTCGAGAAATATAAAGGAAAAAGAAAAAATGCAGCTTTAGAATTGGGCATTTCTGAAAGAACTTTGTATAGAAAAATAAAAGAATATCAATTGGATAATTACTAAATATTAATCGTCATTGCGATCCGCCATTTTGCGGAGAAGCAATCTCATCACAAATTTGATTGCCTCCAATTTCATAATTTGTGATTCGAAAAGACGAAAGAAAAAATAAAAAAATTAAATGTGATTGTATAATTTTGAGTTATTAATGAAAGCAAGGTTTTTATATTTAGTCCTAATTCTTATGCCGTTAATTAATGGGTGCATAACTTATTCTTTTACTGGTGCTTCTATTTCAACAGATGTGAAAACAGTATCTGTTCAGTTTTTTAAGAATAATGCCACATTGGTTCAGCCAACTTTGAGTCGGACATTAACGGATGCATTAAAAGATAAATTCATGTCGCAAACCAGCCTCAATTTAATTAATAAGGGCGGTGATTTAAGTTTTGAAGGTCAAATTACAAATTATTCAACGCAACCAGTTGCTATTCAGGGAAATGAAACTGCTGCGCTCAATAGATTAACAATAACCATTAGTGTTAAATTTACAAATATCAAAAACGATAAACAGAATTTTGAAACTTCATTTTCTCGCTATGAAGATTATCCAAGTAGTAAGAATTTAGTTTCTGTCGAAGAGGGTTTAATAAAACAAATTACGGATGTTTTAGTTGATGATATTTTTAATCGATCAGTTGTAAATTGGTAGCATAATTTTAAAGTATGGATTCTCAACAGTTTCTCACATATTTGAAATCTCCAAAAGAATTGAATAAAGATTCTATTGGGAAGATTAATGATTCGTTGAAAGAATATCCTTATTGTCAAAGCCTCCAATTACTGCTTACTAAAAATCTGCAACTAGAAAATCATCAATTATATCATCATCAGCTAAAAATTGCGGCAGCTTACGTTTCAGAAAGGAAAGTGCTATTTAATTTAGTAAATACAAAAGAATCCATTGTTGAAACGAAAAATATTTCCGTTGAGGAAAAACCAATTGAAGCAATTGTTGTTGAGCTTTCAATCCCTATTAAAGAAGAAAAGAAAGAAATTGTCGAGGCAGAAATAGAAAGCCCAGTTATTGAAAATAAATCTGAAGAGAAAGAAATAGCTCCTACATTGATAGTTGAGGAAAAAACTGTTATTGAACCAGAAATTGAAGTTCAAAAAGAAGTCGTTTCTGCTAAAGAAGAAGAGGTGATTGTTGAAAAGGAAATTATTGAAGAAAAAACCGTCGAAATTGAAATAGTTCCAACGCCAATTATTCTTGAAGAAATAAAAGCAGAAGTTGTTTCCCAACCAATTGTTGAAGTTCAAAAAGAAGAAGAAAAAATAGCACCTGTTATTGAGAAGAAAGAAATTTCGAAAGAAGAGAAATATCAGCAATTGCAGGCGGAGTTAAAAAAACGGCTGGCAGAAATTGCTGCAGAAAGAAATGAAGTGAAACCAGTTTCAGAACCAATTCCAGAAAAAATTGAGGATAAAAAAGAGGAAATTCTTGTTCCAAAAGTTGAGGAAGTAAAAATAGAACTTGAGAAACCAAAAATTTCTGCAAAAAAAGAAAAAAAAGACGTGAATGATTTGATTGAAAATTTCATCATCAATCAACCCAGGATAAAAGCAAAAAGAGTTCCGGATGATCATCCAATAGAGGATTTGGCGCAAAAAAGCGCAATTGATAAAGAGGAAATTGTTTCGGAAACTTTAGGCAAAATTTACTTGAAACAAGGTAATTTTCAGAAGGCAATAAAAACTTATGAGAAATTAAGTTTGAAATTCCCAGAAAAAAGTAGTTACTTTGCAGCCCAAATTGAAAATATTAAAAAAGGAATAAATTAAAATTATTATACGATGGGTACTTATGTTTTTATTTCAGTGTTAATTCTGATTGTGTGTGTGTTACTAACTTTAGTTGTGCTAGTTCAGAATTCAAAAGGTGGTGGTTTGGCTTCAAACTTTTCATCATCAAATCAAATAATGGGTGTTAGAAAAACTGCCGATTTTCTTGAAAAAGCTACTTGGTATTTGGCAATTGCACTTTTAGTGCTTAGTTTGTCTTCAATTTTTGTAATTCCAAGAAATAAACCAGGACAAGTTTCTTCAGGTACTGAGTTAAAAGAACAAATTGATAAAGCTCAAGCTCCAGTTCAAAACAATCAAGCACCAGCAAGAACTACCACAGCTCCAGCTCAACCAGCAAAATAATAACAACAAATATTTTTTGTTGACGAATGTCAGAATGTCATAAAATTCTGACATTTTTTATTATATGTATTTTTTTATGCAATTATGGCATGAAAAAAAGAGCAAAAACCCATTGGCATAAAAAGTGATAAGACCGAGTGTCGAAAAAAATATTGTATAACTAAAATAAATCAAATAAAAATGGCAAAATTAAGCATTAAACCTTTAGCTGACAGAGTTTTAATAGAACCAGCTCAAGCAGAAGAAAAAACAGCAGGTGGAATTATTATTCCTGATACAGCAAAAGAAAAACCACAAAGAGGAACTGTAATCGCAGTTGGTGCTGGTAAAAAAGATGAGCCTATGACTGTAAAAGTTGGCAACGTTGTTTTATACGGAAAATACGCTGGAACTGAAATCTCAATTGAAGGAAAAGATTATTTGATTATGAAAGAATCAGATATTTATGCAATTGTTTAATTAATCACTAAAAATTACAATTTAAAACTATAAGAAAATGGCAAAAGATATTATTTTTGATTTAGATGCTCGTGACAGACTTAAAAAAGGAGTTGATGCATTGTGTAATGCAGTAAAAGTTACACTTGGACCTAAAGGAAGAAATGTAATCATCGATAAAAAATATGGTTCACCACAAATTACTAAAGACGGTGTAACTGTTGCAAAAGAAATTGAATTAGCTGACGCAATAGAAAATATGGGTGCTCAAATGGTTAAAGAAGTAGCTTCAAAAACTGCTGATTTAGCTGGTGACGGTACTACAACTGCTACTGTTTTAGCTCAAGCTATCATTACAACTGGTTTGAAAAATGTTACTGCTGGTGCAAATCCAATGGATTTGAAACGTGGTATTGACAAAGCTGTGATTGCTATTATTGAAAATCTTAAAAAACAATCAAAAAACGTTGGAGATACATTTGATAAAATCGAACAAGTAGCAACCATTTCTGCAAATAACGATTCTTCTATCGGAGGTCTTATTGCTGAAGCAATGAAAAAAGTAAAAAAAGAAGGTGTTATCACTATTGAAGAAGCAAAAGGAACCGAAACTACTGTAAAAGTGGTTGAAGGTATGCAATTCGACAGAGGTTATATCTCTCCATATTTTGTAACTGATGCTGACAAAATGGAAGCAGTTCTTGAAAATCCTTATATTTTAATTTATGATAAGAAAATTTCTACAATGAAAGATTTCTTACCTATTTTAGAAAAAACAGTTCAAACTGGTCGCCCATTGGTAATCATTTCTGAAGATTTAGATGGTGAAGCATTGGCTACTTTAGTTGTAAATAAAATCCGTGGTTCATTAAAAATCGCTGCTGTTAAAGCTCCAGGTTTTGGTGACAGAAGAAAAGCAATGTTAGAAGACATCGCAATTTTAACTGGCGGACAATTAATTTCTGAAGAACAAGGATTTAAATTAGAAAATGCTGATTTATCTTATTTAGGACAAGCAGAAAAAATCACTATCGATAAAGACAATACAACTATTGTTAATGGAAGTGGAAAAAAAGCTGATATTACTGCAAGAGTAAATCAAATTAAAGCTCAAATCGAAAAAACAACATCTGATTACGATAAAGAAAAATTACAAGAAAGATTGGCTAAATTATCTGGCGGTGTTGCTGTAATTTATGTTGGTGCTGCAAGCGAAATGGAAATGAAAGAAAAGAAAGATCGTTTTGATGATGCATTACATGCTACAAGAGCTGCAATCGAAGAAGGAATCGTTCCTGGTGGTGGAGTTGCTTATATTAGAGCAATTGAATCACTAGACAAAATGAAAGGTATCAATGAAGACGAAACTACAGGTATTGCAATTATCAGAAGAGCTTTAGAAGAACCATTGCGTATGATTGTTGAAAATGCGGGTGCTGAAGGTTCAATCGTTGTTCAAAAAGTAAAAGAAGGAAAAGCAGATTTTGGTTATAATGCAAGAACAGATAAATATGAAAATTTATTGAAATCAGGTGTTATTGATCCAACCAAAGTTACTAGAGTAGCTTTAGAAAATGCAGCTTCAGTTGCAGGAATGCTTTTAACTACAGAATGTGTTTTGGCTGACATCAAAGAAGATGCTGGTGCAGGTATGCCAATGAATCCAGGAATGGGTGGTATGGGCGGCATGGGTGGAATGATGTAAGATTCACCAATACTTATAAAAACCTCTCAGAATATTGAGAGGTTTTTTTTTGGCAGAAAATTTGCAATGGGATAGCGGAATTTTTACAAATTTTTTGTAATATTGTTAATTAAAAAGAAAATTAAAAAAACGTATTTAATATGAAAAAACTTGGTCTTATTTGCTTGCTATTTTGCCTTTTTGGAATGAAGGCAACCTTTTCTCAAAATGTTAAAATGCCAATCGATTCGGCTTCAAAATTAATTACTTATACTGAAGTAGGAATAATGGCTGGCACAAAAGATACTTTGTATAACCGAGCACTTAAATGGATCAATTCGTTTTATAAAAACCCAAATGATGTAACGAAAGTTAGAGATTTGCCAAATGGAAAAATAGAATTAATTCATAGAATAAAATGTACCAATACTTTAAAAGACGGTACCAAAACCGATGGTCCAACTTTGCAATACACCTTGACTTTCAATTTTAAAGAAGGAAAATATCGGTTTACTTTTACCAAATTTAATTTAAAAACTGCATCTTATTTTCCATTAGAAAGATGGTTAAATCCTAAAGACCCACAATACAATGTTGCAAACGATCCTTTTTTAACTCAATTGGATACCGAAATTAAAGAAATAATGAAGGGAATAAAAAAGGCAATGCAACCACCAGTAGTAAAAACTGATAATTGGTAAAATATAAAAACCCCGTGAAAGCGGGGTTTTGTTTTTAATTTAAATAAATCTCTAATTTTGAGATATGAAAAAATTGTATAAAATAATATTTGTCTCAATTTTATTTGTGTTCAGTGCGTGTGGACATAATTGCCAATATTGGTTGAATAAGTTTAAAAATGAAAATTATTATTTTGTAATAGAAAAGAATTATAATGATGGAAAGTTCAATATTATTGAAGGTCGTGACAAGGGCAATAAATTTGTTGAGTATAAAGAAGTTGGTATTGATGAAATTTTTAAATCTGCTAAAATAGGTGATACAATAAAAAAAGAAAAAGATTCCACAACGCTTTATATTATTAAAAAAGATACCATACTTGCATTTCCTCGAAAGTGTAAATAAATGGGCTGGCGCGGATTTGCAATCCGCGTAAAACAGATAAACCAGGCACGGATTACAAATCCGCGCCAGATTGTCAAATATTTATCATCAAAATAAATTAGTATTGTCTGATTAGATTTACATTTCAATAATGTCGTGCCGATGGCACTTTATTGATATTTCGTATTTCATTTTTTACCATAATTTCGCACCTACTGTGCTTATTTAGCCTCGTTAGAGGCGGCATTATGGTAAAAAACAAAAATATTATTTTAAAAAAAGCCCCGTAGTGGGCGACATTATTTAAAATCCCGGATGGCGAGGATTTGCAATCCGCGAAATACAATTAAAACAGGCACGGATTACAAATCCGCGCCAGATTGTTTACAAAACCTTAATATCACTATCTTCCTTTAATTTCAATTCCAGTAAATCAACGTTCTCAATTAAATTGATACCTGGACTTTTTCCTTTTTCAAAAGAACCTAGATTTTTGTCAAATTTCAAAAATTCCGCACCATTGATAGTGGCCCATTTTAAAAGTGTTTCGAGAGGAATGTTTTCAGTATTACTCGAAATCGTTTTCATTTCTTCCAGTATCGACAAGCATTTATTGGAAGCTAGACTATCAGTTCCTAAGGTAATTTTGCAGTTTTCGTCAATAAACAATTGGAAATTTGGTAATTTATCTTCAATAAAAAGATTCGCATTTGGACAAAGACACCAATAAGCATTGGGTAAATTAGTTTTCACAAAATCAATATCTTCTTTTTTGGAAATGGTATTGTGTACCAAAAGAAATGGATTTTTATTTGGGATATATTCGATGATGCTTTCCAGCGGACTCAAGCCTGTATTGTAAAAAACTGAAGTCTCTACACCAAATTTTTTATGTCGCTCGTTGATGTTATCATTACTTCCTCTGAAAAAACTATTTTCATCTTCACTTTCTTGATGGTGCATCGAAATGATGCTTTTATTTTTCTCTGCAAAATCCTTTACTTTCAAAAATAGCGCTTGCGAAAGTGAGTATGGCGCATGAATCGTAATTGATGCATTTTTATTTTTAGAATTTGCAGTAATCTCATTGTAAAGCCAAAGTGCCTTGTCGAATGCGTAATCAGCGCGATTGGGGTCAGAACTGAAGGTTTCAACAAATGAAAAATACTTTATAGAACTAGTATTTTTCAATGCAAAAGTTTGATTGGTATTACAAATATCTCCAACCGCAACAATACCGTTTTCAATCATTTCTTTTTCTCCTTGGATTGCAGATTCAGCAATTTCTTCCTTGTTGAATTTTCGAATGTTTTCTAATTGTACAATGAATTCATCCAATCCACTTTTCTCTTGAATGGCACCTTTTAAATAGGAAAGTTCTAAATGGCAATGGGTATTTACAAATCCCGGACAAATAATTCCTTTATGAAATTCAATGTCTTCGATTGTGTAATCGATCATTTCAGGAAAAATAAAATCTTGAATTTTTCCATTTTTTTCAACTAATAAAATGCCATTCTTTACAATTTTGTTTTCAGGCGAAAAAATAAAATTGGCACTAATTCTTCTCATGGTTTCATGATTTTCTTGGAGGATAAAAATACAATTTTGTTTTGTAAGAACTAAAAAAATCTAAAAAATTCCTTATTTGAAGCTTCTGAAGTCGCTAAAAATAAGTACTTTTGCACAATATGGAAGCAAAGAAACAAAACATACGTCATCTTAATCTGGATGAAATCAAAGTTTTTTTAAAGGCCAACGAAGTTCAGGCTTTTAGAGGAAAACAAATTTATGAATGGCTTTGGAAAAAATCAGCAAGGAGTTTCGAAGAAATGTCGAACCTCTCAAAGGACTTACGCCAACTTTTAAGCGATAATTTCACATTGAATGCGGTAACGATTCATTCTTCTCAAACAAGTTCTGACAGAACCATTAAATTCGCTTTTAAACTATTTGATGGAAATATTATCGAAGGCGTTTTGATTCCAACAGAAACTCGCATGACGGCATGCGTTTCTTCACAGGTTGGATGTTCGCTTTCATGCAAATTCTGCGCGACTGGAAGTTTGGGATTTACCAGAAATTTATTTTATGATGAAATCTATGATCAGGTTGCTATTATTGGTCAACAAGCAATAGAAAAATACCAGATTCCATTAACCAATATTGTTTTCATGGGAATGGGTGAGCCATTGCTGAATTACGATAATTTGCTTCAATCAATTGAAATTATAACCAACCCAGAAGGTTTGGGAATGTCGCCACGCAGAATTACCGTTTCTACAGTTGGATTGGCGAAATTTATCAAACGCTTGGGTGACGACGATTTGAAATTTAATTTGGCACTTTCGCTTCACGCTGCCAACGATATTAAAAGGCAATCCATCATTCCTGTTTCTGAACATAATTCTTTGAAGACTTTAATTGATGCTTTAAAATATTATCATGCAAAAACCCAAAACAGAATTACCATTGAATATTTGCTCATAAAAGGATTTAATGATACACTGAATGACGCAAAGGAACTAGCCGTTTTTTGTAGGAATTTCCCAGTAAAAGTAAATTTAATTGAATATAATAGCGTTGAAAAAACTGGCTACTTAAAAAGCATGAAAGAAACTACTACAGCATTTGCAGAATATCTGGAATCAAAAAATATGGTTGTAAATATTCGCTACAGCCGTGGGAAAGATATTGATGCAGCTTGCGGACAATTGGCCAATAAAATAAAAAATAAATAAATATTAAGAGATGAATCAAAATCATTTTGTTGTTTCTGGAAATATTGTGGATGTTGTGAATTCTCGAATTTTTCAGGGAATTATCACCATTGAAAATGGAAAAATTATTTCTGTTGTTGAAGAACAAACCAATTCTGAAAATTATATTTTGCCTGGATTGGTAGATGCTCATGTTCACATAGAAAGTTCCATGTTGATTCCTTCTGAATTTGCGAAACTTGCTGTTGTTCACGGAACTGTTGCTACGGTTTCTGATCCACATGAAATTGCGAATGTGTTAGGCGTTGATGGCGTGAAATGGATGATTAACAATGGAAAAAAAGTTCCATTTAAATTTTATTTTGGAGCTCCTTCTTGCGTTCCAGCTACAGGATTTGAAACTTCAGGTGCAATTTTGGGAACAAAAGAAACTCAAGAATTACTTGAGATGAAAGATATTCATTACTTAGCAGAAATGATGAATTTCCCTGGAGTGATTTATGGTGATGCAGAAGTTGCTGAAAAATTGAGATTGGCAAAGCTTTTCAATAAACCAATTGATGGGCATGCGCCAGGATTGATGGGAGATGATTTGGGCAAATACGCAAACGCAGGAATAACAACCGACCACGAATGCTCAACCATTGCTGAAGCAGTTGAAAAAATAAAATTGGGAATAAAAGTCCAAATCAGAGAAGGCAGTGCCGCAAAAAATTTCGAAGATTTATTCGAGCTAATCAATGATTATCCAGAAGATATCATGTTTTGTTCGGATGACAAACATCCTGACGATTTAGAAAAAGGTCATATCAATTTATTAATAAAAAGAGCCATTGCCAAGGGTGTTGATCCATTGAAAATAATCAGATGCTGCACTTATAATCCTATCAAGCATTATAAAATGAATGTAGGATTATTACAAAAAAATGATGATGCTGACTTTATTATTGTTGATAATTTAAAGGATTTTAATGTTTTGAAAACTTTTATTTCTGGGAATATTGTTGCGGAAAATAAAATTTCTAAAATAGAATCTGTGAAGGAAACGGAAATCAATATTTTTAATTGCAGTCCGATCTCAATTGCAGATATTCAAGTAAAAGCAGATCCAGATTATGAAAATATTAAAGTGATAAAAGTTGAGGATGGACAGCTCCTAACTCAAAGTCTTATTGTTAAACCTAAAATTGAAAATGGATTCATTGTTCCAGATTTAGAAAATGATGTATTGAAAATGGTGGTATTAAACCGGTACGAATTTTCAAAACCAGCGGTTGCCTTTGTGAATAATTTTGGATTTCAAAAAGGAGCCATTGCTTCCACCATTGCTCATGACAGTCATAATATTATTGCTGTTGGAACAAGTGATGAGGAAATAGTAAAAGCTATTAATATCGTGATCGAGAAAAAAGGAGGGATTTCATTGGTAAATGGATCAGAAGAAATTTCATTAAAACTTGGTGTAGCTGGATTGATGTCGAGTGAAGATGCTTACCAAGTTTCAAAAAAGTATTTCGAAATCTCAAACAAATCAAAAACTCTTGGAACAAAATTAAATGCTCCTTATATGACTTTATCCTTTATGGCATTGTTGGTAATTCCTGAATTAAAATTGAGTGATAAAGGTCTATTTGATGGAAATGCCTTCAAACTGACCAAAATTTACTGCTAAATATCATAGTAATGTATTTACTTTGCTGAAATATTTTCGTATATTTGCAGAAAAAAAAAGAGAAAACATGACAAAAACAGTATTACAATTAGACCCTCACAAATTTGAAGAAGCTGCAAGCCGCCTTAGAGCAATTGCTCATCCAATGAGAATTGCAATAATCGGAATGTTAGAAAACAATAAAGAGCTTAATGTTACTCAAATTTATGGAAAATTGAAAATCGAGCAAGCTTCGGCTTCACATCATTTGAATATTTTAAAAAGCAAAGGTATTTTAGGTTCAAGAAGAGATGGAAAAAATACTTACTACTTTTTAAAACTTCAAGTTTTAACTCAAATAATTGATTGTATAAATAATCATCCGAGTTAATCATATTATTAAAATATTTAAAAAGCATTGATATTTTCTTCAATGCTTTTTTTTTATGCCATAGGTTCAAAGATTATTGCGTAAATTTGCTAAAAATCAAATTATATGGATACAAATAAGAGTTTTCATTTATTGCAAGATGCTGATTTAAAAGGCAAAATTGTTTTGGTTAGAGTCGACCATAATGTTGTAAAAAAAGGAATAATTTATGATCCATATCGTATTGATGCGACAATTGGAACTTTATATTACATCAACGCAAAGGGTGGTAAAATTATCTTAATGTCGCATGTTGGCAGACCGAAAAACAAAAAAACAGGGGAAATAAAAATTTCAAGTGATACTTCTGTTCAGCCAATTGTTGATTATTTAAAGAATAAACTTCATATTAATTTTAAGATTCCCGAATTTCAGGAATTTGAAAATAAGGGATATATAGGTATTGAGACTTCCGTAAATCATTTAATCAAGGAATTAAAAGAAGATAAAATAGATGGCATTTATTTGCCAAATACCAGATGGTTTTCTGGCGAAGAATCAAAAACGGAGGATGCTGATAGATTTGCATATCAATTAGCTGGTTTGGCTGATATATTTGTGAATGATGCATTTGGATCATGGCAAGCACACGCCTCTACAGTTAAAGTGACAAAATATTTACCATCTTTTGTGGGCTTTTTAATGCAAAAGGAAATTGAGAATTTGGATAGAATATACAATCCAGAGCGTCCTTTTGTTGCTGTTGTAGCTGGTTCTAAATTTGACACTAAAATAGATTCCTTATTTGCTTTATTGAAAACTGCTGATTATCTCGTTTTAGGAGGTGTGATTTATAATGCCTATTTGTCGGCAAAATACGGGATTGAAATAAAGGGCATTGAGGAAGAAGATTTGCAACATGCGAAAGATTTTGTAGAATTTGCGAAGGATCATCCAGGTAAATTAATTGAACTTCAATATATTGTTGAGTCTGATACTTTAGAAGGAAAATTTGAAGGCAAGCATCGGACCATCAATATTAAAGAATTGAAACCAGGACAAAAACTCAATTATGTGCTTGATGTTAAGAAAGAATCCTTTAAAGAGGAGAGTGTTTTGAATGTCTTCCATGGAGCAAAAACAGTTTTTGTAAATGCAGTAATGGGTTTAACGCCGTTTTTTAATGAAGGCACCATTGCTTTAGATGAGTTGATTGATGAAAACCCAGATGCAGTAAAATTGTATGGCGGAGGTGATACCATGCAGGAATTAAAACGACTATTGCCTGGCCTATATATAGTTGCTTTGGATAATCCGAAGTATTATATTTTTACTGGTGGTGGTGCAGTTTTAAAGGCGATTCAAGAAGGCAATACACTTGGTTTGGCACCAGTAAAGGCGCTGTGTGATTAGGAAACATTGTTTCAATTAGAATTTTGACTTATACCTTACCTTTAAAGGGTAGATATATCTCACGGAAATTTCTAATCCGCCCATATAATAACTTGCTGATTTGAGTTTGGATACATTGATATCATAGCTTACACCAAGGAGCCAATCAAAAATTTCTAATTGTGCTGACAACAATATTGCATCTGACCATCTGTAATAACCTCCAAAATAAAAAGAAGCATTTTTTATAAAACCTGTGTAATGAGAAGCTTCAATAAATTCTCGTTTTATCATTGATCCAAAAGTAATTTCTTTTGATGTCCCTTGGAAAACTGCTAAAAACCCTGGAATAATAGATGTTTTAGTATTGTTTAATCCGTAGGTTAGTCCACCATGAAATACATATTTTCTATTAAGGTTATCAGATTTTTCAAAGAAAGTTTGATGGGGTTTATTAATATGTAAGACAGCCCCTCCAAAATTTGCATAGAAGTGATTGTTTGAAGTTGAAAAACGTTCATTTTTTTTGTATGTCCAAAGGACCCCAGCAGAATAATCACTATAATAGAAAGCATTGGTATTAAAAGATTCATCAGCAGGAATGGCGGAATCGTAATACAAGCCATTGTATTGGTTATCCCAGGTCAAAGTGTTTGCGGTAAAACTTCTTTGTGCTAATCCTCCTTGAATCCCAGCCGAAATAGAATTGTTTCTATCAAGAATTCTTAGGCAAGAAGCTGACAAATTTACCTGGGTAAGCCCTAATTTTGAATCTCCAGCTTTGTCATTAAAGAAGGAAAGGCCAAATCCTAAATAACCATTTGCCCATTTTTGCTTAAGTAATCCTGCGTCATAAGAAAATCCGTAGGTTTTGTATGGATTTGTTACTTTTCCCCATTGGTCTTTATAATTAGCAATAAAACGCATGTTTCCATTGAAGACGCCTGTGTTTGCAGGGTTTAACGTTAATGGTGAGTTGTAAAATTGCGTAAAATGAACATCTTGCGCATTTATCGTGTTTATTGTATAAACCGATAATACGAGAATTAAGACAATATTTGTTTTAATTTTTTTCA
This sequence comes from Bacteroidota bacterium, assembly GCA_013377115.1. GTDB lineage: Bacteria > Bacteroidota > Bacteroidia > Bacteroidales > CG2-30-32-10 > Cfx2-01. The sequence continues at coordinate 2,710 of JACAAW010000026.1, read as the reverse complement.
TTTCAAATTATCTAATTAAGGTAATGTTTCCTTGCATTTTTTTTATTTCTCCAGTAAATAATTTTGCCGTTAAATAGTAAACAAAAACTTGAGAATTCATAAGGGAGCCTTTATAATAGCCATCCCAACCTATTGATTTATCAGTAGATTCAAAAACCTTTTCTCCCCATCTATCGAAGACAGAAAAAGTCATTTCGGAAATACATTTTCCGCGCACATATAAAATGTCATTTTTACTATTTCCGTTTGGCGAGAATGCTGACGGCACATAAACAAGTCCGCATTCAGCATCAACAAATATATTTAAAGTGTCTTTGTTTTCACATCCTGTAGAGTTTAATGAGGTTAAATAATAGGTTGTAGTGGTTGTAGGAGCTGCTAATGGATCAGAACAATTTGTGCAACTTAACCCTGTTGCTGGGCTCCAGAAATATGAATTCCCTCCAGTAGCAGATAGTTGAGTGGTTTCGCCAATTTCAATAGAGACATCTGGTCCGGCATTTAAAAAGAATGGATTGCTAATGTTTACAGTTATTGAAGCAGTATTGGTGCAACCAAAATTACTAGCTGTAACAGAATAAGTAGCTGAGGATGTTGGACTAACATTTATTGATGGAGTCAGTGAACCATTGTCCCATTCGTAAGAATTTCCTCCGGTTGCGGTTAAAGTTGCCGCTGTTCCAATGCAAATGAGAGTGTCTCCGGTGATTTCTGCAATTGGGGCTTCATTTGATAGGGCAAATGGCGAATTGGAATAATTATTCCAGTTTTGCTTTGTTAAATAGCTTAAAGTTGGAGAGGGATTTACCAAAGAAGCAACCAAGCCTGTATTTTCCCATTCAGGAACATTTTGCCAATGTGTAATTTTAGAGTAATTGCCATCCAATGTATTATCATAGTAAATTCTAATATTTGCTGAATCGGTTCCTGAAGTTTTCCAAATGCTATGATAGAAGTATGGATTAATGTCACACAAAGTGGATTCTTTAATTGATCGGTCAAAAGTTTCTGTTGTAGCATCCACATTTGCCAAACGAACTTTGAAAATATTTGCTGATGCACTGGTGGGTTTAATTTCAACAGGTCTATATCGCTGAGTCCCTGAGGAAGATCCAACAGGAAATAAATAATAACCAGCAGTAGCCATAAGGCGAGATAATCCGCCGTTGTTTAAAGAGCTAACAAAGCCAGTAGATCTTGTGATAATATTTTGGCTGGGATTTGTGACAAATAGTGTATTCACATCTGCGGCAAATTCTCTGTCATTAAGAACCAAAGAATCCTCAACAATTGCATCTATATTTACTAAGGATTTAATTCCAGTTCCCTGTAAAATTAAATCGTGAAAATGGGTAATATCTGTGCCCCGAATGCTTTGATTTGCATTTTTTAGTTTTACTTTCCCAGGGCTTGAATTTACAAACCCGGTATTTCCTGCCTTGTTTTCCCAATCTCCATAAAGATTTATAGTTCCACTATTATCGAATTTTCCGCCAGAAAGATTGATTATGCCTCCAATAATATTAATGTGTAAATTACTATTTGAAACAATGTTTAATCCATTGTTTACAAAAACATTTTGCGCCAATACGCACTTATTTGAGTCAATTCCAAAAAAGAGAAGAAAAGCCGCAAAAACTATTGAAAGTATTTTTTTTTTGGGTTTAGGCTTGTTATTTATCATGTTTCAAGTATTTTGACGTCTTATGCATTGCCTTGTCCAACCATTCTAAGAAAAGAATTTGTTTAGATAATAATTCATCCCATGAAGGGGGATTCTCTTTTAGCATATTTAACATTAAAATAATTTTCTCTATTTTTTCTTTATCGGTTGGTGATAAATTTAATGATGTGAATTTCGGAATTTGTAGATTCTCATTAAAGGAATAAAGCACTAATAAATAGTAAGCTTCTCCTTCCGAATTATCAAATGCACCGATTGTATCATATGTAATTAAATGAGTTGCATACTTTATCCTTATTTTTTCGTCCTCTTTAAAATTGATATTTGATTGTGAAAAAATATTGTATCCAAGTGATAAAAAAAGAAATAATAAGATAAATTGTTTTTTCATGATTTTATGTGTGAAATTTATTATTTACTATTTAAAAACAACCGCAGTTAGCATGCTGCCATAGATGGTTGTATATCCACCTGCTCCAGCTCTATCTCTTAATGTGTAAGTAAATGTTCCAACTCCAGGTGTATCCACCCATTGCACAAATACTGTATTGTCAGCATTCGCTGATGCCAATATTGAAGTTTCAGAGATTTCAGCAGCATCTCGCCATATGGCGCCAGTAACGTATGATTGGGTGCCATTTTTTGAAAAATCAAATTCCCCAAGTAATAAAACTTTGTCTGTGGCTGCTGTTGTGGTTATAGTTATTGTTTTTCGTATTGTTGTGGAGCCATAGGGAGATGTTGTTTGAGAAAAAATTACGCTACTTATTCCGGTTGGCCCAGTTGGACCTTGAGCACCTGTTGTTCCTTGCACACCTTGTATCCCCTGGATACCTTGTGCGCCATTCGTTCCGTTAGTTCCAGATAAGCCTGTGGTTCCTGTTAAACCAATAGGTCCTTGAGCACCAGTGACACCTTGAATACCTTGTGCTCCAGTTGTTCCATTAATACCATCTATACCATTAGCACTAGTTGGTCCTTGAGGTCCGATAGCACCAGTTAAACCAGTGTTTCCAGTTGTACCTG
>JACAAW010000259.1 GCA_013377115.1 Bacteroidota bacterium | reverse complement strand
GTAATTGTCGACACGCCAATTATTACAACAAAATACTTTGGAAATTCATTACTTAAATCAATTTTCCAGGAGATTTTTTTCAAATAAATAAAAATTAGTATCAGCCAAAATGCTATAGTTAGCAATTGAGGAATAATGTCAATGAATTCAAAAACAGTACGATTAACATTTAATACTAGTCCGATAATTTTCAACAATGATAAAATAATTCCTTCGAGATATCTGATTATTAACATGAACACATATCCTAGAACAGCGAGTGCAATTAATGATTTTATTTGAACTTTCATATTTATAATTTTTACTTTTTGATTTCCTTAAGGTTCTGCAGCTTGCTAAAGGCGGGCTTTCGAAACACCATCTGTCAAGCTACATTAATGTTTATTAATTGCCGAAAAGCTTCTGTAACCAATTCCGCCCCGCTTTTGGCAAGCTGCTGTTACCTGCAGTTTTTTCTGTCCGCTCATGTGATGACCAGATAACTTTTCCGTCAAAGTCTATTTTGTATTTTATATTATAAAAGTCTGTCAGTGCTATATGGTCGGTATTTAATTTAAAAGCTTCGTCATTATCAAAAGAAACAAAAATGTCTGAGCCTCCAAATTGCCACTTAAAATTTCCTTCTCTGTCAAGTCGAGATATTTCAATTTCCCCATGAACAACATAGTCGTCTTGCAATTTACAAATTTTAAAGCAGGTTGCTTGGTCGGCTTGAGTTTTCCATTTTAATTCAAGGTCAGGGAATGTCAAACTAAATACGGTGTCGCAACAACAAATTACTAACCTGTCATTGTCAACAAGAGATGAATTTTGATTTACACCTGTCGCACCACCTGAGCCGATTATAATACAACTGTCAATAATTTGGTCGTCTTTATAAATTTTTATTCCGTGTTTGGAAGTCGGAAATTCTGTTGCTCCGTCACCAAAGTGATGTTTTGAGTAATTGAAATTGTTGTCAGCCGAACCAAATTTATAAGTCGGTTCGTCAATCACTTCAATTGTCAAGTCTTTGTATTGATATCTGTTCATTTTTTTCGTCCTAAAATTGCAGGTAAATTGTTTATAGGTCCGACTGCCTCATACCTATACGACTGACATAAGCAGTGTTTGTCTCACAAACCTCAGTCTTTATTTCCCAAATATACCACCTAAACTCATATCTCACAATATTATTTTTCAGCCAAATTGAAAAAATTCAGCCAAAATTATTAACGATATTGTTCTTTGGTTTTTCATTTAATCCTTACCCCATCTTGTATTTACCCAATTATCTCTTTCCTCCTTTTTCATAAAGGTCCAGGCAACGATGCGGCTTGCTTTATTGCCTTGTCCCATTGGAATTGTTTTTACCTGAAGTATTTCAAATAAATTTTATTCATTTTTTTTTGTCAATCTTTTTGTACTTTCTTCCAGTTGTTTTACAAAGTGTTTTTCTACTTCTGAAAGTTCATTTTTTGTATATTCTTTATATTTTTCGTATTCGGCATTGGCTTTCAATAAAGCTTCTTGGTGGCTTATAGTTCCAGAATTTTGCATAATACTATTGCCTGATAGTTTGATAAAATCGTTTAAGCGCTCTTTCCAATCTTTCATGTACATTGGCTTTTGGTTGAGTGCATGCAATTCTGCTAATTCCAAATAAGCTGTTACCATCCGGTTTAAAATGTTTAATTCGTCTTCGTTTAGATAATTTTTAGCTATTTCAGTTTCTTGCTTTGTAGGTTTTGTGCCCTTTATATTGGTTAATCCTAAATTTGGTTTGGTGGCATCAATACGTTGATAAATAATTTCCGCAGCGGTATGACCGTGTGCAGCCCAGTGCATTTTATTTTGAACAGTTTTAAAAAATTCTTTTGTAATACTTAGTTTAGGGTCATAGTCAATACTAGTTGCATAAATATCTAATATTTTTCGCCAGAAAACTTTTTCTGATGATCGAATATCACGAATTCGAGCTAATAATTCGTCGAAATAATTACCTCCTCCAGCTTGTTTGAGCAATTCATCATTCATAGTAAAACCTTTCACTATATATTCACGCAGTCTAGCTGTTGCCCATTGACGAAACTTTGTACCTTGATGGCTTTTTACACGATAGCCTACAGAAATAATTACATCTAGATTGTAAAATGTAGTTTCATATTCTTTTCTATCTTTTGCAGTATGTCGGAATTTCCGACTAACTGAATTTTCAATTAATTCACCCTCTTTAAAAATATTACCAATATGTTCTGTAATAGTAACCCTGCTTTTCTGGAATAATTCAGCTAATTGGGATTGAGTAAGCCAGACGGTTTCATCTTGTAAGCGTGTTTCAATTTTAATATTTCCGGCTTCAGTTTGATAAATTATAATATTGGTTTCTTGCATGTTTTCGATTTTTTCAATTATTTAATCACAAGTGCTGAAATGATAATATTTTTTTGAATATTAAAAAAGTAAATTTACCAATTTTCCATTTATTGCCAAATAATATGAATTTTGTTTTTAAGCCCATCTCTTATTTACCCAATTATCTCTTTCCTCCTTTTTCATAAAGGTCCAGGCAACGATGCG
>JACAAW010000258.1 GCA_013377115.1 Bacteroidota bacterium | reverse complement strand
ATAATTATTATTTAAAAAGATTAATAGATCCTTTTGTCTTAATTCAGAATTATACTTGCAAATTATTTCAATGTTTTTTATTTGAGAATTTTCAATCACATTTAGAAAATTAGAAAATTTAATTAAATCTAGTTTGTCATCAAATCTTATCTGAATATCCCTGCAACGCAATAAATTAAGTTGAATCAATATTTTTGGTAAAATATTACAATTTTTATTATTTAATTCGATTACAGCATTAGTTATTTCAGATGGAGCATCCCATTCTAATTTAAGTTCTGGAAATTGATTCGGAATATTAGTGAAAAACCCCAATTCCTTAACTTTTAAATCATAAAGGAGATTTATGAAAAGTTCAAAAATCTCTTTTTCATTATTTTTCTGAAAACTCTCAATACAAATTGACTTTAAGTGAATTAATAGAGCAACTAATTCATTTTCAATTATCGTATATGAAAATCTTTGCAAGTCTACAATAATTGATTTTTCATATCCTTTTGTAATTACACAATTTGGAAAAAGCTTAAAATACATAATTCATCTTTTAGTAATACATTTCATAATCGGTTTATAAAAACCAAACACAGGCATTTTATCTGTATAATAAATAGAGCATTTTGCTGTTTTAATAATGGGTGAATCATCCATGTCCTTTTTTGTTGCTAGTTGATAAAGCAATGGCAGTTCATAATAAGCTACATTACTACCAAAAATTTTATTTGTATCCTTTTTATTCAATTTCATTTTTTAAAAAATTAATTCTTTTGCTATTTTTTTTTCTAAATAATAGTTACATGGTTGAGAAACCATACCAAATTGTCCCACTGGATTTACTTCAAGGAAAATATACTCTCCTTTTTTAGAATAAATTAAGGCACGTTTCACTTATTAGGTATTAATTAACTTTACAATGCAATAATAACAATAAAAATCAATGAATTTAAAACAAGTACAAAAAAAATTCGGAACTCACGAGAAATGCGTGTCATATCTCGAAAAATTACGTTGGGGAAAAACCGTAAGATGCGCTTATTGTGAATCAACAAGGGTAATTAAGGCTAAAAGCGAGAAAGGGCGATATAAGTGCTACGATTGTAATAAGTCATTTTCTGTGCTTGTGGGAACAATATTTCAAGATAGTAAACTAAAGTTGAATGATTGGTTTTTAATAACTGTGCTTGTCTTAAATGCAAAAATGGGAATTTCAAGTAAAGCCATTTCAAGACAAACAGGAATACCTTTGAAAACTTGTTGGCTGACATCAATGAAAATACGATGTGCAATGATTGATAAGAAAACAGAATTACATGGAGTATTACAAATGGACGAAAGTTATTTTGGTTCAAGTCCTGAAAAGAAAATTACAAAAAACACTCCATTAAATTCGCCTGTACTCTCAACAGTATATGAAAAAAGAGGTCGTGGTACAAAAAAGACTGCGGTTGTGGGAATTGTAGAAACAGGAGGTAGTGTAAAGACTAAAATCATTGACAAATTAACTACACGTAATTTAATGGCAATGCTAAAGAAATATGTTAAAACCGATGAATCGGTTTTAGTTACTGACGGGTTTAGGTCGTATGCTAAAATGGATGAAGCAATTGAACATATTACAGTAAAACACAAAGAAAAGACTAAGGGAGGGCTTAATACCAATACTATTGAGGGTTATTGGAGTATTATTAAAAACGGAATAAAAGGAAATTACAGGGCTTTAAGTAAAAAATACTTACCATTTTACCTTGTAGAATATGATTACAAATATAATAGGAGAAATAAAACACAGGCTATGTTTGAGGAGTTTATCGCCAATGCTCTAACAGACGAATCCTGTATGCTAAATTATAAACCAATTGGCGATACTAAGGAGGTTATATATGGATAATGATTTAAAATCAATTTCAAGATTTCAAATTTACATTATTGGGATTATTGTTAAAGCATTTCGTGAGTTATCAGAAAGAGATAGCTCAAAGTACTATAATGTGGACGAGTTTTGTAGCAACTTAAATTCAAGGGCTTTTAAAGAAGTTGAGTTTGAGCAAATAAAAACACTTATTCCTATAATTGCTTCGGCACACTTAGGAATAAGTGAGAATTATGAAAAGACAGGTCTTTATTATTATACAGGAATCGGAAGTAAAGGACTAATCAATGACTAATTCAATAATATATTCTTTGTCGGTTGATAGATATTCAAACCAAACATACCCAAATGGAGTGATGTCTATGTTTTTAATGTTATGGTTAGTTGTATCAAAGATTTCTTTTATACATTTTCTTCCGTTTGCATTTTCTAAACATAGTTTAAGCCCTTTTAATTCTGACTTAAAAGGGACTATCTTTAATAAGATATTTTCATCCTTAAAATACTTTGGTTCTGTTTTATTCTTTTCGACAGAGATTGTAAATTTCATAATTCTTCTTTTTAGAAAGCAAAGATATAATAAAATACCTTAAAGTTAAATTAAATACCAATTAATAAAAATAAATACCTAATAAGTGAAACGTACCTTAAATAAAATAAAAAACTATTTACTAAATGGTATTAATTGGTTTTTTATTCTGA
>JACAAW010000257.1 GCA_013377115.1 Bacteroidota bacterium | reverse complement strand
GCGGCAATATTATCCAAAAAGGCTGATAACACACTAATAAATAATAATAAAACAAACGGTCCCTTCCAATCATTTGGCAAATAATCTGGTAGTATTTCAGGAATTTTTGATTGCTGAAAAACTTTTGCAAGAATTCCAAAACCTAAAAGCAAACCTGTTAAGTTTAAGATTGTTGACCACTCCCCTTGCCTAAGATGTTTATTAATTAATTGGTTAATGAAATTTTCATTTCCAAAAATATGCTCAATTAAATTAAAATTGGAATCAAATATTAGCTTAAATGAAATAATTCCAATAAGACCCAAAATTGAAATAAGAAAAGTTTTCTTCTCAAATAAAGCAATTGAAATTAATATCAATCCAAAAAACAAGAATTCAATTCTAAAACCGAAAACTTCTATTGCACCAGAATTATTAGAGAAACATAATAAAGGAATTAACAATAAAACAATTAAAATAATTGGTTTAAAAAAACGGTTTGAAATAGTATTCATTAATATTGTATGAAATTAAATTTGCATAAAAAAAGCAAAAGTAAGTTATTTAAAATTTAAAACCGAAATCCTTATTTATTTCAATCATATTTGAATAAATTTGTATTTCTAAAACTAATTTCAATTAAGCCTGATGAATTCAAGATTAAAATACAAATACAACCAAGAATATTCAACTGACAAGCATTATTTTAGCGAGATTTCCTTTGATAAATTAATGCAGCGACGAATCAACAATGTATTATTAGTCTGCAGCACTTATGATGCATTTATGTTGGAGGAAGATGGTCGAATTAATGAAAAAATTTTCAATGAATACGCATCCTTAAATTTGAGGTATCCCCCCCAATTTTCAAGAGCAAACTCTTTTGACCGAGCGTTTGAACTCCTACAAGAAAATCATTACGATTTGGTTATCACCATGCTTAATATTGGAAAAGTTGATGCATTTGAATTGGCCAATAAAATAAAAAAAGAATATAAAGACATTCCTATTGTTGTTCTTACCCATTTCTCCAGAGAGGTTTCCTTGAAATTAGAAAGAGAAGATTTATCATCAATTGATTATGTTTTTTCATGGTTAGGAAACACAAGTCTTTTGCTTGCAATCATTAAACTTATTGAAGACAAAATGAATGCAAAACATGATATTGAAGAAATTGGGGCACAAGCAATTCTACTTATCGAAGATTCTATCAGATATTATTCTAGTTATTTACCCAATATTTATAAGTTAATTTTTGAGCAGCGAAATGAATTAATGACAGAAGGTTTAAATGAGAATCTCAAAACAATGAGTATGAGAGCTCGTCCTAAAATCTTGCTGGCAAAAACATATGAAGAAGCAATTTACTTTTACGAAAAATTCAAAAATAATTTGCTTGGAGTAATTACTGATATGAGTTATTCCAAAAATGGAATTAAAGATAAATTTGCCGGATTAAGTTTATGCGAAAAAATTAGAAGCGAAAATTCACATTTGCCGATTTTAGTTCAATCAACTGAAATTGGAATTGCCGAACAAATTGATAAATTAGGAGTTCGTCACATTGATAAGTATTCACAAACCTTATTGGCTGATTTAAGGAATTATATTAAAATCAATTACGGATTCGGAGATTTTATCTTTATTAATCCAGAAACCCATTGTGAAATTTCTAGGGCAAATAATCTTCAAAGTTTACAGGAAAAACTTATTGATATTCCAGTTAATTCACTTGAATACCACGTTTCAAACAATCATTTCTCGAGATGGTTAAAAGCTCGTGCATTGTTTCCAATTGCAAACTTATTTGCACAAAAAAGCAATGCTGACTTTAGAAATGTGGAAGAAATTCGCAGCTATTTAATTGACACCATTTCAAACTACCGTATTAGTAAAAGTCGCGGTGTTATTGCCAGTTATTTTGACGAATATGCAATTTTTTCAAGAATTGGTGATGGAATGCTTGGCGGAAAAGCAAGAGGTTTGGCATTTGTTGATTTCCTGATCAAAAAGCATAAAATCATACATAAATTCGATGATGTAATTGTTACAATTCCAAGAACTGTAGTTCTTACAACTGATATTTACGATGAATTTCTTGAAGGCAATAATTTATACGAATTCGCCACCTCTGATGAGCCATCTGATGATGAAATTTTAATGCGCTTTGTTGAATCAAAACTCCCAGATCGTGTAATTGACCAACTCAAAGAATTCATCAAAGTCGTAAAACGGCCGATTGCAATCAGATCTTCCAGTTTATTAGAAGATTCTCTTTACCAACCTTTTGCAGGAATTTATTCCACTTTCATGATTTCGAATATTGATGAGAATTCAGATGACAGATTGAGCCAATTAGAAATTGCTATAAAAAGTGTTTATGCGTCTGTTTTCCATAAAGACAGCAAGGCATATATTCAAGCCACTGCAAACATGATTGATGAGGAAAAAATGGCCGTAGTTCTTCAAGAAGTTACTGGAACTACTTATGGATCGAAATTTTATCCAACAATTTCAGGGGTGGCTCGTTCAGTAAATTTTTATCCAATAGAACCAGAAAAGGCAACAGATGGTGTTGTCAATATTGCACTTGGTTTGGGTAAAACAATTGTTGATGGTGGTGTATCATTGAGATTTT
>JACAAW010000256.1 GCA_013377115.1 Bacteroidota bacterium | reverse complement strand
CCTTCTTTATCAGGAAGTTGTCCGGTTCCATAACCAGAAGCTTCATTAATCATCAAAGGTGGCTGAATTTCAGTATAACCAGCATTAAGAGCATTGTCTAAAAAGAAATTAATTAGTGCTCTTTGTAATTTTGCTCCTTTTCCTTTGTAAACAGGAAATCCAGCACCAGTAATTTTGTTTCCAAGTTCGAAATCAATGATATTGTATTTTGTAGTTAGATCCCAGTGAGGAACTGCATTCGCATGCAATTTAGGAATTTCACCTTCTTGATGAACTGTAAGATTGTCTTCAGGAGTTTTTCCTCTTGGAACAGAATGATGAGGTAAATTTGGAACCAAAAATAATAAATCTTGAAGTTCTTTTTCAATGACTTCCAGTGCATCACCATGTTCTTTCGAAGTTATTTTAAGCTCGGCAGTTCTCGCTTTTAATTCATTCGCTTCTGCAGCTTTTCCTGTTTTGAAAAGATTTCCGATTTCTTTGGCCAGATTATTACTTTCGGCTAGATCATCATCCAATAATTTCTGGGTTTCTTTTCTTTTATTATCCAGATTAATGATGTTATCGATAATCTCAATATTTTTGAAATTTTTAATTGATAAAAGTTCTACAACTTTTTCTCTATTTTCTCTGATAAAACTGACTAGTAGCATTTTTTATTTTTTAAATCTCTAATTAAGGTTTATTTTTTATTTAAGATTGCTTCATTCGCCAGCTAGCGAATTCGCAATGACGTCATTGCGAGGGAGGAACGACCGTGGCAATCTAAAAAACAATTAAAACATTATTCTACAAATTTACGTTATTCTTTTCTAGGTACAAAAAAAACTCCCGACATAAATCGGGAGTTTTCAATATGTAAAACCTATTATGTTATTATTCAGCTACGAAAGGCAGAATAGATACAAAAGATTTATTGTCTCTTTTTTTCTTAAAATCAACAGTACCATCAATTAAAGCAAAAAGGGTATGGTCTTTACCAATACCAACGTTTTCACCTGGATGATGAACAGTACCTCTTTGTCTGATGATAATATTACCAGCAATAGCTATTTGACCACCATAAATTTTAACACCTAAGCGTTTACTTTGAGATTCTCTACCGTTATGTGAGCTACCTGCTCCTTTTTTATGTGCCATTTTATATTATTGTTTTATGTTAACAATTTTCGAAATAAATTTATTCTTCAGTAGTTTCTACTTTTTCAGTTTTGGCTTTTTTTGGTTTTGCAACAATTTTATCACCAATACTTTCAATAGAAATTTTTGTCATATACTGACGGTGACCATTAGATTTTTGGTAACCTTTTCTTCTTTTCTTGTGAAAAACAATTACTTTATCGCTTTTCATGTGAGAGATAATCTTTGCAGAAACTGTTGCACCACTAATAAATGGAGTTCCAAGATCAACTTTACCATTACTTTCGATAAGCATTACTTTTTCAAAATCAACAGCACTACCAACTTCACCGGCTAAACGATGAACAAATATTTGCTGATCTTTTTCAACTTTAAATTGTTGTCCTGCTATGTCAACTATTGCGTACATCTGATTGAATTTTATGAATTTAAAATCTCCCCTTTTCGTATATTTGGGGGGTGCAAATTTAGTAATATTTTTTAATATTCAAATACTTTATGCATCTTTTTTTAAAAAATAATTCAAAATCAATTATTTTGTGTTTAAAACACCCTTATCATTGGATTCATTTTTCTTGTTTACCAAATAAACCCCAGCTAAAATTAAAAAGATCCATAAGAAAAATATGAGTTCAAATTTCTCTCCATCAAAAACGCCCCATAAATAGGAAACCAACGGCATCATATAAGTAACCGAAGCTGCAAACAAAACACTGCTAATTTTAATTAAATAATTATAGGCAATTACTGCTAGTGCAGAACCTAAAACTGCCAAAACAGAAACATAAAACAATGCAGTCAGCGCCTTCTCATTGGTTTGAATTTTAAAAACGGCATCTGTTGAAGAAAGTAAATAAATTAAGGCCGGCAATCCTATTGAGAAAAAAGCAAAGGAAGTAATAGTGACAGCATCCACATTTTTTAAATTAGTTTTAACAACGTTCAAATTAAAAGCATAAAATATGGTCGCGACAATAATTAAAGCCCCGTATTCAATATTATTTAAAAAAGTTTTATTTCCACTTGCTGCAATTAAGCCAACAGCGCCGATCAAACCAATAATTACTCCTACAACATTGAACCATTTTGATTTGCTTTTAAAAAACAAATAGCCCACAATCATTGCAAATAATGGCGTTAGGGAATTTAATATCCCTGCAAGTGAACTGTCAATGCCAGTTTGGGCAATGGCAAATAAAAAAGAAGGAATTCCATTTCCAATAATGCCTGCAAAGGCCAAATACTTCCAATTTTCTTTTTTGATTTTTTTGAATCGAGTTAAGGCAAATGGGAGTAGGAAAATGAAAGAAATAGAAATTCGGAGCGCCGCCAATTCAGGCGCAGAAAAAACCACCAATCCTTTTTTCATTAAAATAAAAGAACTTCCCCAAACCAACACCAAACCAATTAGAATTGAAAATTGAAGAAATTTAGAATTGTTATTTCCCACTATTTTTTTATTTTTACAGGCAGCAAAA
>JACAAW010000255.1 GCA_013377115.1 Bacteroidota bacterium | reverse complement strand
TTTTCTTAAAATCAATAGAAAATCATAAAGTAATTGCGTTTTACGGAAAAATGGGAGCAGGTAAAACGACGTTTATTAAAGCAATTTGTTTGAAACTTGGAGTTGTTGATAATATCAGCAGCCCCACCTTTTCAATAATTAACGAATATAAAACTTCGGAAAGCGAAACCATTTATCATTTCGATTTTTATAGAATCAAAAACATCTCTGAAGCTTTTGATTTGGGATACGAGGATTATTTTTACAGCAATTCTTTTTGCTTTATCGAATGGCCCGAAAAAATTGAGGATTTATTACCAGAAAATTGTTTGAAAGTTAGCATCGAGGAAGAAAATAATATTCGAACAATTCGCTTTTAAATTTACTATTGTCAAAAAAAATTTCATTTCAATAATGTCGTACCTACGGCACTTTTCTAATTTTTTCTTTTCCCTTTTTTACCATAATTTCGCACCTATGGCGCTTTTTTAGCCCCGTTAGGGGCGACATTATGGTAAAAGAGAAAAATTAGTTTTGTAAAAAGCCCCTTAGTGGGCGGCATTATTTTAACTTGTTGAAAATTGATTTTTTCCATAAGGTATGAAATAATTATTTCGAATGACAGTGTTTTTGAATTAAAAAATTTGCGTAATTTTAGATTCTGAAAAAATAAAATTATGGCAGCCGACAAAAAAAAGATTCCTTCAGTTCTCCATTCAAGCCAACTTCTTCCTCAAGAAGAAACCCTTGAAATCCCAAGACAAAAAAGCAGTTTGACAATCGGAGTTCCCAAAGAAATTTCTTTTCAAGAGAACCGAGTTTCCTTGGTGCCTGATGCTGTGGCTTTGCTGGTTGCAAATGGACATCATTTAGTCATTCAGTCCGAAGCAGGAAAGGCAGCCTTTTTCGAAGACAAAGAATATAGTGAAGCTGGTGCTCAAATAGTTTATTCACCAGAAGAGGTTTTTAAATGCGATATTATCTTAAAAGTTGCACCGCCATCACTGGATGAAATCGAAATGTTGAAATCTCGTCAAACAATGATTTCTGCACTTCATTTTACAATCCAGAGCGATCAATATTTTAAAAAGTTGATGGCAAAAAAAATGAATGCCATCGCATTTGAATATATTAAGGATAAAACCAATACGTTTCCTGTGGTTAGAGCAATGAGTGAAATCGTTGGAAATACATCGATTCTTATCGCTTCTGAATATTTGAGCAATGAAAATTATGGAAAAGGTATTATGCTGGGAGGTTTTTCGGGAATTACACCATCAGAAGTGGTGATTTTAGGTGCTGGAACCGTCGGCGAATATGCTGCTCGAGCTGCAATGGGCTTGGGTGCATTTGTAAAAGTGTTTGATAATTCCATTTATAAATTGCGTCGTTTGCAAAATAGTTTGAATGCAAGAATTTTTACTTCAATTATTCACCCAAAAGTTTTATTGAAATCCTTAAAAACTGCTGATGTAGTTATTGGCGCTATTCACGCACCTGAAGGCAGAACGCCTTGTTATATCACTGAAGAAATGGTTTCCGAAATGAAATTTGGCTCTGTGCTTGTTGATGTAAGTATTGACCAAGGTGGTTGTTTCGAAACTTCGCAGGTAACCAATCATACGAATCCAGTTTTCAAAAAGCATGGAGTAACACATTATTGCGTTCCAAATATTGCTTCGAAGGTTGCGCATACCGCATCTTATGCATTAAGTAATTTCTTTGCCCCTATTTTATTAAATATTGGTGAAGAAGGTGGTGTTGAGGATATTCTAAAACTCGATCACGGTGTTCGCAATGGTGTTTATCTTTATAATGGCATTCTGACAAATAAATATATTGGTGAATATTATTCTTTGCCATACCAGAATATTGATTTGCTAATGGCGGCGTTTCAGTAAAAATTATATTTTATGATTCGTTTTTTTATCTTAAAATTTAAAAGTGGCGTATTCATTAGTCTGCTAGCAGTGCTTAATTTATTTGCGATATTATTTGTTTCAAGTTGTTGTGAATGCGATGTAAATAATAAGAAGGAGAATAATCTTGAAACTATTAAAAGATCGAAGAAAACTCATGATTCAATAGTTAACGAGAAGCGAATAAAAGATTCTATTTCAAATGTTCAAAGAAAAAGCGATTCTATTGCAAAAGCAGATTCGATAAAAAAATCAAAACGTATATACGAGCATAAAATTCAGAATACTAAATACGGTGTGGTTCGCACTGATTTTAAAGAAATGTAATATGAAAAACATTAAAAAGAAATTTTCAAAAGTTTATATCAAATACTTTTTTTTGACAATTGCGCTGTCAATAATGACGGTTGTTTCAGGATGCAGAATGTTCAGACATCCACAAAAAACAAAATATGGTCCGCCCCGTACAGATTTTAGCAAAATCAAAAGTTCAGAATCTAATGTCAAATCTTCAGCAAACTTATTTTCCAAGATTAAATCATTTCTCTTTTGAAAAAAACAAAACTGCCTTTTAGGAAAAAGCTTGCTCAGAGCGTTTTTACTAAGTTCGTAAATGTTCAAACAGAGCTTCACGAATTGAAATATTTTTTTTGGGAATGTACACTTCGTTGTAATGTCAGTTGTTTGCACTGCGGTAGCGATTGCCGAACCGACAATCAATCGAAGGACATGCCTTATGAAGATTTTCTTAAAGTAACCAA
>JACAAW010000254.1 GCA_013377115.1 Bacteroidota bacterium | reverse complement strand
GTATTATTAGGTCTTTCACTTCCAATAAAAAACAAATAAAATGGGAAATAAAATATTCAAACTCGTAAAATTCACGATCGCAATCACCTTGGTTATTTCTATTTTTTCTTGTAAAAAGAATGTAGAAACAAGTATGCAGCTTGCATGCGATTTTGCCGATTCCAGCAGTACACATCCAAAAGCGGTTGCCTTTCAAAATATTATTGATAAATATATTGGCAAAGGATTACCTGGTATTTCGGTTCTTGTTCAAGATTCCGATGGTGTTTGGATTGGAACTGGCGGATATGCTGATATTGCAAACGGAATTAAATTTCAGCCATGCCATATTTCTAAAGCAGCAAGTATTACCAAACTATTGGTTGGAACATTAACATTTAAACTTCAGGAAGAAGGAAAAATCAATATCAACGATCCCATTTCAAAATACATTGATAAAAGCATATTGGATAAAATAAAAAATGCTGAAGGCAAAACCATCAAAAATTTAATGAACCATACTACCGGCATCTTTGATGTAATCACCTCATCAGAATTTTATTTGGCGGTGTTGAACAATCCAAACAAAGATTGGACACAAGAAGAATTGCTTAAATATGTTTATGATGTTCCTGGTTATGAATTAAACAATCCTTATCCAGCGCATTATTCAAGTACCAATACGCTTTTACTTTCAATGTGCATTGAAAAAGCAACAGGAGAAAAACACGAGAAATTATTGCGTGAAAAAATTCTGGATCCGCTTGGAATGAGCGATACTTATTATCAAGGAAGAGAAACCTTACCAACTTCTGCAGCTCAAGGTTATTACGATTTACATAACAATGGTGAAATTGTAAATGTTTCAAATCTCATTACTGGTAGCGGAAATGGTTATGGTGGAATTTATTCCAATGTTTTTGATTTATACAAGTTTATTCAAGCTCTTTTGGTAAAGAAGACCGTTCTTACTCAGGCTTCGTTAAACATGATGCAGGAATTTGTTCAAGAAGACGATTATTTTTATACAGGCGCGAGTATGATTAAAAAATTTACTGACAAACCCAATTACGGGATTGGCCACACAGGTAGAGATTTAGGTTATTGCGCCGACTTGTTTTATTTTCCTGAAAGAAATATTACAATGGTGTTTTTTGTCAATTATGGTACTGATGGAAACTCTGCTTTAAAGCCTGTTTTCATGGATTTTGAAAGCGAATTGGTAGATGAAATTTTACTTTAAATAGATTCCTCACTTTGTTCGGAATGACAACAAATCCAATATTATTAAGGGAAGCGAGCGAGTGTTCGTTTTTTGAGAACACTCGCTCGCTTCCCACTTCCAATAATAAAGTACTGTCATTCCGAATGGATCAGCTAAATGGCTGAGAAATGAGGAATCTAAAAAATACAATAAGAATTAAATGAAATAAAACATTTATGTCATACTACGAAAATCTTGTTGTCTGTTATTTTTCTGGAACGGGAAATTCTCTTTCGGCGGTCAATTGGATTAAAGAAAATGCGGACAAACAAAATTTAAAAACACAACTTTGTTCAATTGAGAAAAAGGAAACCACTGATTTATCTGCCATAAACGGAAAAACTTTAGTGGGGTTTTGTTATCCTACTCATGGTTTTATTGCTCCCTGGATTGTTTTAAAATATTTATGGAAATTTCCGAAAATAAAAAATGCTGATGCATTCTTCCTTAATACTCGCGGCGGTGCGATTCTTTATAAATTATCGATTCCTGGTTTGAGCGGTTTGGCACAATGGTTTTCAATCTTTTTATTTTTACTGAAAGGTTATGGAATAAAAGGCTCTTTGCCACTTGATATGGCGCATAGTTGGATTTCGTTTTTCCCACCAATTAACAAAGCTGGCATCAATCGAATCACAAAAAATTGTAATAGAATTGTAAATAAAATGTGCGACAAAATGTTTAGCGGGAAAATTTATCTGCGTTACAATATTTGGTTGAGTTTGCCAATCGATATTGCATTAACGCCTATCATTTTTCTTTATGTTTTTGGCGGCCGATTTGTGCTTGCAAAAACGTTATTTGCTTCTTATGGCTGCAATACTTGCCGACTATGCGAAGAAAATTGTCCAGTTCAAGCAATTGTAATAAAAGACAATCGGCCATATTGGAAAATTACTTGTGAAAGTTGTATGCGTTGTATGAATATTTGCCCAAAAAAATCAATACAGTCCTGGGTTACACGCATGGCTTTAATTACTTATTTGTTAATGGTTTTAGGATTAGCACTATTTAAAATTGACGCAAACCTTCTGTTTTTCATTATATCCTGTTTGTTTTTCCCAATTTATTGGATCATTTTCTGGTCATTGAGAATCAAATTTGTAAATATTATTTTTACATTTACATCATTAACAAAATTATGGGGACGTTATATTGCACCCGGAATTACCTTGAAAAATTTAAAAAGAAAAAATCTCTAAAATATTTGCCATGAACTCACCACGAATTTTTTGTATTGGACGTAATTATTCAGAACACGCTAAAGAACTAGGAAACGAAGCTCCAAAGAAACCTGTTGTTTTTATAAAACCGTATTCTTGTTTGGTTCCAAAAGGACAGACTTCCAAATATCCAAAACATGGCAACGATTTACACCATGAAGTTGAATTGGTTTATCGCATTGGAAAAGCTGGAGTTCC
>JACAAW010000253.1 GCA_013377115.1 Bacteroidota bacterium | reverse complement strand
ATGGACAGGAAATCAATATTTTAGAGGAATTAATGATTTCTTTAAATTTGTTGAGGAGCAAACCTATAAAATCCAATATCGGGTGATGCTTTCGAAATACAGGGGTAAAACTTTATGCCCAGATTGCAGAGGTACCAGAATAAGAAAGGATGCCAATTACGTTAAAGTTTCTGATAAATCGATATCCGAAGTTATTTTAATGTCGGTTTCAGATAATTTGATTTTTTTCAAAGGATTAGAATTAAATGATTTTGAGAAAAAAATTTCAAAAAGATTGTTGATTGAAATAATAAGCAGACTTGAGTTTCTAGATGATGTTGGCTTAGGATATTTAACTTTGAACAGGCTTTCATCAAGTTTGTCGGGAGGGGAAAGTCAGCGAATTAACCTTGCAACATCAATAGGAAGTAGTCTTGTTGGCTCAATGTATATTTTAGACGAGCCAAGTATTGGCTTGCATCCTCGGGACACGCAAAGGTTGATAAAAATTCTAAAAAAACTAAGAGATATTGGAAATACTGTTATCGTTGTTGAGCACGACGAAGACATCATGAAGGCTGCAGACCAAATTATCGACATCGGTCCATTGGCTGGGATTCATGGAGGAAATCTAGTTTTTCAGGGAAATATCAAAGAAATAAAAGACGAAAAAGTAAGTTTAACTGCACAATATTTAAATGAAGAAATAGCAATAAATATTCCTGAAACCAGGAAGAAATGGAAAGATTTTGTCGAAATTATTGGGGTCCAGGAAAATAATTTGAAAAATGTAAATGTAAAATTTCCATTAAACATTTTAACAGTAGTTTCAGGAGTTAGTGGTTCGGGGAAAACCTCTTTGGTAAAAGGAGTTTTATATCCTGCTCTGAAAAAACATTTTGGAGGTTATGGAGAAAAAACTGGAAAATTTATTAAATTACAAGGTGATTTACATAGAATCAGCGAAGTTGAAATGGTTGACCAAAACCCAATTGGAAGGTCCTCGAGATCAAATCCTGTGACCTATATTAAAGCGTTTGATGAAATGCGTTTATTGTATTCGGAATTACAACTTTCAAAAGTTAGGGGATATAAACCAGGCTATTTTTCATTTAATGTTGAAGGTGGAAGATGCGAAGAGTGCGAAGGTGAAGGTTTTGTGCGCATTGAAATGCAATTTATGGCTGATATTCATTTAAAATGCGAAAATTGCAATGGAAAAAGATACAAACAAGAAGTGCTTGATATTAAATATAAAGAAAAAAATATTAGCGAAGTTCTGGATTTGAGCGTAGAGGAAGCTATTCAGTTTTTTGATCAATCAGAAAAGAAAAGTAATATTGAGAAAAAAATTGTTTCCAAACTTCAATCTTTGATGGATGTTGGTTTAGGTTATGTGAAATTAGGCCAATCTTCAAATACATTGAGTGGAGGTGAAGCTCAACGAATAAAATTAGCTTTTTTCTTGACAAAAGGCGTTACTGAAAATCCAACCTTATTTATTTTTGATGAACCAACTACAGGCTTGCATTTTCATGATATCAATAAATTATATGCGGCTTTCCTGGCTTTAATAAAAAACGGCCATTCTATAATTTTAATTGAACATAATTTAGAGTTGTTAAAATGTGCTGATTGGATAATTGATTTGGGACCAGAAGGTGGCGATATTGGCGGGAATATAGTTTTTGAGGGAATTCCCGAAGACCTAATAAAATCAGGCAAATCGATTACTGGAAAATATCTAAAAGAAAAGTTGTCCAAAAAAAGTTAAATCATTTCGAAATTATTGTATTTTTGTTGACTTTGGTCCCCGAAATTACTTACTTTTACGAATAGGGAATTATTATTGACACTAAAATTGCAGATGAATTTAAAACGAATTAGCATTTTCCTTTTCTTTTTCTTTATTTTTCTTCATGCTGATAAAGTTTTGGCGCAGTTTTATGGACAATATGAAGTAGGAACTCCCTTAATTCGAAATTACCTCCCCAAAGAATACAAAGCAAATTCACAAAATTGGAAATGTGTTCAGGATAAACGAGGTGTAATGTATTTCGCCAATGGCGATGGAGTCCTTGAATACGATGGCGTTCGTTGGAATTTGATTCCTATTAAAAATAATTATACTGTGAGTTCAATATGTATGGACAGCAGTGGAACCATTTATGCTGGTTCCAATTCGGAATTTGGATACTTGAAACCAAGCCCAAATGGCGAACTTGTTTATGTTTCATTAATTGACAAATTCCCTTCAAAATACCAACATTTCTCTTTTCTATGGAATATGTTCGCCACAAAAAATGGGGTGTATTTTTATTCAAATGAATTGCTTTTTCGTTGGTATAAAGGAAAAATAAAAGTTTGGACCATTGGTAGACCAAGTGCTTGTTTTTATGTGAATGATGATGTATTTATTTGGAAAGGAAATACAGGATTAACCTGGTTGAAAAACGATTCCATAAAACCGATAAACGAAGGCGAATTGTTTGCCAATATACCTATTCACTCCATTTTATCGCTTTCCAAAGGAAAATTATTATTAGCAACACGAAACAATGGGTTTTATTTGATGAATAACCCAAGAGTGAGCCAAGGTCATTCGAATATCACTTTAATGAATTATCCTTATGAACTTGTAAAATTCGTAACTGAAAATAAACTATTATTTTCCAGAATATTGAAAAATGGCAAAATCGTTTATGCTACTTCCAGAGCTGGAGTTATTGTAACTGACCGAAATGGAAATTTTGTACAGTTATTAGACAAAAATTGTGGATTGCAAAACGAAACTGTTTA
>JACAAW010000252.1 GCA_013377115.1 Bacteroidota bacterium | reverse complement strand
GTGTATGATAACACCAGCATCCACTTCACCAGATAAAACCTGATTCTCAATTTCTGAAAACAAAACTTCTTTTTTATTTTTTGCATCTGGAGCAAACAAAGAAAACAAATAATTTGCTGTGGTATGTTTTCCAGGAATGGCGATAAGGGCTTTTGAAATATCAGGAATCGGATTTTTTGAAATCAATAATGGACCACAATTTACACCCAAAGCACTTCCAGAACGAAGCAATATGAAATCGTCCGTTAAATAAAGGAAAGCATGATAGCTGATTTTTGTAACATCCAATTCTTGACTAAAAGCTTTATTGTTTAATTCTTCAACATCAGCAAATATATATTCGAAATCCAAACCTTCGGTATCAATTTTATGATTCACCATTGCATCGAAGATAAACGTATCGTTCGGACAAGGTGAAAAACCTAATGAAATTCGATTTTTATTATTTGACATTTTATATTGATTCAAGTAATTTTATTAAAAAATCATTCAAATTATTGATGGCCAAAGGAATATTCCAATTATTAATATTCCGTGGTTCCACATAATTTGAAATGGAACGAATTTGAACAAAATTCTGATTTTCCATTTTGCAAACATACATAAATGCAGCACCTTCCATTGTTTCAATATCTGGATTGTATAAAGCGATTGTGTTTTTAATACTATTTTCGTTTCCTCCAACTTTATTAACAGTAACGCCAGTAACCTGAGGTAATGAATTTAGAAATTCAAATTTCAAATTGCTATTTTCAATTTTGCCAAGTGATGCGTTTGGTCTATTCTCCTTATTGAATTTCATTTTTTCTGCCGGGATAAAATCATCACCGTTTTCGGCGCCCATTTCAGAAAATCTATCCTCAATAATATTTACAACACTTCCTATTGCATGGTTTTTATTAAAACTCCCGGCAATTCCAACGTTTATTGCAAGATCGAAACCATCTTCATAAATAAGACATTGAGTTAAAATATGAGTTGTAGAAACCATACCCACACCAGAAAACAAAACAGTTATTTCATGATCCAAATAAATCCCTTTATAAACGATTGAATCTAAATCAAAAGCGATTTTCGACTTTTCTAAAAAAGGTTTAATTTCGAATAAGGTTGCAGATACTATAAGAATATTCATTCCCCAAATTTTTCTCATACAAACCTACAGAAAATTTTGAAATGAATTAGGTTTGAAAAAAAATTATTAGGAATGAATAGCTGAAACCTTTTATTATCAGGAAAAAACTTATTGTAATTAAAAAAAATATTATTGTGAAAATCTTCACAATTGAAATTCGGTGTTTTTTGAATTATATTTGTCTATAATAAATATAAAAACAATTAAAATATGATCAGAAAAATTACTTTAATTACTACATTTGTTCTTTCATTTCTAATATTAAATTTAAACCAAATTTTCGCTCAATGTCCAGGATGTGTAAATAATCCGTCTTGTACAATAACACCTGCCGCTCCAACAATTTGTCCCTTAGACACACTTCCTCCTGGAGTTGCAAATCAGCCATATGATGAAGATATTTCAATTTATTTACCCGCGAATTTTGATGATGTAGGTTCTGGATACAATGTTGATTTAACACAAATTGATATTTTAAGTATCTCGGGTATGCCTTTTGGAATGAATTGGCAGACTAGTGCTTCGCCATCAAATATTTTTTATCCAACCAGCAATCCTCCAGCATCTGAACATGGTTGTGCGAAAATGTGTGGAACGCCATTAACCCCAGGAAATTACACCATTACCATTAATGTTTTGGCTCATGTTAATGTGACTTCTTTAGGAGGACTTTCACAAACTTCAAATTCATCTTTTTCATTACAGTTAACCATATTGCCAGCATCATCCTCAAATTCAAGTTTTTCGATAAATAATCCGATTGGTTGTGCGCCATTAACAACAACATTTGCCTCTACAAATCCAAGTAATGGAAATACACATTATTCTTATTTATGGAATTTCGGAAATGGAAATTTAAGTAATTTAGAAAATCCACCAGCACAAACATACAATACAGCCGGCATTTATCCTGTAAGCCTTCAAACAACAATTGACACTTTGGGATATTATTTATCTTCTATTACATTAAATACTTCTACAGGTTGTGATGACTGGCCTTTTTCGAATCCAGATTATTACTTCAATTTATTGCAAGGAGGAACCACCCTTTATACTGCGCCATATATTGACAATACCAATGCGCCAGTTACATTTTCTTTTTCCCCAATTTTACTGCAAAATCAAACATATACAATTGATGTTTACGATTGGGATTCTGGTTTGGCAGGAGGAGATGATTATTGCGGCAATATTACCTTCAATGGAAATACCGCAGGGACATTTAATTCTCAAAGTGGAAATGTGAATGTAACTTATACCATTACACATCCTCTTATTCAATTGAATGCAATCGATACCATAACTGTTTACGCTTCACCTAACATTTCGGCATACACTTATTCACCAAATGATACCGTTTGTTCCATTGATTCTATTCAACTTGAAATAAATTCTCCAAATGGTGCCACGTATCAATGGTATCAAGATACAACGGCATTATTGTTTGCAACAAATACAACCTATTTTGCACATCAAACAGGAAATTATTGGGTAGAAATAACCAATGCTAATGGTTGTAGAACCAATTCGGCAATTCAACATTTAACTTTTTTCCCGGTTCCTCCGAAACCAACTTTTTGGAGATTTGGTGACACATTGCAAACCTCTTTAACTGGATATAATTTGCAATGGTATTTTAATAATGCAA
>JACAAW010000251.1 GCA_013377115.1 Bacteroidota bacterium | reverse complement strand
AGGAAAACCGGAGAAATAAAAGTTTATACAGAAAAAGAAGGCCTCTCTAATAATATTGTATACAATATTTTTGAAGACAAATCTGGGAATTTATGGGTGAGCACCAATTTTGGACTTTCGCAATTTAATCCGAAAACAGAAACTTTTGTAAATTTTGATGTAAAGGATGGAATTCAAAGTCATGAATTTAACTCTGGAGCAGCCGCAATCAGTAAAGATGGCCGGATGTATTTTGGAGGAATGAATGGTTTTAATTCTTTTTATCCTCAAGAAGTAAAACGAAATGAGAAAAAGCCACCAATTGTTATTACAACTTTTAAAATTCTGAATGTTGATCAAGAATTAGAAATTAATGATGGGGACACAATTAATTTAACCTATAACGATAACTTTTTTTCTTTCGAGTTTTCAGCACTTGATTTCAGCAATCCTTCAAAAAATAGATTTGCCTTTAAACTTGATAATTTTGACCCAGACTGGATTTATGTTGATGCCAACAAAAGGTTTGCAGAATATACAAAAGTAAGCCCCGGAACTTATTTGTTTCACGTAAAAGGCACCAATAACGATGGAGTCTGGAATGAAAAAGGAACCTCTGTTGTGATAATTATTTCCCCAGCATGGTGGAATACTTGGGCATTTAGAATTGTTTTTGGGTCTTTTATACTATTATTAATATACAATATTATTAGATTACGTTTCAAACGAATAAAAGCCGAACACGAAATTGAAATGAAAATGCTTGCCATCGAAAAGCAGGTTTTTGAATTAGAACAAAAATCATTGCGCTTACAAATGAATCCTCATTTTATTTTTAATTCTTTAAACTCAATTCAAAGTTTTGTAATCTCAAACGACACAGACAAAGCAATTTTGTACTTGGCTAAATTCGCCCAATTGATGAGGCTTATTTTAACAAACACGAGAGAATCATTCATTACTGTTAAGGACGAACTTAAAGCATTGAGCTATTATATGGATATTGAAAGGTTGCGGTTTGACAATAAGTTTGAATTTGAAATAATCCTTGACAAAGATATCGATGATGATTTTGTTGGAATACCTCCAATGATTATTCAACCATATATTGAAAATGCCATATTACATGGAATCAATTATAAAGAAGGAAAAGGAAAATTAACAATTTCGATAAAACTGGAAGAGGATACATTATTATGTATTATTGAAGACGATGGAGTTGGAAGAGAAAAAGCAATGGAGTTTAAACAACAAATTGGATTAAAACATAAATCTCGGGGAATGGAAATTACCAAAGAACGTTTGGAAATTTTAAACAGGCAGCATAAGGGACAAACAAGTGTTCGAATAATCGACCTTAGAGACGAAAATGGAAAAGCTATTGGAACTAAAGTGGAATTATCTATTCCATTTATAGATCTTTAATTCTGAAAAATGAATTTGTGTTTTAAAAAAAAATAAACTAGGTTTGAAAAAAAATATTTTATGATAAGAGCAATCATCATCGACGACGAAATAAAATCCAGAGAAACACTCAATGGTATGCTAAGTCGTTATTGTAAAAATGTAGAAATTGTTGCAGAAGCAGATGGTTATACAACTGGTATTAGCCAAATAAAAAAACATCAGCCAGAAGTAATTTTTCTTGATATTCAAATGCTTGATGGAAGCGGATTCAAACTTCTTGAAGATGTAGGTGAAATTAATTTCGAAGTAATTTTTACAACAGCATTTGACCAATATGCAATAAGAGCCATAAAATATAGTGCTCTCGATTATTTATTGAAACCTGTTTTGCCGGAGGATTTAATAAATGCAGTTGAAAAAGTGGAGAAAAAGCAAAAAAATGAAGGAAAAGAACCTAATATTAAGTTTTTGCTCGAAAACTTAAAAAATAAAAATAACGACCCAAAAAAAATTATACTTTCCACAAGTGAAGGAATGCATGTAATTGAAATTGATGACATCATAAGGTGTGAATCAGATGATTATTATACCAGGTTTTTTCTGAAAAGTGGAAAAGTAATTATGGTTTCTAAAACGCTTAAAGAAAACGAAGAATTATTAAGTGTTCATAATTTTATTCGACCTCACAAGTCACATTTAGTAAATGTGAAGTATATAAAAAGTTTTTTAAAAGTTGATGGAGGAAGTATCGTGATGTCGGATGGAAGCGAAATTCCAGTTTCTAGAAGAAAAAGAGAAACAATAATTGACCTTTTGAATCATTTGTAGCGGAAAATTCTAAAAATCAAAATTATTTTTTAAACCGCATACTTTATAATATTTGCCGTAAACTGGTCGAATACTACCGTAAACTGATTTTAACTTTTATTAACGATTTAAACACAATAATTTTATTGCTATTCATCAAGATTACAAATTGTGATAAATTTGAAAATTAATTTTTAGTTTCAATTATTTCCATATATTTACAAAATATTTTAAAAAGAAAAATTGATGCAAAAAAGTTTGAAAATAAGATTTTTTTTTTTTTAACTTTACCGCCTTTTAAATATGCATAACAAATAACGAACATAAATTTTATAAGTATGCTACGAAAGTTACTCTTAGTCAGTTGTATTATTCTGGCTTCAAACGTTTTAGTCTTTGCTCAGTCCGGTACCCTTAAAGGAAGATTAACCGATAAAGACAAAAAAGAGCCCATACCATTTGCAACAGTTGTTGTTGAAACTGGAGGTAAACAAGTTGGAGGAGCGAATACAGATATTGATGGAAATTACACCATCAAGCCTCTAACACCAGGAAAATATAATGTAAAGGCCTCATTTGTGGGTTATAAACAGT
>JACAAW010000250.1 GCA_013377115.1 Bacteroidota bacterium | reverse complement strand
TAAAGTAGCTGAAATAAAATTTCAGGGTTTTAACCGTTTTTTAAGATAATAAAAAGCAAACGCAGAGCCGACTATTTCTATTTTACGGAATCAGAAAACAAACAAAAAGCCCTTTCTGAAATTGTGAAAAAATGTTCAAAAAAACTCAAACTAAATTGTGTAAATATTTCTACAAAAAGTCTTACAAGTGGCGATATTGAATTATTTAACGACAACGCCCTTTTAAACCAATGGATTGATGAGCGTTTTAGTCATGGAAATAATGAAGACGAAATTGTTTCTAGTTCAGAATATATGGAGCAATTAATAGAAAGATTAGGAACAAAATATATTGCATGGTGCGGCCTTTATTCCTATAATGAAATTAGATCACAAAATAGTGGTTTTAAAAACACTTACTTCTTTTTTGTAGTGGACTTAGAAACAGGAAAAGTAATGAAATTCGAAGTCCACAATTCTATTGGAAAAGACCATGCTGACACTCTAAACTCTTTTATTTACAATTCATTAATGTTTGTTGCAAAAAAATCAAAATAAAATGACAAAAAAAATTCAATCATTTATTATCTGCTTTATATTTTCTATTTCTATTTATGCACAAATTCCTGGTTATTTAGGAAAACGTTTCGTACCAAGCATAAGTGCTGATTTGTGGCCTTCACTTATTGGTCCAACAAATAGCTCAGACCAAGGTCTTAATTTTACTCCTTCACTAAACCTTGATTATGTTACAGGCAAACATTCGCAAATTTCTGTTTCATATCAAAGAATTTCAACGGGTCTTAGCTTATTGAAAGATTCAGAGGAATTAATGTATACTAATACAACTCCCTCCCAAACTTATTACTATTATCTTGAATACAAATCGGGATATTCAAAAAATTCCTCATTTAAAAACAAACCAATTCAACTGACTTCAAATAATTTTTCGATTGGGTTTAAACTCTTTTATGGTGGAAGCTATTCCCCTGTTGGCAATTATGTGAAGCCTGAATTTTCATTGCTTTTTGAAAACGTAAGTTATGACAAATTTGCTTTCAGACCAAACAACCCTACATCTGACACAACTCTTTTTCTAGATTTTTCAAAAAAGGCTATTGGAAGAGGGGAATATCAATTTACTTCTTTTGTAATTTCTTTTACTGCTGGACGGCAACGCGTATTATTTGACAAACTATTAATTGATTACGGAGTTAGAATTGGAATGGCGCCATTAGCAATTCTAAGTAAATTTTCATTTAAAGACGATGAAAACCAATCTATTGGAAAAATGGAAGAACACATTAAAAAGGATTCGGATGATAGGATGCTTCGTTTCCAATTGATCAGTTTGCATTTGGGAATTGGTTTGGTTTCTTTTTAACCAAATTTCAAAACACCCAAGTGTTCCAATAGAATTTTAGCACCAATAGCAATTAGCACAATGCCACCAGCGATTTCGGCTTTTTTACCGTTTAAAAAAACTTGTTTTCTGCCCAAATAAAGGCCTAAAACAGAAATCAAAAAAGTAACAACTCCAATAATTAAAACGGTTTTTAAAATTTCTGTTTCCAAAAAGGCAAAACTCACACCTACTATTAATGCATCGATGCTGGTTGCAATAGACAAACTTAAAAGCACAGAAGGCGAATTGATATTAAATCGTTTTTCTTTTTCAACTTTTTTAAGAGCTTCATAAATCATCCGAATTCCAATAAAACCAAGAATAGAAAAGGCAATCCAATGATCTATTTGAGAAATAAACTCTTTAAACGAAATTCCTAGTAACCACCCAATCACTGGCATAGCAGCTTGAAAAAAACCGAATGAAAATGCTATTTTAATGGTGTCTTTAACTTTTAGACATCGGTGCATCATGCCGCCAGAAATAGAAACCGCAAAACAGTCCATCGCCAATCCAATTGCTATGATGAGTATTGTTAAATAATTCAATTTGAAATTAAATTAATGATTTTTTCTAAGTAAATTTTATCGATTTCATCAAAGGAATTCAGTTCTTTGCTGTCAACATCCAAAACTGCAAAAATTTCTCCGCTTTTATTTTTTACGGGAATTACAATTTCTGATTTTGATCTGGAATCGCAAGCAATATGACCTGGAAACTCTTCAACATTTGGAACCAGAATTGTTTCCTTTTGGTTAATTCCGGCCCAGCAAACTCCTTTGTTTTTTTGCAGAA
This sequence comes from Bacteroidota bacterium, assembly GCA_013377115.1. GTDB lineage: Bacteria > Bacteroidota > Bacteroidia > Bacteroidales > CG2-30-32-10 > Cfx2-01. The sequence goes on along the minus strand of JACAAW010000250.1, from coordinate 644 downwards.
CCTGACATGCCACTGGGCCTTGGTATGGACCAACAATTAATTCTCCATCAACAATTCTGTAAAAGCCACACCAAAAGAAATATTCAAATTTATTGAATAGCACCGCTGAAATAGTGGCCATTTTTGCAATATCATTTTCGCTTTTCTGAAGTAAATCGCCTAATTGCAAAAATATTCTTTGATATCTACCCTCTTTTTTATTCTTTTCCATTTTATGGCAATTGCTATATGCAAAATAGGAGATTTTAATTCAATTCGCCAAATCTATTTTATTAATAATAATGCAAATTTTACTAATTTAGCATTTGAAGAATTCCGAAAATGATTAACAAAGAAACCATCGATAAAATACTTGACAGCGCTCGAATTGAAGAGGTTGTTGGTGATTTTGTTGCCCTTAAAAAAAGAGGTGTTAATCTTTTAGGAAACTGTCCTTTTCATAATGAAAAAACCCCTTCGTTTACTGTTTCTGCCGCAAAAGGGATTTTCAAATGTTTTGGTTGTGGTAAAGCTGGAAATTCGGTCCATTTTATTATGGAACACGAACATTTCACTTATCCAGAGGCATTAAAATATCTTGCTAAGAAATATTCCATCGAAGTTGATGAGGAAGAAATTACACCTCAACAACAAATTGAACAATC
>JACAAW010000025.1 GCA_013377115.1 Bacteroidota bacterium | reverse complement strand
GTAATTATTTCTTTGATTTCCTTTGAATTGGAAAAAAGATTGATGTCGCGCTGGCGATCGAGAAAGAATTGTTCAATACGGTTTTTCTTTTCTAGTCGAAGTGAAGTAAGCTGATCGAAAGTACGATTGAGCAAGGCTTTATTTGCAAAATAATACGAATAATTGCCGATGATTGTAATTACTACAATCCCAAGAATCACGAAATAAAAGATGAGTTTTTCGGTAATGGAAATGTTTTTCATTAATGCAAAATGTTTGTTATTTCAATTCGGCTAGGCAAATTTACATTTTTATTATTCAGTATTGCTCAAACTATTTTAAAATTCAAAAAATCACCAAGCGCTATTTGTTTGAAAATTTCATAGTAAATAATTTGACAAGCATAAATTTTTCAATACTTTTGTTTGGAAATCTCTTTCTTTTTATCTTTTAATTTTATGAAAAAAAATCTTACCATTTTATCCCGTATTATTTTTTGTTCTTTCTTGTTTTTAATTTTCGTAAATACTAATTTGTTTGCACAGCTTGTAATTAACGAAGGTTCTAATAGAAATTATTCAACCATCAAAGATGAAAATGCTGAATTTCCAGATTGGATTGAGATTTATAATTCGGGAAGCACCACGATAAACTTATTGAATTATTCTCTTTCAGACGATTCCCTGAACCCTGCAAAATGGACCTTCCCAAATGTTCAACTTTTGCCTGGAGCCTATAAAATTATTTTCTGTAGTGGAAAAGATCGGAAACCAATCTCAGGGTTTAAACATGTTTTAAATAAAACAAATTTTAATGCTGTTACAGGATGGAATACTCATTTGTTCACGACACCATTTTATTGGGATGGCGTTTCAAATATTTTAATCAATACTTGTTCATATAGTTCAACCGGTTATACCACCAATTCAATTTTCAATCAAAGCACCACACCTTATTATTCCACTATTTTCGCATTTCAGGATGGCAGTCCTTATATATGTGAAGCCGAAAACGGGAGTAAAGTTACTCAAAGGCCCAATATGAAAATCAACGGTAATATTATTGGAACTGGAACCATTCAAAATACAAATACGACTTACCCAGCTCCATATGGAAACTGGTATTGGGCAGCAAAAAATCAAATGATGATTCGTGGTTCAGAATTAATTGCCTCTGGATTAACAGCCGGAAATTTTACCAGTTTGGCATTTGATGTTACGGCAACCGACCCCGCAACTATTTACGATTATATCGATTTCAACATGAAAATGGTTTCAAATACCGAAGTTACTTCATCATTTGAGCCTGTTGATACCAATAATTACTTGCATACCAATTTTAAATTAAAAACTGTTGGTGAGAAAGTTTATCTGTATTCGCCAACCCAGGTTTTATTGAGTTCTCTCTTTGTTAACTGCAATGACCTTGATAATAGTATTGGTTCTTTTCTTGATGCTTCATCAAATGTATTTCTTTTTCAAACTGCAACTCCAGGGGCAACCAATAATTCTTCCACACCATATAATAGTTATCTTTTGGCTCCTGTGATTTCAGTTCCATCAGGAATTTATACTTCAACCCTAAATGTGAGCATTACCAATCCGAATCCTGGACTTTCAACTGTTCGATATACTTTGGATGGCAGCGATCCAACTATAGCATCGACACTTTATACTGGTACTCCGATTAATGTTTATTATTCAACAATAATAAAAGCCAAAGCATTTGCGAGTAATATTTTACCAAGTCAAATTGCAGTTTCTTCTTATCTTATTGGAATTAGTCATGTAACTCCAGTTTTATCAATCGTTACAGATAATACCAATCTTTATGGTACCAATGGAATATTTGATAATTGGCAATTCGATTGGGAAAAAGCGGCTTATGTTGAGTATTTTGACTCCACACAGCAAAAGATTTTCTCACAAAGGGCAGGACTTCAAATTGATGGTGGTGCTGGTGGAAGTCGTTCAAGCCCGCAGCATTCAATGAGGGTGGAACTGGATCATGGTGTTTTGGGTGAAGGCCCAATAAATTATCAGTTAATTCCTAACCGTCCAAACAGAATGCAATATAGTAAATTCTATTTGCGAAATGGTAGCAATCAATATCTAAATTTTCCATATAAAGATGCTTGCGAAGTTGAAGCAATGGGTGACGAAACCAATAATTATTATTCCGCCTGGCGACCAATTAGCGTTTATATTAATGGTGCCTATTTTGGATTGTACGAATTGAGAGAGAAATATGACTTAGAATATTTTGAAACCCTTGAAGGTGCCAATCCCGATTCTACCGATATCTTGTCATTAAGTTATTGGAATGGAAGTGTTTTAAGAGCAATTGAAGGCTCGGTTGATTCGTTTTACACGAATTATTCTTCATTCGAAAGTATAAATACTTCAGATACTGCTTTTTGGACAAAGGCCGACCATTATTTCGATATGAAATATTATAATGATTATATTATTGGTCAATCATGGATTGCAGATACCGATTGGCCTCAAAATAATATCAAAATTTACCGTTCCGATAAAACAGATTATCGATGGAGATTTTGCCTCACTGATTTGGAACTTTCTTTAGATCCCTATGGCTGGACCGATTCAAATTATAATCATATCGCTTATATGATGTCGCAAAGTGCATCCAATCCTTATATCAATATATGGAAGCGTGGAATTCAAAATGCGAAGTTTAAAAATTATTTCATCAATCGATTTGCTGATGTAATGAACACGGCTTACGGAACCAATCATATTTTGCCTAAAGAGAATCGTTTCTTTAATCAAACGGTTGTTGAAATGCCAAAAGAATATCAACGCTGGGGTAATGCGAATATCAGTCAGCAAATGGCGGGTTTTGTAAGTAGCCACCAAACATTTCAAACTGAACTCTCTAATAGAACTGCTCAGGTTAGAAATCATATCCAATCCGGATTTTCATTAGCCGGGCAGGTGGATGTAACACTTGATGTTTTGCCGGCAGGAGCGGGGAAGATAAAAATTTCTACCATTATTCCAGATTCATTGCCTTGGACAGGAGTTTATTTTAACGGAAATCCAGTTAGATTAACAGCCATTCCAAATACTGGATACGAATTTGCATATTGGGCGCCAAATATTTTAATGCCAGTTCAGGATACCAATATTTCAATAAATTTAAATATCCCATTAGAAACCTATTTTCAGGCAGTTTTCACGGAGATACAAAATTTTGGAGGCTTGTCAATCAGCGAAGTAAATTATCATTCTGACAGCACCAGAAATGCCGGCGATTGGATTGAATTCCATAAATACGGAAATGGAAATGTGGATATTTCTGGCTGGACATTTACTGATAGTGTGTATTTACACAATTATGTTTTTCCTGCAGGAACTATTCTTCATCCAAATGATTATTTGGTATTGGCCGAAGATACCTTGAAATTTCATACACAGCATCCTGGTATACAGGTATTTGGTCCAACCGGATTTGGATTTAGCAATTCAAATGAATCCATGACTCTGAAAGATAATTATAATTCAATTTATATCACGATGCATTACGATGATTCGTTACCTTGGCCTCAAGCTGTTGATGGTATTGGGCATACGCTTGAGCTTTTAAACGATACATTGAATCCAAAATTGGCTTCAAGTTGGTTTGCAGGATGCATCAACGGATCACCAGGTGGTCCTTATGTTCCTTGTAATGAAGGTATTATTTTCAGTGAAATCAATTATAAATCTTCTGTTTCTGCTGATGCTGGAGATTGGGTAGAACTTTACAATAAAGGAACTGCTAGTGTGGATATTTCTGGTTGGAAATTCTCTGATGGCGATGATACCCATACTTATGTATTTCCAGCTGGAACTGTTCTTGCACCATCTCAATATTTAGCGGTGATAAGCGAACCATTAAAATTTAATGCACGTTTTCCTGGAATTACCAATTATTCCGGACCATTTGTTTTCGGATTGGGAAGCACCGGTGAAGCACTTCGATTGTTTGATGCAGCAGGAAATTTATACCAATCTCTTGTTTACGACGAAGTTGCTCCATGGCCACAAGGCGCATTTGGAAACGGATTTACACTGGAATTGTTAGATTTAAACGGAAAATTTTGCGAAGGAAATTATTGGGTTGATGGCTGTCCCGAAGGTTCACCAGATAGCGCCTTGATTTATCCATGCGAAACCAGTGTTAACGAAATTGCCGTTGACCTGCAAATGAAACTCTATCCAAATCCAAGCAATGGAAAATTTACCATAGAAATTGCAGATAATAATTGGGGAAATGCCAATATAATAATTGAGGTTTCTAATATATTGGGCAATAAAATTTATGCGAAATCATTCAGCAAGTCAAATTCTCTAATAGAAATTGACCTGACAAATACGCCAAAAGGAATTTATTTTGCACGTATTTTTGTAAAAGATAAATCCTATACGAGCAAAGTGATTATTGAATAATAAAAAATAAGCCGGATTTTTTTTATTTTGGTAATAAATGAACTTCAATAGTTTTGGAGCTATCTTGAAACTCGCCCCATAATTCGTCTTCCATTAATTTCAGAATGGTCCATTCAGTTGTGCTTGACGTATTCGATTTCTGGAAAGTAACATTTTTATTTTTATTACTGAATGCCCATGTTCCTGATTCATAATTATCAATTAAACCCAAAAATCTGTAGTAAATGGAGTAAGATTTGTTTTTATCAATGATTAGATTATAACCATTAAAAACAGATTGGGCATCAGCAGTTTTATCGGTGCCGTTTTCATAATATTGATTTATTCGCCAAGAGTTGGCGAGTTTTTCTTCATCTTTTTTGCAGCCTGAAAGAAAAGTGCCTACAAATAAAAAAATGACAAGAAATATGGGGATTATTTTTTTCATAATAATTGTTTTTGAAGTTCATTTTGCTTTATACAAATTTAATGAAATTTTTATTGGCTTAAAACATTCGTTTGAAATTTCAAATATTCGTGAGGAAACTTCTATATCCTCATGATTAGCTTTTCTTTTTTTATTACCTTTGCTTAACAAAATTTTAAACTATGTCGTTCGATTCATTGATTTCAATTTCGCCTATCGATGGGCGTTACCGCAAAATTTCTGATCCTCTTGCCGATTATTTTTCGGAGTTTGCTCTTATTAAGTACCGTGTTTTGGTCGAAGTGGAATATTTTATTGCTTTATGCGATTTTGAATTGCCTCAACTCAAAACCTATCATAAATCTAATAATGATCAGCTTCGCCAAATCTATCTTAATTTTCAAATCAAAGATGCTGAGCAGATTAAAGATTTTGAGAAAACCACCAATCACGACGTAAAAGCCGTTGAGTATTTCCTTAAAGAGAAATTTGATCAACTCCATTTGTCCGAATTCAAAGAATTTATCCATTTTGGATTAACATCTCAGGATATCAACAATACCGCTACTCCGCTTTTAATGAAAGATGCTTACGAAAAAGTATTGAAACCATTAACTGCCGAAGTTGTAAATTCATTAAAAACAATGGCAAGCCAATGGAAAGAAGTAAGCATGCTTGCACGCACTCACGGACAACCAGCTTCGCCTACAAGTTTGGGGAAAGAAATCAATGTTTTTGTTGAGCGCCTCGAAAAACAAATAAAACTCATCAATACCATCCCATTTTCTGCCAAATTTGGTGGAGCAACCGGAAATTTCAATGCGCATTTAGTGGCTTATCCAAAAATTGATTGGGTAAAATTTGCCAATAATTTTGTGAACAATATACTGAAATTAGATCGCTCTCAAGCTACTACGCAAATTGAGCATTATGATAATATGGCCGCCCTTTTCGACAATCTGAAAAGAATCAATACCATTCTTTTAGATTTTTGTCGCGATATCTGGACTTATATTTCAATGGATTATTTCAAACAAAAAATAAAAGCTGGCGAAGTTGGTTCATCGGCCATGCCTCATAAAGTAAATCCAATCGATTTCGAAAATGCCGAAGGAAACCTCGGACTGGCGAATGCCATTTTTGAACATCTTTCAGCAAAATTACCAATTAGCAGATTGCAACGCGATTTAACGGATTCAACCGTTACCAGAAATATTGGAGTTCCTTTTGCGCATACTTTAATCGCATTAAACTCAATCAACAAAGGATTGGGAAAATTGATTCTGAACGAAGATGCTATCAATAAAGATTTAGACAATAATTGGGCGGTGGTTGCTGAGGCAATTCAAACTGTTTTGAGAAGAGAGAATTTCCCAAAACCTTATGAAGCTTTAAAAGAATTAACCCGTACCAATACAAAAATTACAAAAGAAAGTTTAAGTGAATTCATCAAAACGCTGAATGTGAATGATGCATTGAAAGAGGAATTACTAAAGATTACACCATTCAATTACAAAGGAATTTATTAATGACAATCAGCGGTTTTTCATATATTAGAAATGGTTTCGAATTTGGATATCCTTTTTTAGAAGCCATTCAGTCGATTCTTCCTATTTGCGATGAGTTTGTGATTGCTGTTGGCGATTCTCATGATGGCACCAGAGAAGCGATTGTAAATCTGAATTCACCAAAAATTAAAATTATTGATACCATTTGGGACGAAGAATTGCGCATGAGTGGGAAAATTTTTGCTCAACAAGCCAATGCTGCTCGTGAACATATTACTGGGGATTGGGGTTTCCACATTCAGGCAGATGAAATTATTCATGAAAATGATTTGAAAAAAATAAAAACTGAAATCGAAAAATACGATTCCGATTCAAAAGTAGAAGGTTTATTATTTCATTTCCTGAATTTCTGGGGGAGCTACGATTATGTCCGAACCACCCGAAGAATTCATCGTTTCGAAATTCGTGTTTTTAGAAATATTCCAACAATTCGTTCTTATAAAGATTCTCAAGGATTTAGAAATTTTAAAACTCCTGAGTCGCTCGAAAATGAAAAACTTGCAGAAAAGCTTCACGTTAAAAAAATTGATGTTTCTGTTTTTCATTATAATTATGTGCGCAATCCTGCCTTAATGAAAAAGAAATCAGATTATTTTCACCGTTTCTGGCATAACGACGAATGGTTAAGAGAAAATGTGGAAACTGCCGATGTTTTCTATTTCGATAATGTGGATGAGGTAGAATTGTTTAAGGGTTCGCATCCCAAAATTATGGAAGCACTGGTGAAAGCCCAAGATTGGGAGTTTCGTTTCGATAAATCGAAATCAAAATTCAGGTTTAAAGACCGCTTCACCCACAAAATTGAGAAATTAACAGGTTGGAGAATTGGAGAATACAAAAACTACAAATTAATTTAGCTTAAGTGTCGAAATTCCTCAAAATATATAGATACATCAAATCTTATTGGAAATACATCAGCTTGATTGTAGTTTTCAATATTTTGTCTATGGTATTTTCTTTGGGATCCTTTGCAATGGTTCAACCTTTTTTAGAATTGCTTTTCGGAAAAACAGAACTTATTTACGTTGCTCCCAAATTAACGCTTTCATCACAATCTTTAATAGAAAATCTTCGCTTTTTAATTAGTAAAATCATTATTGCCTATGGTAAACTAGAGGCTTTGCTTTTTATTTGTATTCTGGTAATCATTTTATTTATTTTCAAAAATTTTTTCCGCTATATGGGATTGTATTATATCGCGCCCATCAGAAATGGAGTGGTTAAGGATTTACGAAATAAAATGTATACCAAAGTTTTGGAATTACCCCTTTCATTTTACTCTGAAAATAAAAAAGGGGATACTATTTCCAGAATTACGAGCGACGTCCAGGAAATTGAATGGTCAATTATGTGTTCATTGGTTATGGCATTTCGCGATCCAATTACAATTATTGGTTATATCATTGCACTTTTCATAATTAGTCCGTATTTAACATTTTACGCTCTTATTTTATTGCCCATTACGGCATTTGTGATTAATCGTATTGGTAAAAGTCTGAAACGGAAATCAGCGGTGGTGCAGCAAAAAATGGGAACCATCCTTTCAGTTATCGAAGAAACTTTAACAGGATTAAGAATCATAAAAGCTTTCAATGCGTTTCAATTTTCGAGAGATAATTTTCACGAAATCAATAGCGATTATAAACGCAGAATGATTAGTATTTACCGCCGTCGAGATTTAGCAGCTCCGGTAAGTGAATTTTTGGGAACCATCGTTATTGTTGTTGTATTATTGATTGGAGGAAAAATGGTTTTAAGTCCGGGTTCATCTTTAAATGCTGCAGTTTTCATAACTTACCTTGTAATTTTCTCCCAATTAATTCCTCCGATGCAATCATTTGCCGCGGCTTATTATAATGTAATAAAAGGGATGGCATCAGTAGAAAGAGTGGAAGTGCTGTTAAATGCAGAAGAGGTAATTCTTGAAAAACCAAATGCAAGCCCAATCAAGCAATTCGGAAAATCTGTAGAATTCAAAAATGTGAATTTTGCTTATGGAAATGAGCCGGTATTAAATAATATCAATTTTACAATCGAAAAAGGAAAATCAATTGCTTTGGTTGGACATTCGGGTGCAGGAAAATCAACCATTGCCGATTTGCTTCCACGATTTTACGATTGTTCCAGCGGTGAAGTATTGATAGATGGAAAACCAATAAAGGATTTGGTGATTTCCGATCTTCGAGGATTGATGGGAATTGTTACACAGGAATCTATATTGTTTAATGATACGGTAATTAATAATATTGCTCTAGGCCAGGATAATCCTTCCGAAGAGAAAGTTATCGAAGCTGCAAAAATTGCCAATGCCCACGATTTTATTATGGAATTGGAAGATGGTTATCAAACCAATTTGGGTGATAATGGAAATAGATTGTCAGGTGGTCAAAAGCAGCGAATAAATATTGCTCGTGCAGTTCTAAAGAATCCTGATATTCTGATTTTGGATGAAGCAACTTCGTCTTTAGATACCGAATCGGAACGTTTGGTTCAAAATGCATTGAATAATTTGCTGCAAAACAGAACTTCCTTAATTATTGCTCACCGACTTTCAACCATTCAATTTGCTGATGAAATATTGGTCTTAAACAAAGGCGAAATTGTTGAAAGAGGTACGCATTCGGCATTAATTGAGGAAAATGGAGTTTATAAAAAGTTGTTTGATTTGCAATCGTTTGTTTAAATTGTTTAATTATTTATAATAAAAACTGATGATATATATTATCCTGTTAAATGAGATTCCTCTCCGCCAATCGGCGAATCGGAATGACAATTTTATAAACTAATTGGAAGGGAGCAAGAAAGCATTCTTTAAACCAAAATTTAGCTGAATGCTTTCTTGCTCCCACTTTCCTCTTATGAATACATGTCATTGCGAATGAAATGAGGAATCCAAAAAAGGAAAGAAGCATCAATGAGTTCAGGATAATAATTTGAAATTGACATACAAATCATAAATCAAAAATCAAAAATCACAAATCAAAAATAGCTCATGGTAAAAAAGTTTATTTTATATTATTTAAAGCAATTCTTATTTTGGATGGTTCTCTTCCAGGTTTGCAGACTTGTTTTTTATTTATATAATTTTAGTTCACTTAAGGACGCTGTTTTTACTGAAGTTCTGCTGAGTTTTTGGCATGCCATTTATATTGATTTATCTGCAACTAGCTATGTAATGGTGATTCCATTTATCATTATTTTTTTTCAAACATTAATTAAAAGCAAGATTCCTGGTATCATCAATGATTATTATTCATACTTCATTGTTTTTCTAGTTTCATTGATAACGGCTGCCGATCTGGGAATTTATGAAGAATGGCGCGTAAAACTTAATTATAAAGCGATTTCGTATTTAGCGCAACCAGATGAAGCTTATAAATCAACAGGAACTTCAACAATTATATTGGGTTTACTCTTCATTATTATATTTAGCTTTTTGGGAATCTATCTTTATAGAAAGTTGGTGAAAACAAAGATTGAATTTGAGAAGAGAAATTTTATTTTCTCTGTCCTTTTTTTGGGAGCTTTGCCATTCTTGCTTTTGGGTGGGATTCGGGGTGGTACGCAGCAAATTCCAATTACTCAAAGCGTTGTTTATTTCTCGAAAAATAATTTCATCAATATTGCAACAGTAAATACCTCATGGAATATTATTTATAGTATCCAAAAGAACCGTAAGTATTTAAATGAAAATCCTTACAAATATTTCACATTAAAAGAGGCCAGAGCCGAAGTTGATTCTTTGTTTTATGTAAAAAAGGATACAACAGTGAATATTTTAACAACCAAACGACCAAACATTGTATTGATGATAATGGAAAGCTGGTCGGCAGATTTGGTGAAATCATGCTTTGGATATGAGGGTATTACGCCTCAATTTGAAAAATTAACCAAAGAAGGATTGATTTTCAATAATTTTTATGCCAGTGGTGAGCTTTCCGACCAAGGAATTTGTGCAATTCTTAGTGGATTTCCTGCTCAGCCTACAACTTCAATAATTAATCAGGAAGATAAATACCAAAAATTACCATGCGTAACTAAAAAACTTCAAAAGTTGGGATACTATACTTCCTTTTATTTTGGCGGTCAATTGAACTATGGAAATATTAAGGGATATATTTATTATAATGATTTAGATCGAATTATTGAAGGTAAAGATTTTTCATCTTCAATTCCCAGAGGAAGTTTAGGTGTGCATGACGAATTTTTGTACAAGCAATTAATAACCGATTACCGCAGTTTTAAGCAACCTTTTTTCGCATCGGCTTTTACATTGAGCAGTCATTCTCCATTCGATCAGCCTATGAATCAGGTTTTTGATTGGGGTGGAGAATACAGAACATTCATTAATTCAGTTTATTATGCTGATAAGAGTTTAGGGAAATTTATTCAGGATGCAAAAAAAGAGAAATGGTACGATAATACCTTATTTGTTGTGATGGCGGATCATAGTCATCCAACACCCAAAAATCGTTCTTATTGGGCCAGAGAATACAGACAAATTCCACTTCTAATTTTTGGAAACGCTTTGAAACCAGAATATCGTGGAAAAAAATATGAGAAAGTAGCCTCTCAAACAGATTTTGCGGCCACTCTTTTATCTCAAATGCAAATTGATCACAAAGAGTTTAAATGGAGTCGTGATTTGTTTAATCCAAATAGTAAAGAGTTTGCTTTTTATTCGTCAAAGTATGGCTTTGGTTGGGTTGAGGCAAAAAACTATTATTCATTTCTTCATGATGGAAATAAATATTATGATGAAAAGTTTGAAACGCCTCAATCTCAGCAGAAAGCAATAAAAAGAGGCAAGTCTTTTCTTGAAGTATTATTTCAGGATTACTTAGACTATTAACAAAAAATGCAAATTGTTAATTATTTTTTAAACAATAATGAGCAATTTTAGTTAAATCGTTTTATTTTTGTGGTTCAAAAGAAGTTAAACTTAAATAATTTATAAATTAATTAGACAGTATGAAATTGAAAGACATTTTAGCTATTTCCGGAATGCCTGGGTTGTACAAAGTGGTTGCTCAAGCTAAAAATGGAGTAATTGTTGAATCATTAATTGATAAGAAAAGATTTCCTGCATTTTCATCGCATAAAATCTCTTCGCTCGAGGATATTATCGTTTATACTTCGGGAGATGACACACCTTTGAAAGATATTTTTAAAAGTATTTCGGAAAAGCATAATGGAGGTCCTTCAATTGACACAAAAATAGAAGATAAAAAAATCAGAGCTTATTTCGAAGAAGTATTGCCTACTTTTGATAAAGAAAGAGTTTATACATCTGATATTAAAAAGCTAATCAATTGGTATAATCTTCTTCAAAAAAATAATTTATTGATTTTTGAGGACGAAAAACCTGTTGAAGAAGTAAAAGAGGAGAAAAAAGAAAAAGCTGAAGGGAAAACTGCTAAAGAGAAGAAAGCTCCAAAAGCAGAAACTGCTGAGAAAAAAGCAGCTCCAAAAAAGAAAGCTCCAAAAAAAGAAGATTAATTGAATAGTCCGTATTGATTACGGACTTTTTTTTAATTAAACATTTAACAGAATACTATTTTGAAAAAGTACATTATAGATTTTAAAGTTTTAGAAAACAAAAAACTAAATGATCAGAATACGATCCTAGTTTTGCAATCTGATGAAAAACTTCCTGAAATTCTTGCAGGTCAATTTGTTGAGGTTTTGGTTGAAGATTCTCCTTCCACATTCCTAAGAAGGCCATTTTCTGTTCATAATGTTGATTTTCATGAAAATACACTGAGCCTTTTTATCAAAATAGCAGGAATTGGTTCAAAAAAACTTACGAATATTGAAGTTGGAGAAAATTTGAATCTTATTTTTCCATTGGGAAATGGATTTTCCATTCCAAATGAAGGTTCTGCTTTATTGATTGGTGGTGGTTGTGGAATTGGTCCTTTGTTGTTTTTAGCCAAATGTTTAATGGAAAATAATGTGGAACCACATATTATTTTAGGAGGAAGATCAAAAGAAGATATTTTTGAAGTTCACGAATATTCAAAATATGGAACCGTTCATATTACTACCGATGATGGAAGTTTAGGAGAAAAAGGATTTGTAACGAAACATACAATTATTGATGATCCCGATATAAAATTTGATATAATTTATACTTGCGGACCCGAAATTATGATGAAGGCTGTTGCAAAAATGGCTAAATCAAAAGGAATTGAATGTGAGGTTTCATTAGAAAATACAATGGCATGCGGAATTGGTGCTTGTTTATGTTGTGTAACCGAAACAATTGATGGAAATAAATGCGTTTGTACTGAAGGTCCAGTTTTTAATATAAATGATTTGAAATGGCAGATTTAAAAATAAAAATCAATCAACTGGAATTTAAAAACCCAGTTTTGACAGCTTCGGGTACTTTCGGTTATGGCCTTGAATTCGATGATTTTTTTGATGTGAATTTGCTTGGTGGTATTTTAGTGAAAGCCACAACAAATGCGAAAAGAGAAGGAAATCCTTACCCAAGGATGGCCGAAACAGCTTCAGGAATGCTGAATGCCGTTGGTTTGCAAAATAAAGGTGTGGATTATTTCGTAAATGAAATTTATCCTCTGATAAAAGGTTATCAAACCAATGTAATTGCAAATGTTTCAGGTTCAACAATTGAAGATTATATAGTTGTTGCTGAAAAAATGAATGAACTTGAAAATATTCCTGCAATTGAACTTAATATTTCTTGTCCAAATGTAAAACAAGGAGGAATGGCTTTCGGAACTAGCTGTGCATCAGCTCAAGAAGTTACAAAAGCAATCCGTAAAGTTTATTCAAAAACATTAATAGTAAAATTATCTCCAAACGTTACCAATATTGCTGAAATCGCAAAAGCCGTTGAAAGTGAAGGAGCCGATTCGGTTTCATTGATCAACACACTTTTAGGAATGGCAATTAATGCAGAAACCAGAAAACCAATTTTATCAACTGTAACTGGAGGTTTGTCTGGTCCGGCAATAAAACCAATTGCTTTGAGAATGGTTTGGCAAGTTTCAAAAGCAGTAAATATTCCAATTATTGGTTTGGGTGGAATTATGAACGCTACTGATGCTATTGAGTTTTTCTTGGCAGGAGCAACCGCAATTCAAATTGGAACAGCAAATTTTATTGATCCCACAGTTTCGTTAAAAGTAGTAAACGGAATTAATGAATATCTTGACAGACATAAATTTGCTTCAATTAATGATATTATTGGGAAATTGGAGGTGAAAAATTAATATTATGAAAAATTTATCCATTATAGTTGCTATTGCTGATAATAATGCCATTGGAAAAGACAACCAATTGCTTTGGCATATTTCAGAAGATTTAAAAAGATTTAAACTTCTAACAACTGGACATACAATAATAATGGGTAAGAAAACTTTCGAATCTTTACCAATTCGTCCTTTACCAAATAGAAGAAGCATTGTAATTACTGATATTCCAAATGAAGAAATTGAAGGATGCGTAATGGCTTATTCTATTGAAGATGCAATCAGTAAATGCAATCCTGAAGAAGAAAGTTTCGTAATTGGCGGTGGAAGTGTTTATTCCCAGTTTTTGCCATTTGCTGATAAATTGTACATCACAAAAGTAAATGCTTCTTTTGATGCAGATGTTTTTTTCTCAGAAATCGATTATAGTTTGTACAATTTGGTTGAGCAAACAGATGTTGAAGAAAGTGAAAATTGCAAATTTTCGTATTCTTTCCAAGTTTTCGAAAAAAAATAATTATTTACAAGGATCTCCAGCCATCATTCCACCACCATCAATTGGCATTCCACCAATAGGTCGGTTGTTTAACATCGCATTTTTTATTACAATTCTTTCATTGTTTTCGTTGATTTCAGAAATTGGTTTGTTGCTTCCAAATCCAACTGGGATAATTCTCATGCAATCAATTCCAGCTTTTACCAAATAATTGGCAACTGCCAATGCGCGTTTTTCGGATAATTGCTGATTTAAGCTTCCATTTTTTTCAAAATACGAATTTCCTTCAATACGAATCATTGTTACTGATGGCTTATCAATTAAATAATCTTTGATA
Organism: Bacteroidota bacterium; assembly: GCA_013377115.1. Lineage (GTDB taxonomy): Bacteria > Bacteroidota > Bacteroidia > Bacteroidales > CG2-30-32-10 > Cfx2-01. The sequence goes on along the minus strand of JACAAW010000025.1, from coordinate 17,314 downwards.
AAATCCAGTGTAGCTTTGCTTTCAGCCTTAATTATTGCTGTTGATTTTTCGAAAAGAATGGGTTTAGGCAAAACAAGTTCGCCATTTTCGATTGTAAATTTACTTTGTGAGGTTCCAATTATTGAAATGGAACAAAAAATGAATAATAATAAAAATTTAATATTTTTCATCAGTTCATATTTTAAGGATTAATAATCTTAAAGGGCAGTTCTACAAACTCTGAATCCATAATTAAAACGAATATCCGGAGCTCGGTTAAATCTTTCAGAAGTGCGGCTGTAAGTTTGGTCCGAAAACCATGCGCCACCTCTAAGTACTTTTGCAGATCCGGTTTTTGGACCAGTTGGATTGTCTTTTACACTAGCTGCGTAATATTTTCTTTCATACCAATCCCAGCACCATTCCCAAACATTACCTGTCATGTCGTAAATGCCAAGTTCATTTGCATTTTTGCCACCACCTGACTGCGTTTTTCCATCGGCATTTTCGGTAAACCAACCAACATCGTTGATAGAATTGCTACCGCTAAAAACATAATTTTTTGATTTGTTTCCACCTTTTGCAGCATATTCCCATTCAGCTTCGGTTGGAAGACGATATCCGTTTGCCGAAAAATTGCAAGTAACTTTGGTTGTTGCTTCAATGATGTATGCGGCAGATAATCCTTCTTTTTTACTAAGCCAATTGCAAAATTCAACAGCATCATACCAACTGGTATTGATTACAGGTCTGTTTGCTTTTCCATAACCGCCATCAGGTGGAACCATTCTTTCCGTTTCAGTACAAAATTGTTCGTAATCAGCAAAAGTAACTTCAAATTTACCGATATAGAAACTTTTTATGGTAACTTCATGAACAGGTCTTTCATCATCCTCGTCAGATCCATCAACGCTATCGCCCATTTTGAAAGTTCCGCCTTGAACCAAAACAACTTCTGCTGCTGTTTGCTCTAATTTAGAAAAACTGCTATTAATAAAAAAAACTAAGATAGCAGAAAGCAATATGGAGGTTTTTGTTTTCATGGTATTAAAATTATTGAATACAAATATATTAAAATTTGATGAATAAGCTTTTCAATAATTATGCCTATTTTTTTGAAAAGAATATTCTCTTGCATATAATGAGTAAAATCTTGTATTTTTCTATTTACTTGACTATTTTTGTAAAAAAACAAAAGATGGATAAAAACGATAGGGAATATTCAAATGGTGAGATCAAGGTTTTTTGGAAACCTAAGGATTGCATCCATGCTGGGATTTGTTTAAGCGATCTTCCAAAAGTTTTTAGTTTAAATCAAACTCCTTGGATCAATATATTTGCCGCAAAAACGGATAAAATTATTGAAGTGGTTGATGCTTGTCCGACGGATGCGCTAACTTATGAATGGATAAAAAAAGGTGAAGTTAAAAATGCTGTTGAAGAGCAGGATATTAAAGTAACCATGATGAAAAATGGTCCGATAATAATAAATTCCAGTTGCATTGTTACCGATTTTGATGGGAAAAAACATCTTCGAAAAGGAGTTACAGCAATTTGTACTTGTTCAAAAACAAAGAAAGCCCCTTTTTGTGATGGTTCGCATGTTTAACATTTTTACTTTTCTATCATTCTCACTTTAATTTTATTTTAACTTTGTCAAAAAAATCAATGCGAATATTACGAGCAAATACTCCTAGGTGGATTATCTTTCTATTAGACACATTCATCATTTCCTTTTCTCTTGTTTTTGCTTTTTTATTAAGATTTAATTTTAATATTCCAAAAAATGAGTTAGATAAACTTCCTCGGGCTTTAATTCTTGTTGTTATTGTCAGGATAATCAGTTTTATTATTGCCAAAACATATTCAGGAATCATTAGGTATACAAGCACTCGCGATTCTATTCGGATTTTTATTGTGATCTTATCAGGAAGCGCATTATTTGCGGTTGTCAACGTCATTTCCTTTAATTTTTTGGAAAAGGTTTATATTATTCCTTTTTCCATTTTAATTATTGATTTCTTATTTGCTGTATTTGCCTTACTTTCAATGAGGATTTTGGTGAAAGTTACTTTTATGGAAATGAATAATCCAACAAAATTAAAAACCAATATTATCATTTTTGGTGCAGGCGAAGCTGGAATAATTGCTCAAAGAACACTTGATAGAGATGCTGGTTCTAAATATAAAGTTCTTGCTTTTATTGATGAAGATTCCAGAAAATCAGGAAAGAAAATTGAAGGAACACCAATATATCCTTTTGAGAAATTAGAGAATTTACTGGAGACCAATACCGTTGCCCATGTAATTATTTCGGTTCAAAACCTTGCAATTTCAAGAAAAAGGGAAATTATTGAGAAATGTCTTACCTACAATGTTAAGGTTTTAAATGTGCCACCAGTTAGCAAATGGATTAATGGCGAACTGAGCTTTAAGCAAATAAAGAAAATAAATATTGAAGATTTACTTGAAAGAGATGAAATAAAGCTCGATGAAGTTGAAATTCGTAAAGGAATTATTGGTAAAAATGTTTTGGTAACTGGAGCTGCGGGATCAATTGGAAGCGAATTGGTTCGTCAAATTTGCAACTATGGTCCAAAAAAGATTATTCTTCTAGACCAAGCTGAAACTCCATTGTTTTATATTGAACAAGAATTATTTGAAAAATTCCGTGGAGTAGATACAAGTGTTGTTATTGGTGATATTTGTAATAAGCAGAGGATGGAAAATGTTTTTAATACTTTCAAACCAGAAGTTGTCTACCATGCTGCTGCCTATAAACATGTTCCAATGATGGAAAATAATCCATCAGAAGCAATAATGGTAAATGTAAATGGTACGAAAACAATTGCAGATCTTGCGGTTAAGCATAATGTTGAGAAATTTGTTATGGTTTCTACTGATAAAGCAGTAAATCCAACCAATGTTATGGGTGCTTCGAAACGAATTGCTGAGATTTATACCCAATCGCTAAATAAAAGCACCAATACAAAATTTATTACCACTCGTTTTGGAAATGTTTTAGGTTCTAATGGATCAGTTATTCCTCTTTTCAGAAAACAAATTGAAAAGGGAGGACCAATAACTATTACCGACCCCGAAGTAACAAGGTATTTTATGACTATTCCCGAAGCCTGTCAGTTGGTTTTGGAGGCTGGTGCCATTGGAAATGGAGGAGAAATATTTATTTTTGATATGGGCAAATCAGTTAAAATTCTTGATTTAGCCAAAAAAATGGTCATGCTTTCCAGGTTGACACTTGGAAAGGATATTCAAATAGTTTATACAGGTTTGCGTCCCGGAGAGAAATTGTATGAAGAATTATTAAACAATCAAGAAAATACGATTCCTACGCATCACCCTCAAATCATGATTGCGAAAGTGGATGAATATGATTATAGCACCATTTCCAACGATGTAAATAATTTAGTTGCTTGCTTCGATTCCCAAAACAATGAAACCATTGTTGCTCAAATGAAGAAAATTGTTCCAGAATTTAAAAGTAAGAATTCTGTCTTTGAGAAATTGGATGTGTAAGCTTATATTAGTTCATAATATTTTCAAAGGCTTCCATTTTTTTGGAGGCCTTTTTTGCTGATAGGACCTTAAATAAAATAGGTAAAACTAGGATAGTGAATTGAAATGTAATAAATTTACCACAAAAAAACAAGGTATGAAAAGAACTCTTACTATTTTACTTATTCTTATTTCTGGTCTTTCAATGGCTCAGAATTACAAACTCTTCAATGCCAATTCGAAGAAATTATTTTCAGATTATCCAAGCCCTGTAAATTCTTACAGTATTTCTTTTGATACAGCATATCAAACTGGTCTTGATTCAGTGTATTTTAATTACTTTAAAGTATGTGATACGATATTTCCAAGCGACTCTTGTGTGTTTTGGGGTAGTGGAATGTATTGTCACCAACAAAATGTTCCTTCATGGATTGGAAAGAAAATAATAGCTGATAATAATTCAAATTATCAATTTTTCAATCTTGCTGGGGATACATTGAAATTTGGTTTTAATTTAAATACAAGTGATACTTTGGTTTTTTATCAGGATTTAACACAGAAATTTAAATTAGTTTATGAAAGTTCAAATTCATTAACAGTTCTCAATAATATTGATTCAGCAAGGGTCTATAAAATTATTCATACTGATTTGTCTGGGAATACTATTTCATCTGCACTAAATCAACAAAATATTATTATTGCCAAAAATTGGGGTTTGACTCAATTTTTTCAGGTGGATTCGTTTCCTCAAGTGCTGAAACCACTTTCATTAATTGGTAATGTTTCGCCAAATGGTGGATTATTTGAAATAACGAATAACAACCTTTATGATTACCAAATTGGAGATGAATTTCAATATCATGAATATGGAGGACCACCTTGGGCAAGCTACAATCGTTACAGAAAACATATAATTTTAAACAAAACAATTACTGCTGACTCCTTAAAATATAATGTAGCTGAAGAATACTTTGAAGTTGACTCTTTAATTCTGCATTTAGATACAATTTCACTTAACTTTAATAGAAGCACTTTAATTGGAAATATTCCTTTTGAATTATTTGATGGGAGCACTAAGACTCTTAAATTTATAGATTATTGCGGCGGAAAGTATTGGACCTACTCAATAAATTCAAATAATGATGTTATTTTTTGTCCTTATGATTCTTGTTGGGGAGGTTATGATACTCAAGGACCACCAGTAATTGAAAATACCCAATTTGTATTGGGACTTGGTACATATAATTATGATGCCCATAAAGTTTCACCTCCTCCAGTTGGTTTTTGGATGGGTAATAGTATGAATTATTTTAGCAAAAATGGAAATACCTGTGGTTCATTAATGAGAGTTGGAATAGATGAGTATTCAGCAACAAATCACAAAATTTTTGTCAATCCAAATCCTGCTAGTAGTTTTATTAATATTACTTCGCCATTTGAGTTTAAAAATATTACCATTTTTAATATGGAAGGACGCAAATTAATTTCAAAGCAAATATCTGGTTTAAATGAAACTATTGAAACCAAAAATCTAAGCGAAGGTATTTATTTTGCAGTAATTCAGTTTGCAGATAATACCATAGCAACAAAAAAGATTGTGATAATTAGAAACCAAAATTAATGAAACAACGAATTGCTCAAATAGCATTATTGGTTGATGATTACGATCTAGCCATTGATTTTTATGTCAAGAAACTTGGTTTTCTTTTAAAGGAGGATACCATTCTTAGTGAAGAAAAAAGATGGGTGTTAATTTCACCACCTGGCTCAACAGAATTTTGTTTATTGCTCGCAAAAGCTTCTAATGAAGAGCAAAAAAGTAGGATTGGGAACCAAACTGGTGGAAGGGTATTCTTATTTTTGTATACTGATGATTTTAAATCCACCTATCAAAACTTAATTGATAACAATATAACGATTGTTAGAAAACCAGTTGAGGAAAAATGGGGTATGGTAGCTGTTTTTGCTGACCTTTATGGAAATCTCTGGGATTTAATTGAATCAAAATAAATCAGCCATACTCTACCATTTAATTATTTAGGAAGTTTAATTTGAAGTCTTTATATTTGACTTCAAAATTACTTTATATTAAATTGGAAAATATGAAAAATCTATATTCATTTGTTTTGGTGGTTCTGATTTCAGCAAATGCTATTATTAAGGCCCAAGAAACAGGTACCTTTATTGATCCTAGAGATGGAAAAGAATACAAAACAATAAAAATTGATTCGCAGATATGGATGGCTGAAAACTTAAACTATGATGTTAAATATAGTTGGTGTATTGATTGTGAAACTTATGGTAGGCTATATAATTGGGATGCAGCATTGGTTTCGTGTCCAGTTGGTTGGCACTTACCTAGTGATGAGGAATGGACAGTCCTTACCAGTAATGTGGGAGGAGGAAGTATGAAAGAAGCAGGAACTGCTCATTGGAAAAGCCCGAATACTGGAGCTACAAACAAAAGTGGTTTTACAGCCTTGCCTCATGGCTTTCGTGGGATATTAGGCTCTTTGGATTGGGATACAAAAATAGGATTTTGGTGGTCTTCTACTCCATATAAAAGAACCTATGCATGGACATGGCGACTTGATTATAATTTAAGCACTGTTACAAGGCAATTTTCCAATAAACCTGTTGGTGAATCTGTTCGTTGTATTAAAGATTAAATGTGAAATTGAGAAAAACAAAAAAGCGGCAATTAGCCGCTTTTTTTGATGAATAATAAACAATTAAGCCATTACTTCTTTTACTATCTTAGCAGCATCTTCTAATTGTATTGCTGAATGAACTTTAAGTCCAGATTCGTCAATAATTTTCTTTGCTTCAATGGCATTGGTTCCTTGTAAACGAACAATGATTGGAACATTAATTTCTCCAATGTTTTTATATGCGTCAACAACACCTTGAGCAACTCTATCGCAACGAACAATACCACCAAAAATATTAACTAAAATTGCTTTTACATTAACGTCTCTTAGGATAATTCTAAAAGCTTCTTCAACGCGTTTTGCATTTGCAGTACCACCCACATCAAGGAAATTTGCAGGTTCACCACCAGAAAGTTTGATAATATCCATAGTTGCCATTGCTAAACCAGCTCCGTTTACCATGCAACCAACGTTTCCGTCTAATTTTACATAGTTTAATCCAAAGCTACTTGCTTCAACTTCAATTGGATCTTCTTCTTCGAAATCGCGCATTTCAGCAATTTCTGGGTGACGGAACAAAGCGCTATTATCAACAACTACTTTTGCATCTGCTGCAATAATTTTATTGTCTGAAGTTTTAACCAAAGGATTAATTTCGAATAAAGTTGCGTCAGATTCAATATATGCTTTATATATTTTAGTAACAAAACTGGTCATTTCTTTAATTGCGCCACCAGTTAAACCATAATTAAATGCAATTTTTCTGCATTGAAATTGTTGCAAGCCAACTTTTGGATCAATTTCTTCTTTGAAAATAAGTTCTGGAGTTTCGGCAGCAACTTCTTCAATATTCATTCCTCCTTTAGGAGAATACATCATAATTACTTTACTTGTTTGGCGATTTAATAAAACGCTGAAATAAAGTTCTTGTAATTCGAATTCACCTTTATGGTAAATGTTTTCTTCAATTAACACTCTTCTAACTTTTTTTCCAGTTTTTGAAGTTTGTGGAGTGATTAGCATCATTCCAAGAATATTATTAGCATATTCTTTAACTTCGGCAATTGATTTTGCAATTTTAACTCCGCCACCTTTACCGCGACCACCAGCATGAATCTGAGCTTTTACTGCCCAAATTTCTGTTCCGGTTAATTCTCTTACTGCTTGTGCCGCTTCAACTGCAGCATCTGGAGTATCAGCAACTCTGCCATTAGGAACAGGCACACCAAACTTTGCTAATATTGATTTTCCTTGAAATTCATGTAAATTCATTGTGTTTTCTTTTTTTAATTTTTGAGTTTCAAAAGTATTTTTTTTTAGGGAATTTTCAAAATTATTTTCATCTATTTTTTATTTTGTTTCAAATTGGTTTAATTGTTATAGGTGTTAATTGTTTTGAAAATGAAATTTAATGATTTAAAAAACTAAAAATAGTACTATATTCGTTGCCATATTTATGAGTTATGAGAGTTTTTATCCCCGTATTTTTGATATTATTTTTAGTGAATCTTGGATTTTCGCAAAATCCAACTAAAGTGTTAAATGCAGAAAGATGCAAAACCGCAATAAAAATTGATGGAAAATTGGACGATGAAGGATGGAAAAATGTTGTAGGGGTATCAGATTTTATTCAGTATACACCAATAAATAATGTTGCACCAACCCAAAAAACCTTTGTAAAAATATTATATGACGACGATGCAATATATGTAGGTGCTTTGATGCTTGATTCTTCACCAGACAGTATTTTAAGAGAATTGGGAAGTAGAGATAATGAATTAAATGCTGATAATTTCAGTATAGAATTCGATACTTATAATAAACAACAAGACGGATACACTTTTTTGGTATATGCTTCAGGAGTTCAGGCGGATTTTAGAGAATGGGACGAAACGTACGACGCTGTTTGGGAAAGCAAAGTTAATATTACAGAAAAAGGATGGATTGTTGAAATGAAAATTCCTTATTCAGCGATACGTTTTCCGAAAATAGAGGAACAAGTTTGGGGAATGGAAATAAATCGTGGTATAAGACGTAATCGTGAAACTGATCAGTGGGCGCTTCAATTAAAAGGAACTGGTAATGACCTTGTTTATTGGGGGAAATTAAAGGGATTGAAAAAAATAAAACCACCATTGAGATTATCCTTTACACCTTATTTTTCATTATATGGAGAGCATTATCCTTATAATGTTAAAAGTCACAGTGATCTTTCAGGTTCTATTAATGGTGGAATGGATTTGAAATATGGTGTAAATGAGAGCTACACTATTGACATGACACTCCTGCCTGATTTTAGTCAAGTACAATCTGATAATAAAGTAAAGAATTTGTCGGCTTTCGAAACCGTTTATGAGGAGCAACGGCCTTTTTTTAAAGAAGCAGTAGATTTATTTAGCAAAGGGAATCTCTTTTATTCTCGTCGGATTGGGAAACAACCTACCGGATTTTATGATGTTGAATACAATTTAAAAGAAGGAGAATTCATCAAAAAGAACCCGCTTCAAACGAAACTTTTAAATTCAACTAAGTTTTCAGGACGTGGGAAAAATGGTTTGGCAATAGGTTTGTTCAATTCCATTACCGATAATACTTATGCTGTTATTGAGGATAGTCTGGGTAACAAGAGGAATTACCTTACAGAACCACTTGCCAACTACAATATTTTTGTTTTAGATCAGGCATTTAAGAATAATTCATCTTTTTATGTCATTAATACAAATGTAACACGAGACAAAAACTTTGGGAACTCTAATGTTACCGGAAGTGGTTTAAAGCTTGTGAACAAAAAAAATTCCTATCAATTTGCGCTTGAGGGAACATTGAGCGATAAGTATATCGCAGTTGATACCTTATTTAATAATACCAATAATAGTTTGGGATATAAATATGCTACTTCTTTTGCAAAAATAAAAGGTAACTTTCATTTTACCTTATGGAAAAGTACGATGAACAAGACTTACAATCCAAATGATATGGGTTTAAATTTATCAAATAATGAAGAATCCACGGGTTTGGATTTAAAATACAATATTTATGAGCCATTTGGGAAATTCAGAAATTTCAATAATTATTTGAGTTTTACCTATAATAATAACTTTACTTCTAAAAAAGTTACCAGTAATTCATTAGAATACCGCATGAGCACTACTTTTTTGAATTATCTGAGTTTATGGGGTGGAACTTATTGTATGCTTCAAAATGTTTATGATTATTACGAACCTCGCGTTGAAGGTCGTTTTTTTAGGTATCCGACTTTTTATAATGTTTTTTTGGGCCTTTCATCTGATTATAGAAAAGCCTTTGCCTTTGATTTGGAAATGAGATATTCTCAAACACCCAATTTCCATTCGGATGATTATAGCGTCTATTTAAGACCAATTGCAAGATTGAGCGACAATTTAAAAGTGGATTTTGCTGTTAATTATACAAAGAACTTTAACAATATTGGATTTGTAAATGTTGATGATAGCAATAATGTTGTTTTCGGAAAGCGGGAATTAACAACGATTGAAAATACTTTTACAGGAAGATATATGTTTGAAAATAATCTTTCATTATCTTTGAGGCTCCGTCATTATTTGGTGAATGGTGAATATAATCAGTATTACATTCTAAATGAGGAAGGCGATTTGGATGAAAATAATACGTACAATAATAATAGTAACTTTAATTTTAACTCATTTAATATAGATTTGCTTTTTGCTTGGGAATTTGCTCCAGGAAGCACATTGAGTTTGGCATGGAAAAATGCAATTATGGATGAAAAGGCCGTGGTGGTAAGGAATTATATTGATAATATTGAAAATACCATAAACTCGCCACAATTAAATAGCCTTTCACTAAAAGTACTCTATTATTTAGATTACCAATATTTAAAACGAAAAAGAAAATAAGATGATAAAAGCCACAGGAATAATAAAATCGTACGGAGCCCTAAAAGTTTTGAAAGGAATTGATGTTGAAATCCAAAAAGGCGAAATTATTTCTATTGTTGGAGCTTCTGGAGCAGGAAAAACAACTTTATTGCATATTCTAGGCACTTTGGATAAGGCAGATCAGGGAATTGTAGAATTTGATAATACGTTGATTACCTCTTTATCTGATAAGAAGCTATCTGAATTTCGCAATAAAAATATTGGTTTTGTGTTTCAGTTTCATCATTTATTGCCTGAATTCACTGCAATAGAGAATGTTTGTATTCCTGCTTATATTAATAAAGTGAATAAGAAAGAAGCAGAAGCTAAAGCAATGGAATTGCTTCAATTTTTGGGAATAGCAGAACGGAGTCAGCATAAACCTTCAGAATTATCAGGCGGGGAGCAGCAAAGAGTTGCAGTAGCTCGCGCTTTAATCAATAATCCGCTTGCGGTGTTGGCTGATGAGCCATCAGGGAATTTAGATTCAGCCTCAGCTAAAGATTTGCACCAGCTATTTTTTACTTTGCGTGAAAAATTTAATCAAACCTTCATTATAGTAACACATAATGAGGAATTGGCGAATATGGCAGACAGGAAATTGGTGATAAAGGATGGAGTAATAAATTAGAGTTTTTAACCATTAATTTATGATTTTTTGAATTAAGATTTATGATTTTTTTTCGAATTAATTCCCAAATCAAAAATCACAAATAACAAATCTCAAATCTCAAATCTCAAATCTCAAATCTCAAATCAAAAATATGCCTAAGAGAAACATTTTATACGTAGTCAATCCCAAAGCTGGAGTTAAGAAAAAGAACCTTTTCAGGGATATTGAAGCCATTTCAAAACAAAAAGGACTCAATTACCGAATGCTTGTTTGGGAAAGGGCAGATCAAGATATTGTGAGTCTGGTAAAAGAAAATCTTGACGATTCTATTGATATTGTTGTGGCAATTGGTGGGGATGGAATGGTAAATAGGATTGCACAAGCACTGGTGAATACAAAATTTTCGATGGGCATTATTCCTATGGGCTCTGGAAATGGTTTGGCCAGATTCTTACAAATTCCACTTAGCCTTGAAAAATCCATTGATGTTTTATTAAATGGTAAAATTGTTCAAGTCGACACTTGCGAAATTAATAATCAGCTTTTCATGGCAACTGCTGGTGCTGGTTTCGATGCTCATGTTGGAAAATTGTTTGCTAATAGCACAAAGCGTGGCTTCTTTTCTTATGTAAAAATCACTTTAAAGCAATTCAAAGTATACGAACCAAAGGAGTATGAACTAGTTTTAGATGGGAAATCCTTGAAAATAGTAGCTTTTTCATTAACTATTGCCAATGCCAATCAATGGGGAAACAATGCTGTTATTGCTCCCGAAGCTGATATTCAAGATGGAATTATGGAAATTACAGTTTTGAAACCATTTAAAATGTGGAATGCTCCGAATATTGCTTTGAGGTTATTTAATAAAACCATTCATCTTACAAAGCATTCAGAAACGTTTAAAGCTAGGGAAATATTAATCACCAGAAGTGATGGTGGAGCTGTTCATTATGACGGAGAACCTGATGAAATGGGAACGGAACTCAGAATAAAAATCAATCCATTAACAATAAATATGGTTGTTCCCGACAGAAGTAATTTCAAATCTATAGTTTCTGAGTAATACTATTCTTTTTCAATTATTGGTTGAGATACATAATTAAAAGTATCGTCATTAAAATTAAGGATAAGCAAAGAAGGTTTGGAATCAAGTAGCAGACTTTTTTCTTTCAAGGCTGTTTCGCAATAACGCAATCCCAGCATAATTAAATCAAATTGAGCCAAAGTGTCCATATCGAGTTTAACGTAATTCAAAATTTCGATACGATCATTCTCTGCATGATCCGCAAGAAAACTGTCAAATAACTCACTTTTAATTCCTAATTGGGAATTGTCCGAATCAATCAGCATTATTTTTCCAGGAATATTATTGAGTAATAAGTCTGCCATGCTGAGCATTTGAGATACATTCTTCTTTTCGGCAATTATCAATATATTATCAAGTTTACTAAAAGATTTGTCAATAAATACACCGGTATTACATTTTACTTTATCAACAACTGCTCGAACTTTTCCACCCAGAATATTTGTTGTAAAAACTGATTTCGCAGCTCCAATAAGCAAAATACTTGCTTTTTCGTCTTTAGAAATTCGGATTATTTCTTTGGCAACGTCGTTTGTGGTTTTATAAAGGTTTTCAATATCAATTTCCATTTTCTTGGCCAATGCATTAATTGGAGCAAAGCTGATTTTCTCAAAATTGCTGGCTTCAGTTGAAGAAACTTCTGTTTTTGGAGTAAGGTGCATCGCAGTAATTTGGTAGTCAATATTGCTATTCACGAAATATTTTGTTAGGTTTAGCAATGTCGCACCCATTTTTGCTGGTCCAAATGAAATCAAAATTTTTAGTTTCCCTGCACCAGAAATTGCCGATGCCAGTAATTTCTTCCGACTAAGAAAATTGATTAATGTGAGCAGAGGTCCTGTCATAAAAGTTGTTACCAATGCCATAATAACCATTATTGTGAAGATTTCTGGAGATAAAATTCCCAAATCATAACCAATATTAAGGGCAATAAGTTCCATTAAACCTCTGGTATTCATTAAAACTCCCATTGTAACAGAGTCTTTCCAAGAAAAACCTAGAATTCGTGAAGCGATTGAAACTCCACCTAGTTTTCCCATAATTGCAAATAGAATCACGAAACCGCAAACCATCCATAATGAACCTGAATTTAAAAGGCCAATTTCGGTTCTGAGTCCGGTAAATGCAAAAAACAAAGGTAAAAGCAGAGTAATGCTAATATCTTCGATTTTATCTGTTAAAATCCTTTTGAATTTTTGATTTGATGGAATAACAATTCCCGCAATGAATGCACCGAACAAAGTATGAATGCCAAGCATTTCTGCGACAAATGCCGAGAAAAACAAATGCAACATAACCACTGCAATTACGGTTCTACTAATGTTTTCAGCAGTGAAATAAATGTTTCCAATTCTTTTAAATAGCGGCTGAACAACGAAAAGCATTGTTGAAATGTAAAGTGCAACCAAAGCTACGATGAGAATGGCATGAAAAATTGTTCCGGCCTGAATGATTGCTATTATTATTGCAAGAATAATCCATGCTGAAACATCGTCAGTTGCAGCACATGTGATAGCCATTCTACCAACATTGGTTTTGGAAAGTCCGCGTTCATGAATGATTCGAGCTAAAACCGGAAAGGCTGTAATACTTAAAGCGATTCCAATAAATAGTGCGAAAGCCATAAAAGTAGTGTGGGCCGGGGCAAAAGTTTCAAATAAGAAAAAAGAGAGAGAAACTCCTAAAAAGTAAGGAAATATTATCCCAGAATAGCTAATAACGAAAGCTGAATCAAGTTTTTTTCTTAAAATATTGATATCGAGCTCCATACCGACAACAAACATGAAGAGAATTAAACCGATTTGACTTAGGATTTGAAGATATCCCAATGAACTTGCAGGAAACAGAAACTGATAAGCTTCTGGCGAAATGCTTCCCAAAAGCGAAGGTCCAAGCATGATACCTGCTAAAATTTCCCCAATAACAATGGGCTGACCAATTTTCCCAAAAATTATTCCCAAAACTCTGGAGAGTGCAATAAGAATTAAAATTTGAATAATAAGTGTGCTAATTGGAGTTTTTACATTTTTGCTGAATAATTTCTTTATTGAAAATGGAGTTTTGTCACTTTCTTTTGCCGAAATAACAGTCTCTTGAGTTGACGTTGAGTTTGCGACAACAACACTTATTTTGTTGGCTCTATTTTTTTCCAACACTTTTCCATTATCAATAATAAGTACTATTGAAATGATAAAGGCAATGAATATTAATATGTATAAGTAAGAATTTCTATTCAAAGTCGTTCAATGTTAAAAGAAATGCAAATTTATTTATTTTTGTCTTGTAAAAAAATATTATTTAGCTTTGTAACATAATATATTAATAACAAATAAACCTATATAAAAAACTAATCCTATGAGCAGCCTATCAAGTTTAAAACCCGAAAGAGTATGGTATTACTTTGAAGAAATTTGCAAAATTCCTCGTCCCTCAAAGAAAGAAGAAAAAATCGCTGCTTATTTGGTTGATTTTGGAAAGAATCATCAATTGGAAACTTTTCAAGATGAAGTTGGAAATGTAATTATTAGGAAACCTGCTACAGTTGGCAAAGAGAACATGAAATCAGTTGTACTTCAAAGTCATATTGACATGGTTTGTGAGAAAAATGCGGATACTCTTCATGATTTTGATAAAGATCCAATCCAGGCTTATATTGATGGTGGTTGGGTAAAGGCAAAAGGAACAACCCTTGGAGCTGATGATGGAATAGGTGTTGCCGCGCAATTAGCTATTTTGGAAGCAAAAGATATTGAACATGGCCCAATTGAATGTTTATTTACAATGGATGAAGAAACTGGATTGACCGGAGCTTTTGCTTTGAAACCAGGAGTTTTAAAGAGTTCTATTCTGTTAAATTTGGATTCAGAGGATGAAGGACAATTATTCATTGGTTGTGCAGGCGGAAAAGATACTTCAATTACCTTTAATTATTCAAAAGAGTTGATTCCTGCTGAAATGACTTCATTTCTTGTTTCTGTTACTGGATTAAATGGTGGTCATTCTGGAGATGAAATAAATAAAGGCTTAGGAAATTCAATAAAAATCATCAATCGTTTGCTTTGGTATTCTTCAAATCATTTTGGATTAAGAATAGCAGAATTAAATGGTGGTAATTTACGAAATGCCATACCTAGAGAGGCTTTTGCGAAAGTTGTTATTCCAAATGAAAAGAAAAACGATTTTTTGAGCTATGCTGAGAAGTTTAATTTAACCGTTAAAGAAGAGCTAAAAACAACGGATGGTGGATTACTCATTGATGTAAAGCCAATTGAGATGCCTGCTAATCTAATTGATAGCGCAACGCAAAGGAATTTATTAAACTCATTATATGCTTGCCCTCATGGAGTAATTGCTATGAGCGCAGATATGCCTGGATTGGTTGAAACATCAACAAATTTGGCTTCTGTAAAGACTTTAGATAGTGAGATATTGGTGACAACAAGTCAACGTAGTTCGGTTGAATCTTCGAAGGAAGATGTTGCAAATATGGTTGCATCCACTTTTATTCTTGCGAATGCTAAAACAAAGCATGGAGATGGTTATCCTGGTTGGTCTCCAAACGTAAATTCGGAGATATTAAATGTAATGAAATCTAAGTATATAGCGCTTTTCAAAAAAGAACCACAGGTATTGGCCATTCATGCCGGTTTGGAATGTGGAGTAATAGGAGAGAAGTATCCAGGAATGGATATGATTTCATTTGGACCGACGCTCAGAGGTGTTCATTCTCCTGATGAGAGAATAGAAATTGAATCAGTTCAGCTGTTTTGGGATTTGTTGATTGCAGTTTTGGGAGATATTCCTAAGATCTAATAAAACCTATACCTATTTTAGTCCTATTTCAATACCAGTTCTTAAAATTGGGTTGTTATAGGGCGAGTCTGGCGTTTCATTGAAATTCCATAACAACATAATGTATATGTATGATTTTTCTCCAATTCTTTCCCTATAGCCAGGGCCTAAGAAAGCTGAGGAGGCAAAATAGCGATTTTTATTATATATACCATACTGATCAAAGCGCTGTAGGTTCAAAACTTCATATTCAGCGTAAGCAAAAAGATTATATATAGCAAGATATCTAACAAAAGCTCTTCCTCCATATTCATTAATAGAGAAGGTATAATTATAAGTTGAGTTTTTATACCTAAAATATTGATAGGTTCCGCCAATACCAAATCCAAGGTTTTTAGTAATGTTATAACCAAGCATTGGAGATACATTTACTAATGTTTGACTTCCAAATTGAATTCCCAATGTGCCTCCAGTGAAAAATTTGGGATTATTTTCAGGATAGTCTTCATTATTGTCCTGATTTATTTCTTGTGAAAATCCTGAATAATAAAAGAAAATAGGTATAAATAGGCATAAAAGAGTCCTTCTCATGATTGTATTTTGTTGAAATATAGGTTTTTGTATATGTTTTGCAAGAAAAAGATTAAACTTTGACAAATTTAAGCTAAAATTTCATTGACAATGAAATTTAACTTAGGAAAATTTTATCGAAAATGATGTAAATGTCAATATTGCAGGCAATTAAGAGTTGAAAATAGTAATATGGGTTTAACTGATTGAAAAACAGGGAGATGAGTTTTTTGTGGGCAAATAGAAGGGAATAATGAAAAAAAGATCAATAAAAAATTAAAATTATTTAGTTGAAAATCAGTGTAATTGTAAATATATTGAAAAATAAATGAAAATAAATTTGGAGGTATTAATTTATTATGTACTTTTGCACTCCCAATTCAACAGAGACGTTCTTTAAAAAAGTTAAAACAAAAAATAATTAAAATTTATTTTGCTTATTTAAATAATAGTTTTACTTTTGCATCCCTTTTGAAAAGGAAAAATAATCGTTCATTAAAAGTCTTTAAAGTTTTTTTAAAAATAATTAAAAAAAAGTTTGCAGAGTTAAAAAATAGTTTTACCTTTGCACCCCATTAAGAAATGAAAATAGTTCTTTTTATTAAATGGTGAAAAACTTTTTTAAAAATAAATTAAAAAAAGTTTGCAGAATTAAAAAAATGTTTTACTTTTGCACCCCCAATTGATACGAAATTGGTTTTAAAGTTTAGATACAAAATTGAATTCCTTTGTAAAAAAAAGGAGCATCATATAAGTTCTTTGAAAAATTTGAAGTAAGTAAAAAAGAAATGTAGTAAATGTCCCTGAAAGTCAATTTCAGAGTATAGTAAATCTGAGACAAATTTTAACAAACAATCTTACAATGGAGAGTTTGATCCTGGCTCAGGATGAACGCTAGCGGCAGGCCTAATACATGCAAGTCGAACGGTAACATGAATAGCAATATTTGATGACGAGTGGCGCACGGGTGCGTAACGCGTATGCAACCTACCTTAAACTGGAGAATAGCCCCGAGAAATCGGGATTAATACTCCATAGTATTACGATTAGACATCTTTTTGTAATTAAAGTTCCAACGGTTTAAGATGGGCATGCGTGACATTAGTTTGTTGGTGAGGTAACGGCTCACCAAGACTTCGATGTCTAGGGGTTCTGAGAGGATTATCCCCCACACTGGTACTGAGACACGGAC
>JACAAW010000249.1 GCA_013377115.1 Bacteroidota bacterium | reverse complement strand
GAAATTTTCTCGGGCTTTTTGTTGTTTTGTATCTAATTAAAAAAACGTATTTTTGTTTTATCGATTACGTAATTTCAAAATTTTTTGCCTGATGAAAACCCGTATTATTCTGCTATCAATTTTTACCTTTTCTTTTTTTCTTTCCAGTGTTTTTGCTCAGGACTCAGAAATTCTGACAAAACTTCGCACCTTAAAAGGTATTAGTATCAAGAAATTAGAAACCACCAAAGGTTTTAAAGAATGTTTTGAAATCAAAATTCTGCAACCATTAGATCATAATAAACCCAATGGAAAAACATTTAAACAACGAATATTTCTTTCGCATATCGATTTTTCGAATCCAACACTAATTATTACTGAGGGTTACGATGCAAATTATGCTGCCAACAATACCTATGTTAATGAGCTAAGTCCGATGATGAAAGCCAACCAGATATTTGTGGAGCACCGCTATTTTGGTAAATCAAAACCCGATTCGATGGACTGGAAATATCTTAATGTTGAACAAGCATCCAAAGATTATCATGCAATAAAAGAACTTTTTAAACAAGTTTATACCGGAAAATGGGTTTCAACTGGCATCAGCAAAGGTGGCGAAACCGCTTTAACTTATCGGTATTATTATCCGGAAGATGTGGTTGCAACGGTAGCCTATGTTGCTCCGATTAATTTTGCTTTGGAAGATACCAGAGAAGATACTTTTTTAATGAATGCTGGCGATAAAGCCTGCCGCGACAAAGTTTTTGAATTCCAAACCAAATTGCTAAAAAATAAAAAAGTTTTTTTACCAATTTATATTCGCGAAGTAGAAGCAGGCGGCGATAAATTTACTACCGATCCCGAAATTATGTACGATTACCAGGTGCTCGAATATCCTTTTTCATTGTTTCAATGGGGTGGGGCTTGTAATAATTTGCCCAATTTGGATGCTTCGCCAGAAGATATTGTCAATAGTTTTCTTACCATTGTTTCCTCATATTACTACACCGAAACTGGAATAAACAGCATGGAAGCTTTTTTCTATCAGGCTTCTTGCGAATTGGGATATTATGGATACGATGAGAAACCTTTTGCTAAATATCTAAAACAAAAAGATTATCCCAATTCATTTTTTGGTCCCAGAGGTGTTAAGGTGAAATTCGACCCAGAGCCAATGAAAAAAGTAAATGATTTTTTGCAAAATAAGGGAAACCAAATAGCTTATATTTATGGTGCTCTCGATCCTTGGTCGGCCTCTCAGGTAAATTTAATTGGAAAAACCGATGCTGTAAAAGTGGTAAAAGAAAATGGAAATCACGCAACCCGAATTCAAAATTTACCAGAAGACCAAAAAGAATTGATAATTAAATCATTGGAACGCTGGATGGGAATGAAAATGATAATGGATTAATAGTTTTTTTATATTTAAAATGTCTTATTATTTAGTACCTACGCTTGCCTGCCAACTGGCTGGGCACTTCTAATTATTGTAGAGACCATATTTTACCGATATTTCGTGCCTAACGGCACTTGCCTTAATTAATTGTGTTTTAAGCCCCGTAGGGGCGACATTTTGGTAAAAAAAAGCAATTAGCTTTAGCAAAAAGCCCTGTAGCGGGCGATATTATTTATTACGCAGAAGGTGTTTTTTAATAATCTGCTTTGTATTCTAAATTCCCTCTTTCAATTTAGAATTGATTGTTCACTTTTGTACCATTAAAAATAATAAACACCATAACAAAGCAAACAAAAAGGTAATTTGCATAAAACCTCTTCATTTTTTCGTAGAAAAAAGGATTGGCCTTTTGCAAATTTCGTAGTTTTCAAAGGAAGACTCATAGCGATGGGCTTTTAGTAAGTGATAAGCGAGCTCAGGTAGGCGAAAGCGATGGAGCGGCTCTTATCACGTGGCAAGAGGCGACCTGTATTAAAACAAGAAATTTGTAATAAGTCTTGATTTTTTGGTTCTTTTTGATCAAGCAAAATGCTTCAGCATTCTTGAACTCAAAAATAAAAAGTAATAGCGTGAATAAAACGAACAAATAGAAATTTATTACTTTTAAAGTTAGCATCATTTTTAAAAAAACTTTTTGGCTTTCAAAAAGGTGGTATCAAGTAATTTTTTCCTTCAAATTTTTATTGAAGTCGTCATTGCGACCCCGAGGAACGAGGAGGGAAGCAATCTCGTCATGGAAAAGTATCCATTAAATGAGATTGCTTCTCCGCAAAATGGCGGATCGCAATGACGTTTCTCAATTAGAATGTGATTTTTTTGTTTCGTCAAAACAAGCTATGACATATAGCCTAAATTGTACTAAGTAATAGTTCATTTTAGGGGGGAGAATTCTAAATTCCCTCTTTCAATTTAGAATAAACATGTTCATTTAAAAGTACGCCATTTTTAAATACCGACTTTTTTATGATACCTTCATTTATAAAACCAGCTTTTTCTAAAATTCTCATCGAAGGAGGATTGATTTCGAAAACAGAAGCAAACAACCTTACAATATCCGTTTCTTTTAGAAAATAATCGCTAATTATTTTTACGGCTTTAGTAGTTATTCCTTTTCCCCAGAATTCTTCCGAGAGCCAATAACCTATTTCAGCACTAAAGCGATAAACATTGTCTTTACGAAAAACTCCAATTGCACCAACAGCTTCTTTGTTGATAACAATGGCGAAAATCCATGCATTTTTGTTTTTTTTAGCGTTTTCAATAAACTCAATTGCGTCTTCAATTTTATAAGGGTAAGGAAACCCATCTCTCAAATTGATATTTATTTTTGGATTATTGCCATGTTTCGCTAAAGATTTGCTGTCTGTTTTAATAAATGGTCGAAGAGTAAAATCTTGGCT
>JACAAW010000248.1 GCA_013377115.1 Bacteroidota bacterium | reverse complement strand
ATTATAGAAGCTTTTTGAAATATAAACTTCCGGAAATTGAAGAAAAATACAATAACGGAAACTTTATTTCAACCGATGGCAAAATCCTCGGAAAACATAAAGGATTTCCTTTCTACACAATTGGTCAACGGAAAGGTTTAGAAATTGCAGTAGGAGAGCCGCTATATGTAAATAAAATAGTACCAGAAACCAATACAATTGTTTTAGGTAATAAAGCCGATTTGATGAGTAAGGAAATGGTTGTTTCCAAATGTAATTTTGTAAAATATGCACAAATACCTGATGGAAAAGAATTAATGGCTAAAGTCAGGTATAAAGATAAAGGCACAAAATGCAAAGTGTTTAACGTAAATGGGAATTTGAAAATTGAATTTTCAGAACTTGTTTCTGCTATTACTCCTGGGCAGTCAGCTGTTATCTACGAGAATAACGATTTGGTTGCAGGTGGATTTATTGAATAATATTTTGACGTCATTGCGATCAGCCTTTTTGTAAATTATTATTTAGCCACGACCTTCAGGTCGTGGTTTATAGAAAGAAAGAGATCTTGGGCTTTAGCCCAAATATTATTATGGTAAAAATTTGAAATACTATTTTTAAATTAATTAATCGAAAATAAATTTTTATGAAAATAAAATACTCAATTTTAATCGCACTTATTTTTTCTTCACTGATTTCATTTTCCCAAACCACAATAGTTGGGACAATAATCACGGGTGGCGTTTCACGCGCATACAGAATGTATATTCCTGCAATTTACAATTCTTCAAATCCAGTTCCTTTAGTTTTTAATTTCCATGGTTATGGTTCTAATAGTATCCAGCAAGAAGCTTATGGCGATTTCAGACCTATTGCCGATACGGCCAATTTTATTATTGTTCATCCTCAAGGATTGGATATTGGTGGTGGAGCAGGCTGGAATTGTTTTGGAACAGTAGCTTCAGGTGCTGCTGATTATAATTTTGTTGCCAATCTAATTGATACGATAAGTTCACAATATAACATCAATCAAAATAGAATTTATAGCACTGGTATGAGCAATGGTGGTTTTATGAGTTACGATATGGCTTGTTTTTTAAGTTCACGTTTTGCAGCAATTGCTTCAGTAACTGGAAGCATGACAGCTTTACACCGAACTTCATGCAATGCAGCTCATCCAACACCAATTATGGAAATTCATGGAACCACCGATCCAGTGGTTTCTTATAATGGAGTTGGTGGAATTGTTACCTGCACCCATATTGATTCTTTGGTAAAGTTTTGGGTGAATTTTAACAATTGTAATCCAATTCCAGCTTTCACGGCATTACCCAATACTAATTTAACCGATGGATGCACAGCAGAACATTATGTATATACCGGTGGGACTAATAATTCCAGTGTTGAATTTTATAAAATAATAGGAGGGGGGCATTCCTGGCCCGGTTCTCCATATCCAACAACAAACGGAAATACCAATCAGGATTTTAAAGCAAGTAAAGAAATATGGAGGTTTTTTAGTCAGTACAGTTTAAATACTTTGACCAATATTACTGAAACCCAACCAAAAGAAAATGAAATTCTAGTTTACCCAAATCCTGTTAATGACATTTTAACTATTAATTATTCACTCCAAATAAAAGCCATTGAAATTTATGATGCACTTGGAAAATTAATTTATTCAGAAAATATCTCCAACCAAAATGCTATAGAAATCAATACTTCCAACTGGACAAAAGGTTTTTATTTCTTGAAAGCGAATAGCGGGAATAAGGAGTATCAATTTAAAATTGTGAAATAATCAAATAAATGGGATGGATTTTATTTGATGCAATTGGAGTATTCATTCTATGGATATTTAAGGGCTTTAAAGGAAGCTATAAAGAAAATTTATCTCAAAATGAAAACAATATTTTAGTTACTATTATTGGTTTTGTAGTTTTAGTAGCAATTTGTTTTTCATTAATTCAAATTCGTTTTTAAATGAAATACTACAAAAGTTTTTGAAACTTTTGTAGTATTTCATTTAAAACTTATTTCTTCAAAACTTGCAATTCGTTTACGCAGTCTGTTCCTTAAACTGATTCTCCGATGCAATTAAATTCCGGATAGGTTTAAATTCGTTTCGAATCAGTTTCCAATTGTCTGGATACTTTTTTAATAATACAAGAATTTTATTGCGATGTTTCTTTAAAGCATCAGTTATTGCAGGAGCGGAGATAGGATTGGCACAAGCATTGCCAACATTCGCACTCGTGATGTCTAATTCTCTTTCAATAACTTCTTGAGCTGCCTTTTCAAGCTTATCCAGGATTAGAATTGTTTTTGAATAACGGTCGATTGTTGAAATTGGCGTTACAGCTTTGGTTTCGTCTTTTACATTTAAATCAATAAAAGTTTCTTCAATAATTATGGTGTTTTCATTGTTATTATTGAGATTTACTGCGTAAAATGCGGCAGTTTTAATGATTTTATTCAGGTTTTCAAGCGAACCTTCGTAGGTTTTTAATTTCGTCAAAGCATTTTCGCTGATTTCAAAACGGAAATTTTGATTGTTTTTTGACAATTTATCCAGAGTTTTCCTCAAATATTCCTCAATCGTTTTTTGATACAGTTTCTGAAATTTATTTTCGGATTCGCTTTCCATATTGGATTGCTTGATAACACTTACAAATTTCGTTGAAATCGTTTTATAAGCATTTCCATTAATTTTATTGTTTTCCAGAATGGCTTTCGTTGAGTTATATGCCAAATTGCTTATGATGCTTTTATTTTCAGAACTTAATACTTTCTGACTTTCAGAAATTCTGAAATTTCCAAAATTGAAATTCTCATCTAAAAACAAGAATATCAAATCACAGTTTCCATCTGTTTTGTTTTCGAAGGATAACATCAAAACATCATTCTCAATTTCCTTGAAAATATCCATTTGCAATTTGGTTTCTTTT
>JACAAW010000247.1 GCA_013377115.1 Bacteroidota bacterium | reverse complement strand
GTTCCGGTTCCATTATCCTGGACTTTTATACCAAGTGTAAATGAAGGTGTAACTTCAAAGTTAAGGGCTGCTGATGTTGCAACAGTCAAAACTCCAGTAGAAGAATTGATTGCGAAGGCATTGTTCGTATTTCCAGAAACAATAGAATAAGTAAGTAATTGTCCTGCATCGGGATCGGTTGATGCAATTGTCCCTATTTCTGTTCCATTTACTGAGTTTTCAGGTATTGAAAAAGATTGGTTGTTTATTGTTGGCAATTCATTAACATCAGTCAGGGAAACGGTAATAGTAGCCTGGCTGCTCAATGTTCCGGTTCCATTATCCTGGACTTTTATACCAAGTGTAAATGTAGGTGTAACTTCAAAGTTAAGGGCTGCTGATGTTGCAACAGTCAAAATGCCGGTAGAAGCATTGATTGCAAATACATTTCCTGTATTACCTGAAACAATAGAAAAGGTTTTAGTTTGCCCTGCATCAACATCAGTTGCAATGACTGTACCAATAATGGTTCCATTTGCTGTGTTCTCATTAAGTTGAAAACTTTGATTTAGAATTACTGGTGCATGGTTACTACTAGCTGCTGTTAATATCAGAACTGCAGAGGCATAGGGTTGAAGCGTAATGCTATTAGCAAACACAGTACCTTTTATATCTGTATAAGTCCCAGGTAGTGCAATATCTTTAATTTGGTTGCTTGCATTGTATTCAAATCTCAAATCATTGGTACTTGAAATAGCTACGGGAGCTTTACTAGCGTTAGCGTCCTGGCCCGAAAAAGTCTTCCAACTAGCTAATGCCCTGTTAACTGTTCCTGCGGTTGGAGTTCCTGTTTGAATTGTTAAGTTATCGTCAATTGGTCTTGCATAGTAATTGCTGTCAAGCGAGCCAAGCAGAGCAATATCATCTGTTGCGCTTATGTGCTTTACAGTTAATTCAGTACTGTTCTTAGCAATAAATTTATTGCCATGAAAATTATTATTTCTCAATGGTGTACTTGCATTTGATTCCTGAATCCGTAATGCGCAGACCGTATTCCCGAAAAAAGTATTTTCCCTTACCCTGATGTTATTTGCATTATGCAGTTTTAATCCGCTGTAGGCATTAAATGCACAGGTATTGTTCGTTATGTCAATATCAGAAGTAGGTTCATCAATATAAATACCCTCTACTATCTTTGTTGTGGTTGTTGTCCCTGTTAAATCGCCAATACCATTCAAAACAATGTTTCCGTCTATAACCCTGCTTATGCTGGTGGTTCCGGCCGTATAAATCCCTCCACCGTCATTCAGGTTCAGGCAAAAATGATTAATCAGGTTGTTTCTCACCTGGCTTCTGCTGGCAACAACCAGGTAAATCCCGTTATATCCGACGCTATCAATAGAGTTATACTGATAAAGATTATCGGCACCTTCGGCAATTATACCAATGCAATTATTTCCCCAGGTGGCTGCACCTTTTATGATTCCGCAGTTTTTAATGGTATTATTAGTAACTGACATAAAGGTACTATGCGCGTAAATCCCTGTTCTGTTAATGTGATTAATAGATGTATTATTAATTTGCCCGTGTGAACTCACAAAGTCAATGCCATCGCCTCCCGAATAGTTGACCGAGCAATTAAGCACTTTCCCGTAATCCGCATTGTTATACCAATATAATGCAATCTTGTTAGCTCCTGTAAAATTCAGCCCGGTAACAGTTATGTAGTCGAACCCATTGTTTTTGAATAAATAATCGAGTGTTGCAACCTGTACGTTTTTTGAAGCTGGATTGCCATAAATATAAAATTTACCGGTTGCTGTATTATGATACCATTCGTTTGTAACATCAAGGGTTTTTAAATCATTCTGAATAAAATATCCCCATCCGGCATTCGCCGTGGTGGTTGAGCCCAGGGTAGTAAATGCAAGTAATGTACCTGTGTGATTTGTAATCGTATTTCTATCCAGCACATAGGGATTCTTCCTGATCACAACCTCTGCTCCGGTCCAAACAGGCGACGCTGCGAGTTGATTATCCGTAATTGAAGCAGTACCGGAACTGGATTCATAGGTAAGGTAACCTGTATTGGGGTATCTCCCGATACCTTGTTGGCTGCCATCAACGGTAACCATGTTGGATTGGGATTCAGAAGTAATAACCCCTGAATATATACTGCCTGATTCATCGGTCCAGGAAGAAATTGTGGAAAATCCTGTAATTACCGGATCAGCACCCGAACCATAAGCACCAAATGTTATCGGAGCACTTGACGTTCCACTGCTATTGATTAGTATTGAACCATAAAATGTATCACCCTTGTTGAAGAATATAGCATCTCCCGGAGCAAAAGTGGTTGCGTTGAGTTTAGCAATACTCTTCCAGGGCGTAGAAGAACTTTGTGCCTCTGCACTGGTTCTTTTATCGTCACCTGTAGAATTTGAAAAGAAGTAATTAGTGGCTTCGGCCCTGTTTAAAATTAAACAGAATGAAAGCATGAGTATTATAAATCCTAAATTTAAAAAATCCCGTGTATTTGAAAATTGTCGTTTTGCCATAGCTTTATCTTTTAGTAAAAGGATATGCTTTGTTTTTTATTATGGCAGTTTTACGATTACGTATTCCAAGCAGTTTTAGGTGGTGAAATAAAAAACATATGTGAAACGAAGGACATTTTTAATTATTACCGGAGAAGCCTGCAGTTTAGATTTGAAAATAACTTTTGGGGGTAAATATAGTTTTAAATTGACAAAGTCTATTCAGTTTAATCATTCAGAACGGCTGTATTTACAAGTGTTGCCTTTATATCGTCCTGTTTTCCGAAGAATTTGGTAATACCATAAAATTGATGCTATTTTTAAAGAATTTTAACATATGGCCATCGGAAAACTCTTTTACTGACTACTTTTGAGTCCTGCAACTCAATACTATGCCTTCAGAACTCAATTATTAGTCTTTAAAACTCAATTATTAGTCTTTAGAACTCAATTATTAGTCTTTAGAATTCAATTATTA
>JACAAW010000246.1 GCA_013377115.1 Bacteroidota bacterium | reverse complement strand
TGAGCGTTAGCTTTTTTAATAGATAATCTGGGTTGTTTTTTTTGACACGATTATTAAAAATTGCTTCAGATACCTTATTGCAAAAGGATTTTCCTTCGTTTTCAATTACTAAAATGGCGGTAATTAAATCAAGTTTGGAACAATCCTTAAGATAATATCCTTTAATTGATTCAAATTTTAGAATAGAAATAATATTGATTTCGTTGGTGTCCTGACTTAAAACCAAAACTTTGGTACGCTCCGAATACTGCTGAATGAGATCAAAATCCAAAATACTAAAATCGGCCAAGCCCTGATGATCAATAAGCAGTATGTCAGGCTGAAAAGAAATGAGATGGTTTTTTAAATCATTTTTATTTTCAACTTCACCAACGAATTTCAGATTCTTAATTTCTGCATGAAAGGTTTTAATTCCTTCTCTAAAAATGGCTTGTTTGTCGGCGATAATAATATTCATGCCCACAATCCAATATTGATGAGTCTTTTTGTCATAATAAAAGTGCTTTTTCCACCAATTTAAATCTAATGGAATTGGTAAAACTAAATTTTAAAGCTTATAAAACTTTATAACCAGTCCAAGTTCTTGTTTCAGAATTGTAAAGAAAAATGTTGCCATTTGCATAAGCAAACCAAAACATGCTATGAGTTACAGCATTCTCAGGCAAAGTAATTTTTCCAGAATAGTTTCCGTTATTTGCATCAAAAAGATACACTTCTTTGGTGTTGAAATTTAAAAGTCCGATTTCATTTTTACTGCTACCAGTATAAATCAAGGAATTGCTATTGATGTTTTCTAAATCGGTAGGAATATCTTGCAAATGAACAATTCTTTTTTCTTTTCCATTTTTACTGTTATAGAAATAAATAGATCCTTCGCTATAAAAAATCACTTCTTTATTAATTGGTTCATAAACTCCACAAGAATTTTCGGAAGGCTGGTTTTTCCCTGAAACAATATTGGTAATATTTTCTTCTGGAAATCCACTAGAATTTAGGCTAATTGAATTGTATCCACCGTCATCATATCCATTAAATTCGATAGATTTTGTTGAAGAATTGTACCACATTCCACGCATATCGCCACCAGCTTGTTTAGAATTGAGTTGTTTTCCATTGATATCAAATGTTTCAAGCGGATAACTAGAATTTCCTGCAATTACGGCATAATAGATTTTCTTATCAGTATTATAGGCAACAGAACTTCCATTGGTACCATTTTCTTGATTCAAAAGTTTTAATTTTACTGAGCTTTTAGGATTTTTGTTTATTTTAACCGTTTGTGCTATCGCTGAAATTGACAATATTACAGAAAGTAAAATAATGAGGGTAGTTTTACTATTTTTCATTTTTAATTAATTTTAGTTTTTTACAAATTTCAAAAAAAAATCTATTAAAACCAAAACTTTTCAGTTAATGTTGTGTTTTATTCCGTTTTTGGTTGATTCAATTCTGGGATTTTCCATATGAATTTTACGGTTTTCCCAATTTCAAAATTGTTCTTTTTTGCGCCATTAATTGTTATTATACTTTCTTCTTTTAGTATTTTAAAAGTGATATTGTTTTTAACAATACCAGTAACCATAACTTTTGCTACCAAAAGCCAACCTGTGGTTTTTCCTCCAAAAATATTTGATTCAAAATACTTTGATAATTCACCTTTATCTCCAATTTTTGGAATGGTATCACTTTGATTTTGCTGCACTTTTAAAATCATTCCAGTTTTGCCAATAATTTTTCCTTCTATTTTATATTCGATGGAATCGGTTTTTGTTTGAGCATTAAGAAATAGAGGTGTTCCAAGCAAAATGCAAATCGAAATGATCAGAATGTTCTTCATAATTGTAAATTTAATTTAAATTGATTTTAATAAACCTCCATCAATTGGAATATTCGTTCCGGTGATATATGCCGCATTTTCAGAAGCAAGAAAAGCGGTTAAATATGCATATTCTTTTGGATCGCCAAATCTTCCCACTGGAATTTCAGACATCATTTTCTTTTTCAAAACGTCCAATGGAATTCCATTTTCATCAGCTTGTTTTTGATATAAACTATTCAATCTTTCCGTGTCGAAAAAACCAGTAAGAATATTATTGACGGTAATTCCAAAAGGTGCTACGTCTCTGGACAATGTTTTCGACCAACTTAATACAGCCGAACGAATTGAATTTGATAAAACCAAATTTTGTTTGGGTTCTTTCACCGTAATTGAAGAAACGTTAATGATTCGGCCAAAATGATTGTCTTTCATTCCCTTAATAGCTTCCATAGAAATGAAACAGACGGTTTTAAAAAGTAAATCGAAAGCCGTTTGGTAGTCATCCACAGATTTATCAAAAGCTCCGCCACCATTTGGCCCGGTGGTATTGTTTATTAAAATGTCAACGGAATGGTTTTTAAAATAATCTGAAATAACTTTTTTATAATTTCCGAAATCTGAAAAATCCACCACCAAGTAATTATGTTTTTGATGGTATTGGCAAGGCAATTCAGAAATAATTTGCTTCAATTTTTCTTCATTTCTGGCCAATAATGTAATTTCGGCTCCGCATTCCGCTAATTCAAAAGCAATTGCTTTCCCAATTCCCTGGGTACTTCCTCCAACAATGGCTTTTTTGCCTTTTAATGATATTTGCATAATTTTATAAATAATCTTCTCTTACAGGACTAAAAATATCTAATAGTTTACAATTGGTAATTGCTTTACCTTCATGAACTGCATTTGATGGAATAACAACGATTTCTCCTGGTTCATAAATTTTCGAAAATCCATCAATTGTCAGTTGAAATTGACCTTCTAATACCTGTGAAGTTTGTTCATGGAAATGAGAATGAGAAGGCAAAACAGCGTTTTCATCAACCTCCCAAAACGCCAATGTTATGGTTTTTGTATGGACAAATTTTGCCTTATAGCCCTCAATAATTTCTTTGGATTCAATTTCCGAAAGATGCATACTCATGATTTTAGAATTAGCATTTTAATGTACGATCCACTCTCAATTCGAAAGTTCTATTTCTCA
>JACAAW010000245.1 GCA_013377115.1 Bacteroidota bacterium | reverse complement strand
ATGATGAATTCCATTTCATTTTTAAATCCAAATTCTAAAGATTTATCAAACTCATCTAAAATTAATGTATGTATATTGTTGGTTTTTAAATCTTCTGCTTTTAAATGCTGCACAATTCTGCCAGGCGTACCAACCAAAACAGCAGGAGGGTTCTGTAAATTATTTTGCTCAATCCGAACGGAATGGCCTCCATAACAAGAATTGATTTTAAATCCAGAATTCATTTGCTTGAATACTTGTTCAATCTGAATGGCAAGTTCTCTCGTTGGAACTAAAATCAAAATTTGAACTCCAGTTTTTTCAGAATCAATTAAATTTAATGAAGGCAATAAGAAACCAAGCGTTTTTCCTGATCCAGTTGGCGAAATTAATATTACATCCTTCTGCTTTAGAATTGCTTCAATGGTGCTGTTTTGCATTTCATTCAATTCAGTAATGTTGAAATTTTGTAATATGGATGCGTATTTCATGATGATAAATTCGGATGGTTTATAAAATGCAAAGGTAGTATTTATTAATGTATTTCTATTAACTGATGGTACGTAATTGAGCTATAAATGAGATTCCTCACTTTGTTCGGAATGACAGGTCTTTTTTATTTGCCTAAGAAAGTGAGGGAGCGCCAGTTTCATTTATCCGAAACTGGCGCTCCCTCGCTTTCTCCCATTATCAATGAAATTTGTCATTCCGAACAAAGTGAGGAATCCTAAATAAAGAAATTTATTATTAGGGCATG
This sequence comes from Bacteroidota bacterium, assembly GCA_013377115.1. Lineage (GTDB taxonomy): Bacteria > Bacteroidota > Bacteroidia > Bacteroidales > CG2-30-32-10 > Cfx2-01. The sequence goes on along the minus strand of JACAAW010000245.1, from coordinate 2,333 downwards.
AGCTATTGAGCATAAAAGTAGTAATTGTATCTATTTGTCATTCTCAACTCGTTTCAGAATCTAATAGATGCTGAAATAAATTGAGCATAACGTTTCCATTTTATTATTTCAATTACATTCAAATGAATGATTATAAAATCTAATTTCTCGTATCTTTGCAATTCAAATTTCTCTTCACAAACAATTAAAGAAAGCAATCATGCCTTTTTCTTCCCTTGGTTTATCTCCTTCATTACAGAAAGCTCTTTTAGCCGAAAATTATCAAGAACCTTATCCAATTCAAAAGGAAGCAATTCCTGCTATTCTTGACGGAAAAGATGTTTTTGGAATCGCACCGACTGGTTCTGGGAAAACAGCTTCTTATGTGTTGCCAATTTTAATGAATCTACAAAAGGGAAATATTAATAAAAGCCGACACATCAATGTATTGGTTCTAGTGCCAACACGTGAATTAGCAGTACAAGTAAGAGAAGTATTTCAAGTTTTTAGTTTGGCGCTTCCCGAAAAAATAAAATCATTAGCAGTTTTTGGTGGAGCCTCAATCAATCCGCAAATGATGGCCATGAATGGTGTTCATGTTTTGGTGGCAACTCCAGGCCGATTGTTAGAATTAATTGATTCTAACGCGGTTCATTTAACTGATATCGAAACGCTGGTTTTAGATGAAGCGGATAAAATGCTCAACCTCGGTTTTAAAGAAGAAATGAATCGCATATTTGCAATGCTGCCAAAAAAGCGTCAGAATTTACTGTTTTCAGCTACTTTGAGCGATGACCTTACCAATATGAATCAATTATTGCTTCACAATCCTTTGATAATAAAATTGGCCTCCGAAACAGATAATATTGATTTGATTACTCAATCGGCTTATTTGGTAAGTGATGAGAGGAAAGGACCCTTGCTCAGATATCTCATAAAAACAAAAAACTTAAAACAAGTATTGGTTTTTACTTCTTCAATTCTGAGGGCAGATAATGTTGCCGAAAAACTTTGGAAAAATGGAATTAAAGCAACGTCGATTCACAGTAAGAAAAGTCAGGAAGCAAGAACTGTGGCCTTACGTGAATTTAAATCGGGTAAAATCCGTGTATTGGTTGCAACAGATTTGATTTCACGGGGGATTGATATCAATTTTTTGCCTTATGTAATTAATTACGAATTGCCTCGTTCTCCCAAAGATTATATTCACCGTATTGGAAGAACCGGTCGTGCCGAATCACCGGGAGAAGCCATTTCATTGATAACTCCGTTAGACGAACATCATTTTACTGTCATTCAAAAAAAGATAGGGAGATCTATTTCAATGTTCGAGAGTAAAGATATTAATTTGCAAGGGTTTTAAATTGAATTGCATCTATTTGTCATTCAGAATGAAGCAAGGCGGAATGAAGAATCTGAAACACATGAATAGTTGCGGTTCCGAAAATGGATTCTTCACGGAGTTTATCCTGACAAAGGAAGGACTCTTAATGACAATTCGCTCTAAATTATTATAAAAGCTGTCATTCCGAATGAATTCCCCTTTTGGCGAAGAAATGAGGAATCTATTGACGAATAAATACAATTGATAGTTTGCATTGAATATTATTGAAACTTTGCGCTTCTTTGCTTAAATCTCAGCGCTCCTCTGCGGTTAAAACCTTTGCATTATGAACAAGGATTAACGATTTAAGATTTTTGAAGTACCTTTAAACCCAAATAAAAAATATGATCCAAAATAAACGAGAGCATCCAAAAGAAAAAACCAGACTACACCCACGAAACAAACATCGTGAACGCTACGATTTTAAAAAGCTGATAGAAAGTTGTTCCGATTTGGCGCAATACGTAACTTTAAATATTTACCAAGACGAATCCATCGATTTTTTCAATCCAGACGCGGTAAAAATGCTGAACAAAGCCTTATTGAAACATCATTATGAAATCGAGAACTGGGACATTCCTCAAAATTATTTATGTCCTCCAATTCCTGGAAGAGCAGATTATATTCATCATATTGCTGATTTGCTGGGTGACTTCAACAATAAAAAAAATCCAACAGGAAATAAAATTAAATGCCTCGACATTGGCCTCGGCGCCAATTGCGTTTATCCAATTATTGGAAATAAAGAATACGGCTGGTATTTTGTTGGCAGCGATATCGATCCAATTGCAATTGAATCGGCCAATAAAATCATTGATACCAATGCTTCATTAAAAGGGAATATTGAAATCAGATTGCAGAACAATCCAAAAAATATTTTTGAAGGCATTATTCAAAAAGACGAAGTTTTTGATTTAACCATTTGCAATCCGCCTTTTCATGCATCATTGGCCGAAGCTCAATCCGGAAC
>JACAAW010000244.1 GCA_013377115.1 Bacteroidota bacterium | reverse complement strand
AGAGATGAATGATAATGAGGAAATTCCAACTTTTTTATTCGAGATTTCGTTATATGCTTCTAAAAGTTTAGCAAAAGCAATATATGAGTTTTCAACTTTGATTAAAGAGGCTTTTATTGCATGTTCAGGAACGAAATCATTATTTACTAAAACAACCGAAGCATTGGTTGTGTATATGAAATGTGTATATTTTGGATTGGATAAAAAAGCAAGAGAACCAGCTTCACCTTCTTCAATTTTTGATATTTTGCTAACTTCAACGTTTGGGTCGCCAATAACAACTCCATTGACTAATTCAGCAATTTTCTGCGCACTAAATTTCATCGATGATTAAAGAATTATTTTGATTTAAAAAAACGTTGCAAGATACCAATATTTATTATTCTAAATTTAATTATTTTTATTGCCTTTTATTCTCTGCAATCCTTAGGGTAGCATAGATAATACTTTATTACATTTTTCGAAAGCACCGAAATATTTAGCTCATCCGAAGCTTGTGCAATATCAATTACTTGGCAATCCTTATAAAGAATGTTTATTTTGTCACTGGTAGGGTTGTATGCATTATTCCCAATAGTATCAGTGAACACGAAATATTCAAGCTCTGTGTCTTTTAATTGATAAGTTTTAGCTGTATTTTGTTTTATTTTTTCTATGTAGCTTGTTTTGAACGGTTTATTCTGAATTTCTATTTTGAACAAATTTCTGCTTGTAAGATTTTTACAAAGAGTTGCTAAAATTAAATCTTCATGTTCCGACCATACTTTTACCGAGGTAAAAATATCAAAATCATCCAATTTTGCGAATGTGTAAAGCAAATCCGGATTTTTTTCGAAATCAGATTTTGTATAATTATTATACAGGAAAACCCTCAAGGCAGGGGTTGCAAATAATTCAACACCTGATTTTGCAAGTTCTTTTGCTCTAATTAATATTTTAATAAGTAAGCTTTCCGCTGACAACACGGTTTTATGCAAATATACTTGCCAGTACATCAATCTGCGGGCAATGATGAATTTTTCGATTGAGTAAATTCCTTTAGCCTCTATTACCAAGCCGTCATCAACAACATTCAACATTTTGATAATTCTATCGGAACTAATTACACCTTCAGAAACACCGGTAAAAAAACTATCGCGTTTTAAATAATCCAGTCTGTCGACATCTAACTGGCTCGAAACCAATTGATGTAAAAACTTTTTCGGATATTTATTTCTAAAAATTTCTATCGCAGTTTTTAGCTGGCTATTAAATTCTAAATTTAATTTACTCATGAACAAGTCAGAAAGATCTTCATGAGTCATGCCGAAAACAATACAGTTTTCTAAAGCATGAGAAAATGGTCCATGTCCAATATCGTGAAGTAAAATTGCAATATACGCCGCTTGTTCTTCTTCAGCTGTTATTTCGTGTCCTTTTGACCGAATCGTTTCAACGGCTTGGCTCATTAAATACATTGCTCCGATGGCATGATGAAAACGCGTATGCAATGCCCCAGGATAAACCAAATGTGTCAATCCTAATTGTTTAATTCGTCTTAATCTTTGAAAAAAAGGATGTTCAATTAAATCAAAAATTAATTCGTTTGGAATGGTAATGAATCCATAAACAGGGTCATTAAATATTTTCCTTTTATTTAAAATGGGTTCCACTTTATATTTGTAAATTTGTAATTTAAATAATAAAATTGCGTTATTAAGAAATCTAGCATAATTTCAAATGCTAAATTAATCGATAATTTTTAATTTTAATCATAAATATTTAATATGGAAAAAATAGCAATATTGTGGGCGGATGACGAGATTGATTTATTGAAACCACATGTTTTGTTTTTGCAAGAGAAAGGCTATGACGTTTCTACTGTTACCAGCGGAAACGATGCCCTAGATTTAATAAAAACCAAAATTTTTGATATCGTATTTTTAGACGAAAATATGCCTGGTTTAACAGGATTGGAAACCCTGACTCAAATTAAAAATCTAAAACCAAGTTTGCCCGTGGTGATGATCACCAAAAGTGAGGAAGAAACAATTATGGAAGATGCCATTGGCTCTAATATTTCAGATTATTTAATTAAACCTGTTAATCCAAATCAGATATTACTTTGTTTGAAGAAAAACCTTCAAAATAAAAAACTCATTAGCGAAAAAACGACTTCTGCTTATCAGCAAGAATTTAGGAATATTGGCATGCAATTGTCCTCACGCCTTGATTATAATGAATGGCAAGAGATTTACAAAAAGCTTACTCATTGGGTTTTGGAACTTGAAAAATCTCAGGATCAAGGAATGATGGAAGTTTTATCAGCTCAAATTGCTGAGGCGAATACGCAATTCTGTAAGTACGTTGAAAATAATTATTTGAGTTGGTTAAACACTTCTAGTGAGGATAGACCTTTGCTTTCGCATACTTTGTTTAAAGAAAAAGTAGTTCCACTATTGGCAACTGAAGAATCAACATTCGTTATTGTGATTGATAATCTCAGATACGACCAATGGAAAACCTTGCAACCGATAATGGAAGAATATTTCAGGGTTGAAGAGGACGGAGTTTATTTTAGTATTTTACCAACTTGTACACAATATTCCAGAAATGCCATGTTTGCTGGTTTGATGCCTACTGAAATAGAAAAAATCTATCCTCAATTATGGCTTAACGAAGATGACGAGGGAACAAAAAACCAATATGAAGGCGAACTTTTTGGAAAATTACTAAGCCGGTTTAACTACAAAGAAACCAAATATTCTTACAATAAAATCCTAACCCTTGCTGCTGGAAAGAAGTTGGTAGAAAATATGCCAAATTTAATGTCGAATAAAGTGAACGTGATTGTTTATAATTTCGTTGATATGCTTTCCCACGCCAGAACCGAAATGGAAGTTATTCGTGAGTTGGCTGATGATGAATCTGCTTACAGATCACTTACTCTTTCATGGTTTGAGCATTCGCCACTTTTCGAAATTTTCAAATTTCTTTCACATAAAAAAGTGAAAATTGTTTTAACAACAGATCATGGTTCGGTAAGGGTTCAAAATCCTTCAAAAGTAATTGGGGATAAAAATACCAATACCAATTTGAGATATAAAGTTGGCAAACTTTTGCAATACGAAAAGAAAGAAGTTTTTGAAGTGAGAAATCCTCA
>JACAAW010000243.1 GCA_013377115.1 Bacteroidota bacterium | reverse complement strand
GTAATAAGCCTTGATTTTTTGGTTCTTTTTGATCAAGCAAAAACGAACAAAGTAAAATTTATTACTTTTTAGGAAAGCATCCTTTTGTAAAAAATCTTTTTGACTAACCTTTTTGGATTTCCAAAGTGTGGTAAAATCAGGAAATAATTACTTTTAAAGTAAGAATCAATTAACAATTGACCTAGAATTAGCTATTCAACTTCTTCCATAGCAAATCTTTCAACTCCTTTAGCCCCAGTTGCGTATGGGAAGAGATAAATACCAAAGGAATATTTGGTAAATCTTTTTCAATCATTGATTTTAATTCATCATCAATCAAATCGGTTTTGGTGATGGCCAAAACTCTTTCTTTATCAAGCAAATCATGATTGAATTCTTTTAATTCATTGAGTAGAATTTCATATTCCTTTTTGATATCATCAGAATCAGCAGGAACCATAAAAAGCAGAATAGAATTTCTTTCAATATGTCGTAAGAAGCGCAATCCCAAACCTTTTCCTTCATGCGCACCTTCAATGATACCAGGAATATCAGCAACAATAAATGATTTAAAATCGTAATATTTTACAATTCCCAAATTAGGAACCAATGTTGTGAAAGGGTAATTCGCAATTTCTGGTTTTGCTGATGAAATAACCGATAACAAAGTCGATTTTCCCGCATTTGGAAATCCAACCAAACCAACATCTGCTAATATTTTTAATTCTAGAATTTTCCAACTTTCAATGCCATCTTCTCCTGGTTGAGCAAATCGAGGGGTTCGCAATGTTGCAGACTTAAAATGTGCATTACCTTGGCCTCCTCTGCCACCTTGTAATAAAATTCTTGTTTCGCCATCTTCAGTAATTTCGAAATCAACTTCACCAGTTTCAGCATCTCTGGCAATAGTGCCTAATGGAACTTCAATATAAACATCTTTTCCATTAGCTCCGGTTGATAAGGATTTACTTCCACATTCGCCATGCTCAGCAAATACGTGACGCATAAATTTTAAATGAAGCAGCGTCCATAATTGTTTGTTGCCTTTAATAATAACATGGCCACCTCTACCGCCATCGCCACCATCAGGTCCGCCACTGGGATTTATTTTATCTCTAAATAAATGCTTTGAACCAGCTCCACCTTTTCCTGAACGGCCACAAATTTTAACATAGTCAACAAAATTTGACGATGACATGGTATGAAATATTAGTAAAAATTTAAATTATATATGCTTGTCTATGACTTTGCAAATATCGGCAAAAATATCATCGATACTACCAATTCCGTGAACGGTTTCAATTTTGTTTTGCTTTTGATAATATTCGAGCAAAGGTTGTGTTTGGTTTTCATAAACCTGAATACGATGGTTGATAACTTCAAAAGTATCATCAGAACGACCAGAATCAATGCCTCTTTTCACTAATCTATTGATTAGTTCTTCCTTGTTAACATCAAGAGATAAAACTAAATCAAGTGGAATATTTTTTTCTTTTAAAGTTTCGTCAAGTTTTTGCGCTTGGTTAATTGTACGTGGAAAACCATCAAAAATAAACCCATTCACATCAGGATTTCTTTCAACAACAGAAACCAAAACTTTAACAACTAATTCATCTGGAACAAGCTGACCTTGGTCCATATAACTTTTCGCTTCCATGCCAAGAGGAGTTTGTTTGGCAATTTTTTCGCGGAAAATATCTCCAGTGGAGATATGCATCATTTTGTATTTTTCAGTTATTCTGATAGAATGTGTTCCCTTACCTGCTCCTGGGGGTCCAAATATCACAATATTAAGCATAAAATAAAAAATTAAAAGTTAATTACTCGAATTATTATTTTAAAATTGATTAGCTAACAACTTTGTAAATATCAGCTAAATTTCTTCCAAAGCCGTCGTAATCTAAACCATAACCAACAATAAAATCATTAGGAATTTCTATGCCGATATAGTCTATTTTAAAATCCTTTTGAAAAGCATTTGGCTTAAACAAAAGAGTTGCAATTTTAATATCTTCTGGTTCGTAAATTTTAATCTGTTCAATTAAATTCTCAATAGTGATACCGGTATCAATAATATCTTCAACAATCACTACTTTTCTTCCTTTAATTTCTTCATTCAAACCAATGAGGGTTTTCACTGTATTCGATGTTTCCATTCCTTGATATGAAGAAAGCTTCATAAAAGAAATCTCACAAGGCATATCTATTTTTTTAAATAGGTCGGCAGCAAACATAAAAGAACCATTTAAAATTACAATAAATAATGGAATATCGTTTTTATAATCACTATTTATTTTAATGGCAACCTGTTCAACTGACTTCAAAATTTCGGAACTATCAATAGAAAGTGCGAAATGCTTGTCTTTAACTGTAATTGTTTTCATAATTATTAATCTTAACCAAAATTGGTTGGAATAATTTGCAAATATATTGGATTCTGCCTTAGGAATTTCAAAAATAGTATATTTTTGCATTATAATTTTGAAGCAATAAAATAAAAATCAATAATTTCTTAAAACTATGACTCCAAAAGTTAGTATCATCATGGGCAGCACTTCAGATATGCCAATTATGCAGGAAGCAGCAAAATTTTTAAACGAAATGGAAATTCCTTTTGAAATTAATGCGCTTTCAGCTCACAGAACTCCAGAAAAAGTAATTGATTTTTCGAAAACTGCACATTCTCGTGGCGTTAGAGTTATTATTGCTGGCGCTGGTGGCGCAGCGCATTTACCAGGAGTTATTGCAGCTATGACAGGCTTGCCAGTTATTGGTGTTCCAATAAAATCCTCAAATTCAATTGATGGCTGGGATTCTATGTTATCTATTTTACAAATGCCAGCAGGTATTCCTGTTGCTACAGTTGCTTTAGATGGTGCTAAAAATGCGGGAATCTTAGCTGCACAAATCTTAGGCGTAGCAGATGAAACTATTTACAATAAAATTATTGCTTTTAAAGAGGATTTGAAAAACAAAATTATTTCAGCCAATAATGATTTAGCTGCCATAAAATTTCCTTTTAAAGTTAACTAAAATTGTAGTTTTTTTATTCTGGATTTTCTTCGCTTTATTTAGCTTCCTTCTTTTTCTTGAAGCGATTTACAAGTTTATGATAAATCGTCCTCAGGGTATCATGGTAAACATCAATTAAATCTCCTGATAAAACAATCACTACGATTG